>JBCDEC010000142.1:0-11706 GCA_039179965.1 Pseudomonadota bacterium
CCCGCGGGATGGTCTTCTGGGGGTGGCGCACTTCTCCGGCCATATCAATCGCGTGGCGAAAACCCAGAAAGGCAAAAGCGACGCCGCCGGAGGCCACCGCAGCAAAAACGCCGGAGACACCATAGGGCATAAAGCCATCGAATTCGGTGAAGTTTGAGGTGTCAAAGGAGGTGAATAGTATTGCGCCGACAAAGACGGTCGGGACGCAGATCTTGAACCAGGTCAGCGTGGTGTTGACCCGCGCGAACCAGGCGACTCCGAAGGCATTGATGACGGTAAAGACAAGCAACAGCACGGACGCGAGAATGACCCCGGGCAGGCGCAGACCGCCCGAGGTTCCGTCATGGATCCAGGGAATATAGTAGTTGGCATACCGCAATGCAGCCTCGACTTCGATCGGGGCCGCGGTGCAGTAGCCAGCCCAGGCGCTCCATCCCATGGCCATGGACAGAAGGCGTCCGTGGCTGAATTCCGGGATCCGGGCGATGCCTCCGGCAACCGGGAAGAGCGCCATGATCTCGGCGAAGGTCAGCGCCAGGAGCAACATCGCAAAGGCCCCGATGGGCCAGGCCAAAATGGCGGCGGGTCCGGCCAACTGACTTGTCATCATTGGCGCAAACAACCAGCCAGACCCCAGCACGCCGCCGACGGCGACAAATGTCAGGCCGATCAAACCAATGTCACGCTTGAGCGCCATGCCGCGTTCTCCAGCCCCCGGCCAAGCGATCCGTGGACATCACACATCGATTTTCCAGCCGACCCAGCCCCCTTTGGACTTGGTAGAACCGACCATCGCCAATCCTGACGCCGATTTCCAGTTCTGACCGAGGTTCTGAAAAAACAACTGGTCAGTGGGGCTTAGAAACCGTGGAGGAATCGACACTGACCCGAGCCAACACTGAGGGCGCATAGAGGGCACAAGGCATGTCTGTTTGCGATCCGAATGCGTGGGCATCTCGTGTCACGACACTGCGATGAACTCCTTCGCCCAGCCCCGGCGAGCCAGACGCCCTTTGGGATGACTCTGGTCGGGCGGAGCGGTCGCATCGCGTTTGGACCAAACCCACGTCCTGCGCGCGCGGTCCGGGCACAATCCGCAAGCAACCCGGCTTTGCGACAATCTTTTGTGACATGCCTCCTGCGGGCGGAGAACGAAATGTTGCTGTGACCTTGGCTCTTATTTTGGCTCCCAAAGCAACCTGGGAGATCACCTATGCCTCGCCTCAATCGACGCGAATTCATGGCGCATGTCGCCGCCGGTTCAACGGTCTTCGGCCTGAGCCACCTCTTGGACCCCTCCAAAGCGCTGGCCACAACGCCGGACATGGTGGCTGGTATGATATCCGGCCAGGAACCGAAACAAGGCGGCATTCTTACCTACGGCCAAACCTATCCGAACTGGGCGCTTGGCCAGTCAAACCGGGGCGAACATCCCTACTTCTGGCTCGATCTGCTCACGCGGTCGGTCTGGAACGCGCTGACATGGGTCGACGAGGACATGAATGTTCAGCTTGAGCTCGCCACGTCGCTGGTCCCGAATGACGATCTCACCGTCTGGGACTGCACCATCGCGGAAGGCGTGATGTTTCACGACGGGACCGAGCTGACTTCGGCCGATGTCATCGCGTCGATGAATTTCCACAAGGATGCGATCGGCCTGATCCGCCAGAATGTGAAATCCATGGAACCAATGGGCAAATACGGCGTGCGCTTTTTCCTTGAAAATGCCAATGCCGAGTTCCCCTATGCGCTGGCCGAATACCGGGCGATGATCCTGAAGGCGAACGACGATCTGGCTGCGATGGGCTATGACGGGATCGGCAGCGGCCCGTTCAAACTTGTCGAGATTGACAATGCGCGCCAGTTCCGTGCGGAACGCTTTGATGCGTATTGGATGGGCGCGCCCTATCTGGACGAACTGCGTGGCGTCATCGCCATGGGAAATGCGGCCATCAATGGCTTCCGTGCCGGTCAGTTGAACGCCGTGTGGAATATCGATCCCGGTCAGATCGGCCAATATGAAGAATCAGACGGCGCCATTCATGCCTCAGCGGCCGGCGATCAGTTCTGGCTGATCATGCCGAAAAACCTGAACTTCCCCTGGAATGACGTGCGCGTGCGCAAGGCGATGAGCCTGGCCATCGACCGTCCGGCGATCAACCGGATTGTCTACAATGACCCCGATGGCTGGACGGGCAACGACAGCCATATGACTGGCGTGAACAAGGAATTCGTTGCCCGTCCGGTGGAGCGTGACGTCGACCAGGCCAAATCGCTGCTGTCAGATGCCGGTTATGGCGATGGCGTGACCTTGCCTGCGATGGTCTTCTGCCCGTCCTTCCCCGAAGAGCCACGTGTCTATCCGATTGTCTCAGAGAGCCTGGCCGAAGCCGGCATCAAGCTGGAGTTCCAGGAACGGCCCTGCGACGGTTTCAACCCCTTCGTCAGCGCCGTGAACCAGCCCATCGGTCGGCCGCGCCGCAACCTCGTGGGCCCGCGAAACCCGTTCATCAATCTGGGTCGCGCCTCCAGCCGCAATGCGGCCGAACCCGGCGGTTGGTCGGGAGAAGCCTCGGAGAAATACGACGCGCTGGTGTTGCAAGCCGTTGGCACGCCCGACGACGCCAAACGGGCGGATTTGTACAAGGAAGCACAGAAGATCCTTCAGGAGGAAGTGCCTGGCATCATGCTGGGGGGACGCCGCAACATGGTCGCGCATGCGGCCAATGTGAAAAACGCGCGCAGCCATTCCCAGAACTGGTCCAGCCGCTTCGAGTACATCTGGATCGACGCGTGATCCCGTACGGAAAGGCGCCGCCCATTCCGGGCGGCGCGGTCTTGCGCTGAGAGACCCCGTGCCTACGCAACCCAGCGCCATGGCCGGCGCAACGATCATGGATGCTGATCAACACCCACCGCCACGGAGGTTGAGCCAGGGCCGGCAGGTGACTGTTCAAGGACCAGGCGGCACCGCGCTGTTCAGCGACATGTGCCAGCTCAGCCAGGTGCCGCTGCTGTTTTGCGCTGCGCCACAGCATCAAAACACTCCGGCCGCTGACGTCGCCCTGGCCAGGCCCGCGTTACAAAACTGTCCGAAAAGACCTTTACCCCAATTCGGGACGGCCGCTGGCCCTCCCTCGCCCAAGACCGGAAGGACACCCACATGACCCCGCTCAAAATCGGCGCCGCGCTGATGATCGATGATATTGCCACACACCGGGACTGGCTGTTTTCCGAAAGCCGGGATCTGGAAATCCAGAACTTTTTCCATGCTGATGTGTATCGCGACGGCTGGCAGGACACGGTCGATCGGGCCAAGACGGCGATTGACGGATTTGACGGCCGGCTGGGCATCCACGGACCCTTTGTGGGGCTCGACGTTGCCTGTGCGGATCCCGACGTCGCCCCGGTCATCGGCAAGCGATACGCCGAGGCTGTCGAAGCCGCCGCAGCCCTGGGTGCGCGCCAGATGGTCGTCCACTCGCCCTTTGACAATTGGCACGAATACAACCGGTTCAACTTTATCCCGCCGGGATATGACAGCGTTGTCGCGAAAGTGGCCGAGGATGTGAAGGCCGTCTTGAGCCCAGCGCTGCACCTGGGCGAAGAGCACGGCGTCCAACTGGTGCTGGAGAACATCAAGGACATTACCCCGCAGATTCGGCGCGAGATGGTCGAGATCATTGGCTCCCCCGCGCTTGCCCTGTCCATCGACACCGGCCATGCCCAGATTGCGCAACGCGCGTCTGATGCCCCGCCAGTGGACGTTTACGTGCGCGATGCGGGCGATCTGCTCAGACACGTTCACCTGCAGGACACGGACGGGTATGCGGATCGCCACTGGGCGCCCGGCGAAGGCCATATCGAATGGCTTGAGGTTTTTCGCGCACTTGCTGCGCTTGGGAGCGCCCCGCATCTGGTGCTCGAACTGAAGCGTCACGAGGATATCCCGGCGGGATTTGCCTATCTCAAAAGCCTTGGCGCGGTGATTTAGAGCACATCGCATGGGCCCTATCCTGGTTCTGATCCTGCGCCGCCTGGCGCTGTCCGGCCTGATCCTTGTGCTGGTCTCAGCCGTGGTCTTTGTTGGCACGGAAATTCTGCCGGGCGATGCGCTGGACGCCACGATCCCGGCGGATGAACTGATCTACTACACAGACGAGGATCTGGCCCGCATGCGCGCGGAACTGGGGCTGGACAAGCCGATGTTGGAGCGCTTCGCGATCGTTTTGTGGAACCTGGTGTCCTTTGATTTTGGGGTGACGATCCTGACCCAGGAGCTGGTGATCGATTCAATCTATCATCCCTTGATGAATTCGCTGCTCATGGCCTCTGTCGCCGTCTTGCTCACGCCACTCGTCTCCATTGCCCTGGGAATCTGGGCGGCGTTAAAACCGGGCGGGCGGACCGATGGGGTCGTTTCCGGAGCCACGCTTTTTGCCTATTCGATGCCTGACTTCGTGGTCGGCAATGTCTTCATCATAGTGTTTGCGCTGTGGCTCGGACTGGCCCCAGCAGTGCTGATGGTCTCGGAAAGCGCGCCCTGGCCTCAGATCCTCGCGGTTTCAATTCTGCCCGTGGCCGCGCTCACCGTTTCCGGTGTCGCCTATCAGTTCCGCCTTTTGCGCGCGGGTATGGTCGAAGCGCTCGACAGCGAGTTTGTCGAGCGCGCGCGGCTCTCCGGAGTGCCGGAGTGGCGGCTGGTGGTCACCCATGCCCTGCCCGCAGCCCTGATCCCGATGCTGAACGGGTCGGCGCAATTTGTTGCCGGAATCATATCGGGCACCGTGGTCATCGAGGCGGTCTTCCGCTTTCCCGGCATCGGGCTGGAACTTATTCGCGCCATTGCGCAGCGCGAAGTGCCAACCGTCCAGGCCATCACCTTTTGTGCGGCCTTTGCCGTGATCCTTGCCAATCTGCTGGCCGATATCGGGGTCCTGGCGCTCGACCCCAGGGTGCGGAGAAAAACACATGGTTGATACGGCGCTCAATACGCTGCCGCGCCAGGAAAACCGGTTTCGCAAGGCGCTGGCGTCGCCGCTGACCGTGATCGGTCTGGTGCTCGTCACCAGTCATCTGGCGCTTGCGCTTTTTGCACCTCTGATCGCGCCCTATTCGATCAGTGCCATATTCACCGACGGCCTGACGCCGCCCGCGCCGGAACATTGGCTGGGCACGGATCAAATAGGCCGCGACTACCTGTCCCGGCTGATGTCTGGCGGGCGCGTGGCGCTTCTGGTGTCGGCCATTGGCGTCATCTTGGCAATCCTGGCCGGCACATTTCTGGGCATGACGGCCGGCTACTTTGGCGGGTGGCTCGACGATGCGATCATGCGGTGCACCGATGCACTGATGTCGATCCCCGAGCTTTTGCTGATCGCTATTCTGGTGCTCACCTTCGGCAAGGACCTCTGGGCGCTGACGATCATCGTGGCCATTGTCTACACGCCGGGCGTGGTGCGCGTTGTGCGGGCCAAAACCATGACAATTGCCGCGCTGGACTATGTGCGCGCCGCGGAATTGCGCGGTGAATTGAGTTGGTTCATCCAGGGCCGTGAAATCGCGCCCAACCTGCTGGGCCTGCTCGCTGTGGAACTCGCCATCCGCATCTCCGCAGCGGTCCTGAAAATCAGCGCCCTGTCCTTTCTGGGGCTCGGCATCAGCCAGCCCACCCCGGATTGGGGTCTGATGGTGCAGGAAGCCATGTCCGTCGTCTTTACCGACCCCTGGTTCCTCGTGCTGCCGGCCATTGCGCTGTCGTCTCTCATTATCGGGATCAATTTTACCGTCGACGGTCTTGCGCGCGCCTATGGTATCTCTTCGCTGGAGACCGGCTGATGTCGCGCCTGAAGGTCCAAAACCTCTCGGTCGTTTTCAAGAGCAACGGGCGCGATGTTCCCGCCGCGCAAGACGTGAGCTTTACGCTGGAACAGGGCGCGACGCTGGGCATCGTCGGAGAAAGCGGCTCGGGCAAATCGACTGTGGCGCGGGCGCTGTTGGGCTTTGCCCGCCCCGGAGCACGCTTTGAACACGGCTCCATTCACCTGGGTGACACCGATGTGTTGCACCTGTCGGATGCAGATTTGCGTGCCTATCGTGGCGGACGGGTGGCAATCGTTCCGCAAAACCCTTTGTCGTCGCTGACCCCGCACATGACGGTTGGCGCTCAACTGGTTGAACTGATCGGACTCCATCGACGCCTGTTTGGCACGGCCGCCAAAGACCATGCCCTGGCCCTGATGGCGGAGACCAATCTGCCTGATCCAAACACATTGTTTGACCGGTATCCCCATGAAATTTCAGGCGGCCAAAGGCAACGCATCGTGATTGCCTCGGCACTTGTCGCGCGCCCGGAACTGATCGTGCTGGATGAACCTACCACCGCGCTCGACAAGAGCGTGGAAGCGCGGGTTCTGGATCTGGTCGGGCGGGTCCAAAAGGAGCTGGGCGCGACCCTGATTTATGTCAGTCACGATCTGAATGTCATCGCCAAGATGTGCGCCCGCGTCATGGTTATGCGTGGCGGACGGGTGGTCGAGGACGGTGAGACCTCCCAGATTTTTGACCACCCCAGCGAGGCCTATACCCGTGATCTCGTGCAGGCCATTCCGCGATTGGCAGCGGGGCGCAACACCACGCCGGAGGCGGGACGCACGCCTGTTCTCAGCGTTGCCGACGTCAACTTCGGGTATGTCGCGCCAGGGTGGTTTCAAAAGACACCGAGGCTTGTCCTGAAGGACCTGTCCTTCCGACTCTATGCCGGTCAGACACTGGGCGTTGTCGGGGAATCCGGGTCCGGCAAATCGACGCTTGCCAGCCTGATCGCCGGTGCGGTGGCCGGGCATGCAGGCGATATCTGTCTTGACGATGGAAGCACGCTCTCAGGCCTGGCCAAGCGGCGCAGCAAGGCACATCGGCGCCGGGTCCAGATGGTGTTCCAGGATCCGCTGTCATCTTTGAACCCGGCCCATACGGTCGGGGAAATTCTCACCCGCCCCTTGCGCCTCTACTTCGGGCAGACCCCGGCAGAGGCCCGCCAGAACGCGATCGGGCTGTTGGCCGAAATGGATCTTGGGTCCGACTTTCTTGTTCGCCGCCCAAGGCAATTGTCCGGAGGTCAGCAACAGCGCGTTGCCTTGGCCCGTGCCCTTGCTGCTGAGCCGGACGTCTTGTTGTGCGACGAAATCACCTCGGCCCTCGACGTCACGATCCAGGCTCAGGTCCTGCGCCTGCTGAGGCGCCTTCAGGATCAGCGTGGTCTCGCCTGCGTGTTCATCACCCATGACCTGGCGGTTGTTTCCGAGATTGCGCACAGCCTGCTGGTGCTGGAAAAGGGCGAAGTCCGCGACATTGGCGATACCCAGGCGGTCCTCTCCGGCGCTCAAAGCCCCTACACAAAGACGCTTCTCGCAGCCTATATGCGCCAGGAGATGACAGGCGGGGACCGCAAGACTGACAGCACTCACTTCGCCACCGCTGCGCCGGTCCCCCTAACCCCTCAGACTTCGTAAACGATACAATCGCTGCGCCAGATCCCTTTTGAGACCTGAACCACCGTCCCATCCGGCGCGATATTCGCACCCAATGTGGCATACACGGGTTGTTGCCGTGCAATCTCCAGCATCAGGGCTTCATGGGCTGTGGGGAGACGCGCCTCAAGCGAGGTAAGATCCCGTTCATAGGACGGCACACCAAGCAGCGACAGGGATTGCGACACGCTGCCGGTTGCTTGCAAGGTCTCCACGATGCCATCCAGCCTGTCTTTCAGGAAGTAATCGACCGAGAGTGCAACGGTTCGCCCGTTCACCTTTCTGAGCGTTTCCGTCCGGGTCACTTCGGTCCCCGCGCGGCGCATCATCCGCGGCGCCAGGTGGCCCGGCAGACCCAGATGTTTGGTCGCGACCACTTCGGACTTGGTGGCAAAGCCCATGGCCCGGACGTTTTCGGAAAAGACCGGCTGGCGCGTGTTCAGTTTCAGACGGATCTTCGGCAAAGCCACCCGATAGCCTTTGCCTTGCCAGCTCTGCACAACACCATCCGCGCGAAGGTTCTCCATCACACGCCGGGCCCCGTGCAAGCTCAGGTTTTCCGATCGCACAAGGGCCGCAAGCGTCGGCATCTTGTCACCCGGCGCCAGGCGCCCCTGACAGATATCGGAGCGCAAGGCGCGATAAACGGAAACCCAGATGGCCTTTTGCGTCTCACCTTGCGCCATACGTTCGATCCCCACCAGACTGCGCCCTGCAGGGGTAGCATCGAAAGGTGACAGGCGTGTAGCGCTCCGACCCGTCTGTCGGTTTGGGCGGGATTGCGCCACGACCTGACGGCGGTTTGATCATTTTGAGGGCATCGCCGGAGCCACGGGCGCAGGAGACCGTCTGATGGCACGGCGCGCGTCGATGGCCCCCATTGCCGGCCGGCCTTCCCGTTTGGAGGAACGGTCAGACATCACAGGGCCCGCACCCAATCCAACGCGTCGATCGCAAGACCGCACCCATGCACGACACTTGTCGGGCTGTGGCCCGCGCCGGGCCGATCCGGGCCGATCCGGGCCGATCTGGGCCGATCCGGGCCGATCCGGGCGGCCCGGACGGCTTGGGGGCCAAGTCTGTTGCCACCCTAGTAGAACAGGTTGAGCATTCCCAAAGCGACGATCAGGAACAGGATTGTCATGCCGCCTCCGGCCCGCATGAAATCCGCGACCGAGTAGCCACCGGGCCCCATCGTCAGGGCATTGACCTGATGGGTCGGGATGAGAAATGAGTTCGACGTCGAGATGGCGACCGTCAGCGCAAAGAGCGCAGGATCCGCGCCGACGCCCAGCGCGATGTTCACGGCCAGAGGGACAAGCAGAACCGTCGCGCCGACATTGGACATCACCAAGGTAAAGACTGTCGCCAACACCGCCACAGACGCCTGGATCGTCCAAACCGGCATGCCATCCAGGACGCCAAGAACCAGATCCGCAATCCATTGGGCTGTCCCTGTGTTTTGCACCGCCTGCCCGAGCGGGATCAGACTGGCCAGCAGGAAGACCGTGTTCCAGCCGACCGCATCATAGGCTTCCTGAATGCTCAACACCCGGCTCACAATCATCCCGAGGGCGCCAACCAGCAGGCACAGAGACAGCGTCAGATCGGTCCCAAGGATCAGACCCAGCGCAATCAGAAAGAAGATCAAGGCATGCGCGACCTTTTGGGGGCGCCGTTCCTCCTTGGGGTAATCAGTCGTCACGACAACGAAATCGCGGTCCTTCTCAAGCCGCGCCAGCGACTCCCAATTTGTATGACAGACCAGGGTATCGCCGGCTTGGTAGGGCATGTTGCCCAGCAGATTGCCCTTGTCGCGTGTGTAGACTTCGCCGGCGCGCGACAGGGCAAGGGGCGACAGATCGTAGACTTTGCGGATGACGATCTCGCGCCCGGTTTTGCCGATGAGCGACGAGTTCGGGGGAATGACAATCTCGGCAATACCCCCGTTTGAGGCGCCAAGCGACTCGGCAAATTGATCCAGGGCGGGCAATTCGATGGCCTTGAAATCGGCGCGAAAGGCCGCCACGTCTTCGCGCGCCCCAATCACCGCAAGCCGTGACGGGGTTTTGATGACAACGCTTCGTGGCGGTGCTCTGTAGATCTTGTTGTTGTGTTTCATTGCGACGATGAGCACGCGGTAATGCGTTTCCACGTCGTCGATCGTTTTGCCGCTCAGAGCATTGTGGCGCGAGACGTCGAATTCGTGAATTTGACCATCCAGATTGTAGACGCTGCGATAGTACTCCAGCAGGCTTTGAGACGCGACGCCGTCCTCGGACGGTGCGGACGGCAACACAACACGGCCCAGAACGACAAAGTAGAGAATGCCGGTGGCCAGCAGGGCCAGACCTATTGGCGTGACATCGAACAACTCAAACGGTCTCATCTGCTGATCGGCCGGCAGGGTCGCATTCACGCCGTGGATCAGATCGTTCAGCAGGATCAGCGGCGACGACCCGACCATGGTCAGCGTCCCGCCCAGGATCGCGCAAAAGCCCATGGGCATCAGCAGGCGCGACATCGGCAATCCGGTGCGCACCGAGATTCTGGACACGACAGGCACAAACAAGGCCGCCGCGCCGACGTTTTGCATGAACGAGGAAATGAAACCGACGACTGAGGAAATCATTGTGATAATGCGGCTTTCCGTAGAGCCGCCAATGTGGGTGATCCACTCCGCAACGGCGGCCATGACGCCGGTCTTGTCCAGACCGGCACCGATGATCATGACCGCAATTATTGAAATGACGGCATTGCTGCCAAAGCCATTGAACAGCGTTGAAACGTCCAGGATACCGCCCAGGCCGGGCAAGGACGCAAGACATCCCAACAACACCATGATGCCAATTGCTGCGACGTCGACGCGAACGATTTCGGTCACAAAGAGAGTCACGGTGAGAATGAGGACCGCCAGCACGATCACCATCTCGATTGTCAGGCCGAGCGCCTCCATTTTGCTCCCCCCCGCCGTCTTTTTGCTGCGGCGCGTCTTAGGCGCGCGCCGCTCCGTAAAACAATTGACTGACATGCTCGGCCTGAGCAAAGAAGAGCCAGCGCTCAACCAAAACACCCAGGGCGGCTGCCAAAGTTATGAGAGAATAGAGTAAAATTGGCCACCCCGAGGTGAAAAGAACAATAAGAGCTGTAGCACCCGGCACGACAAACGTCAGGACGACACCAAGGCGGCGCAAGGCCAAGGCGTGTTTGCGTCCGACCTGGTAGCCCATCTCAAGCATCACGAAGTTCGGTCTGGTGTGGGGCGGGTCGAGCGGTCGAACTGTTCCGCCCGGACCGACAAGACCTGTTGCCATCTCTGCCGTGTACTTGCCGGGATCCGCGTCGATCTGATGCCAATACGTCAGCTTGATCGCGGCCGCGACACCCAGGCTGGTGACAACCAGGGCGCTGACCCAGGTGGGCACACCCCCGAAGAACGACATCAAAAGGCCCAGCAAAATCGCGCCTGTGGCGGCGGACAGCGACAGGTAGACAAAAGCCGTTAAGGGATGAAACCACTGGCGTATGGTTCGAAGTGAGCCATAGATCATGCCCGTGCAATACACCGTACCAACAGCGCCCAGCGCGGACAGCAGGGCCAGCGCAGGCTCTGCCGCACCACCCGCGCCGAAAAGCCAGATCAGCGCCAGCAGACCTGAAGGCACGTAAGTTGCGACGGCGAGCACACCCTCACGCGACAACCACGATGATCGCCATTGCGAAAACGCTCCGATGGCGCGTTCCGGATGCCCAAGATGCAGGGTCGACGCAAGCAGACCGGTGGTGATCAGGACCAGGGCCAGCACAAGGCTGACGAAGGGCATCCAACCCTCGTTTGGCAAAAGGTCGACCAGTCGCGCCAGGGACAGCCAGAACAACAGACCATAGCCCGCGCCGGACGCGGTCGTGAAGACGATCACCGAATAGGCGGGATGCATGTCACTCTCCTATCGCGACAGGGCTGCGTCAGCCCAAGCAAAGAGCCGTTCGATGGCCGAGCCATCTGGTTGGGGGACCTCAGCTTCAACGGACACCTCTCCAATGGACACTTCGTTGGATCGGGGCGGCAGGTATTTGTTGACCGGCTCGTAGCCAAATTCGTCAAGCAGATTGAACCCGCCGCGATCGACCACGGATTTGGACACGTCGCTGTCGGGATCTGCCAGATCGCCAAAAG
>JBCDEC010000143.1:0-11677 GCA_039179965.1 Pseudomonadota bacterium
CGAAAAACGCCGCCCCAATGGGCGGCGTTTTCATGTTTCCTGAGGTTGGCGCTCCTAGAAGCCCAGGCCCTCGTATTTCTTTTTGAACTTCGACACGCGGCCGCCGCTGTCCAACAGGCGGGTGTTTCCGCCGGTCCAGGCCGGATGCACGGAAGGGTCGATGTCCAGCGACAATTGTTCGCCTTCCGTGCCCCAGGTGGATTTCATCTGGACAACCGTTCCGTCGGTCATTTTGACGTCGATCAGGTGGTATTCTGGGTGAATGTCTTTTTTCATCGGAACAACCTTTACGCTTCGGCGCTGCCGGCCGTGTCGGCCTTGGGCTTGTAGTTGGCGACTTCCGCGATCCGCGCAGATTTGCCCCGGCGCGAGCGCAGGTAGTACAGTTTGGCGCGACGCACGCGGCCGCGGCGGACCACGGTGATGCTGTCGATATTCGTCGAATAAAGCGGGAACACCCGTTCCACGCCTTCGCCGAAAGAAATCTTGCGCACGGTGAACGATCCGGCAATGCCAACGCCGTTCTTGCGGCTGATGCAGACGCCTTCGTAGTTCTGCACCCGGCTGCGCGAGCCTTCGGTCACTTTGTAGCCGACGCGAATGGTATCGCCGGCTTTGAAATCGGGGATGTCTTTCCCCAGCGAGGCAATCTGTTCCGCCTCGAGTTCTGCGATCAGGTTCATCTGATCCACTCCTCATCTGCTCGCGGTTGATCCGCGAAGGTCTGGCGCCTCAGAGCTCCGGATGTATGTCGGGTCCGCCGCAGCGCCCGTCGGAGAGTTCAGGTCACATATCTTCGGTGTCGGGATAGGGGTGGCGGCAAGAGCCGCGACCACACCCGATGACCGGACGCCGCAATGCGGTGTCAGGCGCAGGCGGCTTATGCCGGAATGCTGACGGGATCAAGCCTTTTTGTCAGGGTTTTCGCGCGCAGTGTATCGATCCCAGAGATCCGGACGGCGCCTGCGGGTGATTTCCTGCGCCTGCGTGCGCCGCCACGCGTCAATGTGTTCGTGATGACCAGAGGTCAGGACGTCCGGGATGGATCGCCCCTGCCAGTCTGCCGGTCGGGTGTATTGAGGATGTTCCAGAAGCCCGTCGGCAAAGCTTTCGTCTAGGGCTGACCTGGCATTGCCCAGAACCCCCGGCATCAATCGCACGGTGGCATCCAGCAGCGCCTGGGCGGCGATCTCGCCGCCGGTCAGAACGAAATCGCCAAGCGAAACTTCGTCGATCCGGTAGTGCTCGATCACCCGTTCATCGACACCTTCAAAGCGCCCGCAGATCAGGGTGACTCCATCCGTGCGCGCCAGACGCCGCATCAACGCCTGGTCCATGGGCCGGCCGCGCGGTGACAGGTAGATCAGAGGCCAGTTGGCGGATGTCGCGCTCATGGCCTGTTCGATCGCGGGGCCCAGAACATCGGCGCGCAGCACCATGCCGGCGCCGCCGCCCGCGGGCGTGTCGTCGACGTTGCGGTGCTTGCCCAGGCCAAAGGCGCGCAGGTCAATGGTTTCCAGCTGCCAGAGCCCGTCCTGGAGCGCCTTGCCGGTCAGGCTTTCCCCCAAGACACCGGGAAAGGCCTGGGGAAAGAGGGTGATGATCTTGGCCTTCCAAACACCGTACAGATCGGGAGTTGCAGTCATCAGGTCGCGCGGCGTGGCCGAGACGCGAATGGTTTTGCGGCCGGCCGCGCGGGCCGGTGGGGCAGCGACCGGGTCCTGGTCTTTGGGCGTGTCGCTCATGTCGCGTGCTCGGCCATGTCTAAAACAGCCCGTCGGGCGGATCGGCCACGATGCGCCCACCGGCCAGGTCGACCGTTGGCACGGCCGCCTGGGTAAAGGGCAAGAGCACAGTGGATTTGAGCCCCGGCCCATGGATTTCGAGAAGGTCAGACGCGCCATGGTTGAGCACGGATTTGACTCGGCCCAAACGGGTGCCTCCGGTGTCGAAGACCTCCATACCAATCAGATCGGTGTGATAGTACTCATCATCCGGCAGATCGGGCAGGCGGTCGCGGGCAACATAGAGCCGCGTGCCCTTGAGCGCGTCGGCCTGTTCCTTTGATGTCACGCCGCCAAGGCGCGCGGAAAAGCCATTCTTCACCGGGCGCCCCAGACGGATTGAATAGCTCTGACTTTCGTCCTCGGTGGAGAGCGGTCCATAGGTTGCGATGTCTTCGGGCGCGGCGCAGAAGCTTTTCAGCCTGACCTCGCCGCGCACGCCGTAGGACCCGGCTATGGCGCCCACACAGATCCGCTCACTCATGTGGGCTCTCCAATGCCATGCACAGGCCGTTCTGCCACAGGCCGTCCTGCTCTGCGCAGGCAGACCCGGCCCGGTCGCGTTCGAAAAGAACGCCAGCGACGAACGCCACGGCGAGCAGGATGGCTAGGCGGAGGAGACGGAACATCTGTCAGGCCCATCTGTCGAGCGCGTGGGGACGGCGTCAGGCGCTCGCCTGCGGCGTCGCCCCACCCGCCGTCCCGCAGCCTGCATCACAGCCTGGATCACTCCGCGGTTGCCTCTACAGGCGCCTCAGCAGGCGCTTCGGCAGCTTCTGCCGATTTGGCGGCCTTTTCTTCGGCGCGCTCTTTGGCCTTGGCACCGGGCTCGCCTTTCTTGGGGTTGTCGCGTGTGGTCTTTTCCCGGTGGCCGGCGGCCTCGAGGAAGCGTGCGATCCGGTCTGTGGGCTGCGCACCCCGGTCAAGCCAGTGCTGGACGCGTTCCATATCCATCTGCACCCGCTGCTCGCTGTCTTTTGGCAGAAGCGGGTTGTAGGTGCCCAGTTTTTCGATGAAGCGACCGTCACGCGGCATGCGGCTGTCGGCCGCCACGATGCGGTAGAAGGGACGCTTTTTCGACCCACCCCGGGCCAGTCTGATTTTCATTGCCATTGTTGTTTCTCCTTATCGAATGGCGGGAAGAACGGCGGGATACATCCCGCCCTACACGGTGGGCGTAGGGCGGGGTTTACCCCGCCGTCACGATTGGTGTTGCTTGTGGTGTCGGATGACCTCTTGAATGATGAACGCCAGAAACTTCTTGGCGAATTCGGGATCCAGATCCGCGGCTCTTGACAGCTCCCCCAAACGGGCGATCTGGCTTTCTTCACGGGCGGGATCCGACGGCGGCAAATTGTGTTCGGCCTTCAGTCGGCCGACCGCCTGTGTCTGTTTGAACCGCTCGCCCAGCGTGTAGACCAGGATTGCGTCCAGCCGGTCGATGCTCTCGCGGTGCGCGTTGAGCAGCGTCGCGGCGCGGTTTGTGGCGTCGTCAGTCAATGGACCATCCTTTCGGCTTGAAGAGCGGATCGCGGTAGTGGCTGATTTCCATTTCGATGCCATGGGCCAGCTGCGTGTGATCCAGCGCGGCCGGCGTGGGATGTCGGTAGACCGCGTCGTTGCCGTCGATGGTCGGCGCGGACTTGTCCTTCCTGGCGCCCAGCCGTTCGGCCAGTCGGATGGAATCAAGGTTCTTGGGGTCGATGTAGCTGACCGCTCCGTCCCAACCCAGCGTGCCGTAAAAGTAGCCACGCGCGGCATGGACCGCCTCGAGCGCATAGCCGTGGCCGGATTTTTCGGGCCAGATCACCCAGGCGATCTCGCGCTCGGGCCATTTGGCGGGCATCCAGCCGCCGGCCATTCCATAGGTTTCATCGGTCACCCTGTCGTGGATCATCCACATGCCGTAGCCCCGGATCTTCCAATGACCGATCTCGGCCGCATAGAGCATCCAGGCCTCATAGCCGTTGAGGGGCCCGCCCATGAACCGGGCACGGTAACTGGTGAACGTGGCTTTGAAATCCGGGTAGTCCTCGGCCTCCGGACCGCGCAGCACCAGGCGCTGGGTTTCCAAGACGGGGATGTCTGTCGTGCTCATGGCCCCGCCTCCCCTGGGCGTTCGCGGCCCGGTCGGTCGGGCAGGTGGCGAAACACCAGTGTCGTGTCATCAGCCTCGGCACAGGCGTCATCGCGCCGCCCACCGAGGCGTTGCGCCAGAGCGATGGATCTGTCGTTGGCCACATCGACGTAGCTGACCAGACGGGGCAGGTGCAGCGCGGTGCGGGCATGGTGCAAGACCGCCTGCGCAGCCTCATGGCCGATGCCCTGACCCTCCGCCGCCTCAGACAACAGGTAACCAAGTTCCGGTTCTCCGTCGCCCGGCTCAAACCCCAGCAGCACAAAGCCCAAGGTTGCGCCCTGCGCTGTATCCGTCACGGTCCAGATCCCGTGACCGCGCAGAAGCCAATTGCCGCAAGCGGCGGCGAAATCATACCAGGCGTCGTCGCGGGACGTGATGTCGAGGTGACGCCCGCGCGGGCTCAGCACGATCTCGGCATAGGTCTGGAAGTCTTCCAGGACCGGCGCGCGCAGCGTGAGACGCTCGGTCTCCAGAACCGGGATCTCCGCCCGCATCCCGGCGGCCCGTTCCGCAGCGGGGCCGGCATGCGCGGTTTCGCAGGCAAACCTCATAAGAGCGCCTCGGGCGAGGGATGGCGGAAGATCAACGTGCCCTCCCAACCGGGAAGGTCGGGACAGGTGGCGGCCGGATCCAGCACCGCGCCCAGCCGTTCGGCCAGGGCGATGGAGCGGGTGTTTTCGGGATCGATGTAACTGACCGCCGTGGTCCAGCCCAACGTCGTGTACGTCCAGGCGCGTGCGGCCGTGACGGCCTCAAAAACCAGCCCCTGGCCTTCTCGGGCCGCATCCCACATGGACCAGCCAAATTCAGGCTCGACCCAGGCTTCCGGGAAGTACGGTCCGGTCGCGCCCAGAGGCTGCCCGGTGGCGCGGTCGCAATAGATGAAAAGCCCGTAGCCGCGCATGACCCAATGGCCGATCAAATGACCGGTGCTGCGCCAGGCATGGGCCGGATCGTAGGGCCCGCCCATATACTGCGTGCGCTCGGTGGCGAGAAACGCCATGCAGGCCGACACATCCGAGGCCTGCGGCGCGCGCAGCGTCAGGCGTTGGGTCGTCAGCACCGGGGTGTCGGCCAGATGTACGCTCATGCCAGGGCCTCGGATGTGGGATGGCGCCAGACAAACATCTCGCCATACAGCGGATGGACAAAGTTCTCTTCCTGCCGGGCCCCCAGGCGCCTGGCCAGCGCGATCGATCGCGTGTTGTCCGCCATGGTGCAGGAGATCGCCGTGGTCCAGCCGAGCGTTTCATACACATAGCCGCGCGCCGCAATGGCAGCTTCATAGGCGACGGAGCGGCCTTCGGCGGCGGCAAAGACCGTCCAGGCGATTTCCGGCTCCGGCCAGTCGGGCGGGTACATCGGTCCGACGATGCCCAGGGGCTCTTGCGTCATCTTGTCCGTGACCATCCAGCGGCCATAGCCGCGCAGGCTCCAATGGCCGATCAGGGCGGCAAGTTTTTGGAACACGTCAATGGGCTCGAAGGGGCCGCCGACACCGGCGGAGCGGTCGGACATGCAAAACGCCGTATAGGCCCCGAGATCATCAAGGCAGGGCGCGCGCAGGATCAGGCGCTCGGTCTCCAGGGTGGGGATCTGCATCATGTCACCCTGCGCGAATGCCGGTAAACGACATCGCCGTCATCAAAGGTGGCGGCATCCGGATCGAGCCTGGCGCCCAGTCGTTCGGCCAGCGCGCGGGAGCGGGTGTTGCGTTGATCAACATAGCTGACCAGGGTGGAAACCATCAGGGTTTCAAAAGCATAGTCGCGCGCGGCCGCGGCCGTTTCAAACGCGAGCCCCTGGCCTTCGAACCCATCAAAGAGGAACCAGCCCAGTTCCAGTTCCGGGAAATGAGGCGGTTGGATGATGGCGATCTGACCCGCGAACCGGCCATCACGGGTCTCGATGGCCCAGCCACCGTAGCCGCACAGATCCCACGAGCCGATCTCGGAGGCGAACTTGTACCACAGATCCGAGCGGCTCTCGGGCGCGTCGACATAGGCGGCGCGGGGCGACTGGTAGAAGGTCCAAAAGGCCTCCATGTCCTCCAGCACATGCGGGCGCAGCCGGGCGCGCGGCGTCTCGATCGTGGGCGCGCGTGTCATGGCGTGATCCAGCGGCCGCGCTGCCGCGCGACGATATATAGAAGCGGGAGGGCGACGTGATACGTCACATCCCGCGTCCGTATATGTGGCGGGATCCGTGTCACTTCTTCTTTCCAAAGCCCGAGAGACCCGGAGGCAGGCCGGGGCCGCCAAGACCAGGCAGACCACCGGGCAGACCGCCGGGCACTTTTCCGGCCTGTTTGGCGGCGGCTTCCAGCGCCTTGGGGTCCATGCCGGCGGCAAGATCGGCGGGATTGCCGCCTTTGCCCATCATCGCCTTCATGGCCTGTTTCATCATACCGCCCTTCTGGCGGCCCATCTTCTTCATCATGTCACCCATCTGGCGGTGCATCTTGAGAAGCTTGTTCAGGTCCGAAACCTCCTGGCCCGCCCCCGCGGCAATGCGTTTCTTGCGTGAGGCCTGCAGGATCTTTGGGTTGCCGCGTTCCTTCTTGGTCATCGAATCGATCAGTGCGATCTGACGCTTGATGATCTTGTCGTCAAACCCGGCGTCCTCGATCTGTTTGGACATTTTGCCCATGCCCGGCAGCATCGACATCATGCCTTCCATGCCGCCCATCTTGAGCATCTGATCGAGTTGCATTTTCAGGTCGTTCATAGAGAACTGACCCTTGGCCATACGGCGCATCATCCTTTCGGCCTGTTCGGCCTCGATGGTTTCCTGCGCTCTCTCGACCAAGGCGACGATGTCGCCCATGCCCAGGATGCGGCCCGCGATGCGGTCGGGTTCGAAGGTCTCGATGGCCTCCATTTTTTCGCCCAGGCCGACAAAGCGGATCGGCTTGCCGGTGACAGCGCGCATGGACAGCGCCGCGCCGCCCCGGCCATCACCGTCCATGCGCGTCAGCACAACGCCGGTGACGCCGATCTTGTCGTCAAATTCCGTGGCGACATTGACGGCGTCCTGACCGGTGAGGCCATCGACGACAAGCAGCGTCTCGCGTGGGTTGGCGACGTCCCGGACGGCGGCGGCCTGCGCGATGAGGTCCTGGTCGATGTGCAGCCGACCGGCGGTGTCGAGCATATAAACGTCATAGCCGCCCAGGCTGGCCTGGGTCTTGGCACGCCGGGCGATGGCGACCGGATCTTCGCCTTTGACAATGGGGAGCGTGTCGGCGCCGATCTGGGCGCCAAGTATGGCCAGCTGTTCCATCGCGGCGGGCCGGTTGGTGTCCAGCGACGCCATCAGCACGCGTTTGCCTTCGCGCTCGGTCAGGCGCTTGGCGAGCTTGGCGGTGGTGGTGGTCTTGCCCGAGCCCTGCAGGCCGACCATCAGGATCGGGGCCGGCGGGCTGTCGATCTTGAGCGCACCGGGATCGTCTTCGCCGCGCAGGGTCTCGATCAGCGCGTCATGGACAATCTTGACCACCTGCTGGCCGGGCGTGACCGATTTGGTGACCGCCTGGCCGGTGGCCTCTTGCTGGACGCGCTTGACGAAATCGCGGGCGACAGGGAGCGAGACATCGGCCTCCAGAAGCGCCACCCGGACTTCGCGCAGGGCCGTTTTGACGTCGTCTTCGCTCAGCGCGCCCTGTTTGGTCAGGCGATCGAAGACACCGGAGAGGCGCTCGGACAGATTTTCAAACATGTCTTCGGCCTCCTATGCCGGTTGGGTCATGCCGGACCGAATGTAAGGTCCGGCGGCGCAATGCACAAACGCCCCCACGGGCGCAACGCGCTGGTGGAGGTCGATCCCGGCCACAGGACCGGGACCGGAAGACAGGGCTTCCGGTGGATGGAGCCGTGCGATAGAGCGCTGCCGGAAGCGTGTCAAGAGGGAAGCGGTGTGATGTCGGACGGATGGGAGGACTCGGCCAGGGGCTGGATCGCGGAACAAGGCGAGGACGGGGACTTTGCGCGGGCCTCTGTGCTCGACCGGCCCATGCAGGCGCAGGTGCAGGCGGCAGCGCCGCGGCGGGTGCTGGATGTGGGCTGCGGTGAAGGCCGGTTCTGCCGCTGGATGCGCGGCCAGGGGATGGAGGCGGTGGGTCTGGACCCCACGGTCGCCCTGCTGGAGCGCGCCCGACATCTGGATCCGGAGGGACATTATGTGCAAGGCCGCGCCGAGGCGCTGGGTTTCGACGATGGATCGTTCGATCTGGTCGTGAGCTATCTGACGTTGATCGATATCCCCGACTATGCCGCGGCGATCAAGGAAATGGCGCGCGTGGTGCGCCCCGGCGGAACGGTACTGATCGCCAATCTGCAAAGCTATCACACCTGTGGGGAAGACCGCCCGGTCTGGCGTGATGACGGGGCCGCTCAGGTGGTTCTGGACCGGTACCTTGAGGAACGGTCGGACTGGGCGGCCTGGCGGGCGGTGCGGATCGTGAACTGGCACCGGCCGCTGTCGGCCTATATGCGGGCGTTTCTGAACGCGGGACTGGAATTGACCGGGTTTGACGAACCGGCGCCCTACGGCGGCAACGAAACGAAACAGAACCGGTACCGGAACGCGCCCTTTTTCCACGTGATGACCTGGCGCCGGGCCGGTGGCGGATCGGGTGCGGCAGGCGGTTGAGTCTGAATGGCGTGGGCAAGATCTCGGGCAAGATCGCGGGCAGACCTCCCGCCCACCCACCCCGGTCTGCCCGCGATCTTGCGGTCAGGCGGGGCAGGCGGGGCAGGCGGGGCAGGCGGGGCAGGCGGGGCAGGCGGGGCAGGCCGGGCCAGCGATCTCAAGGCGCCAGCGCCCGGGCCAGGGCGGCGGCGACATGGGCCGCGGAGGGATTGACGAAGGTAAAGCCGTCGGCCTGAAACACCGGATCGTCCAGCGTCTCCGGAAACGCCAGTGGCAGTTCCGTACAGGCCAGCAGGACCGCGGCGCCAGGCGCCGCATGCCGATGACAGAACCGCAGGAGCTTGCCTTGGGCGTCCGCTGACGCACCGCCGTAAAAATCGGTGTCAATCAGCGTCTGCATGGTCTGGATCTCGGCCTCGGGCATACGGGCATTGGCCCCGATGCCCACGCGCGCAAGGGCCTTGGCATAGCCGTCATCCTGCATTGTCACACTGGTGCCCAGCACCACGGCATGCTCCGCCCCCGCCTGCGCCGTGGCTCTGGCGGTTTCATCCAGGATCGACAGGATCGGCAGAGACACGCCGTGCCGGATCGCATGCAAGCGGGCATGCGGCGTGTTCGAGGCGATGATCGCAAAGGCGCAGCCGACCCGCTCGAGGTTCAGCAGCGCCGCGCGGAAGACCGCGTCGAAGCCTGCCCAGCTGGCTTCGTCTCCCGGCCGGCCGCGCAAGGCACGGGTTTCTGCCTGAACCACGCTTTCGATGGCAATGGGTGGCATCGGCAACGGAGCGTTGTACCCCAGGGCTGCAAAGTGGCGGTTGGCGCCTTCGGCCAGCGCCCGATAGTAGTCGACGGTCGAGGCCCAGCCGACGCCGCCGACAAGTCCGATCTTTTGCATGGGATCCTCCAGAGGCTGCAGGCGTTGCAGCTTGAGTTGCACTCCGGGAGGAGGGCGGGGTCAAGCCCCTTGCGGGGATGAACAGAAATGCGCACAAACTGGGCCCAGTGTTTGCTCATGCACAAAAAAGAGAACCGGAATGGACAATTGGGACGAAGTGCGGACCGCCTATCATGTGGTGCGGCTGGGAACGGTCAGCGGCGCGGCCGAGGTCCTGGGCGTCCATCATGCCACGGTGATCCGGCACATCGATGCGCTCGAAGGGCGGCTGGGCGTCAAACTCTTTCAGCGCCATGCGCGCGGCTACACCGCGACCGAGGCCGGCAGCGATCTGGCCCGGGTGGCGCAGGCCACCGAGGATCGCTTCAACCAGCTGCTGGGCCGCCTCAAGGGGCAGGGCACCGGGATGAGCGGGGAATTGGTGATCACCTCGGTCGACACGCTCTCACCCATCGTGGTGCCTGTTCTGTCCAGCTTTCAGGATCTCCATCCGGAGCTGACCGTGCGCTATCTCACGGGTGAGCGCCTGTTCCGCCTGGAATACGGTGAAGCCCATGTCGCAATTCGAGCCGGCAGTGCACCGGAACAGCCCGACAATGTGGTGCAGACCTTTGCACAGCTGCGCATGGCACTTTATGCGGCCAAGAGTTACGTGTCGCGATTTGGCGTGCCCGCCGGGCCGGACGACTTCGCCGGCCACCGCTTTGTCGGGCCGGACGATGACAAGGCCCGTTCGCCCTTTGCGCGCTGGATGCGCAGCAATGCGCCGCGCATTCACTTCCGATCCTCGGATTCCCACGCCATGATCGAGGCCATTCGAGCGGGCGCCGGGATTGGCTTTGTGGCCTGCTGGCAGGCCGCCGGAGATGACAGGCTGGTCGAGATCATGGCCCCGAAACCCGAATGGACGGCCCCGCTTTGGCTCGTCACCCATGTCGATCTGCACCGGACGCACAAGGTGCAGACCTTTCTGAGTTTCCTCAAGGCGCAGACCCGGGACATCGAGCAATGAGCGAGGCGATGCGCGGGCATCTTGCGATGCTCGTCTTTTCCGCGCTTGTTGCCGGGTCCTTTTCGCTGGGTGCGCTTGTGGCCGGGGATATTGCGCCCGCCGCGGTCACCGCCGCGCGCTTTGCCATGGCGGCCCTGGTCCTGGGCCTGGCCGCCCACCTCACCGGCGGCATCCCGCGATCAGCAGGCCGGGCACCCTGGCGCTATATCATTCTGGGCGGGTTGTTCGGCTTTTACTTTCTCCTCATGTTCGAAGGGTTGAAGACGGCCCCGGCCTTGTCGACCTCTGCCGTCTTTACCCTGACGCCGATCCTCTCGGCGGGCTTTGGCTACCTTCTGTTGCGTCAGGTGACGACCGGGCGCATGGCCCTGGCGCTGGCCATCGGCGCCTGCGGCGCGCTTTGGGTGATCTTTCGCGGCAACTGGGCGGCCCTGGCCGCGTTCCAGATCGGGCAGGGCGAGATCATCTATTTCTTTGGCTGCATCTGCCACGCGATCTATACGCCCATGGTGCGCCTGCTCAATCGCGGCGAACGACCTCTGGTCTTTACCTTCGGCATGTCCGTCGCCGGGTGCCTCGTGATGCTGGTCTATGGATGGTCGGACATCTGGGCGACCCACTGGATGGCCCTGTCCCCGCTGATCTGGGCCACGCTGTTTTATCTGGCCATCTTTTCCAGTGCAGGCTCCTTTGTGCTGTTGCAATACGCCACGCTGCGCCTGCCGTCGGCCAAGGTGATGGCCTACACATATCTGACACCGAGCTGGGTTATCCTCTGGGAATTTGGCGTCGGAAACGGGCCCCCGCCGGCCAATGTGATCCTGGGGGTGGGGCTTACCGTTGCGGCTTTGCTGATATTGCTGGACCAGGATCGTTCACCCGGCACGGCTGCGGCGCAATGACGGATCTGGAAGGACGTGGGGACAGATGATTGAATTGCAGATGCGATGCCGCCGGGTCGACGGCGCGGACCTGATCGCCGCAACCGGTCTGTCCACCCCCCATGCAGGCGTAATCAAATCCTCTGTCGTAGGGGGGACCGTCCATCTGGTGGCCGATCCGCTGGCTGGTCAGCAGGCCATGGTGATCCGTCCGGAGGCCGAAGAGATCTGCCTGAGCTATGTCTTCCTGCCGGGCGGTGCCGCCTATCCCGAAGCGATGTTTCAACCGCGCGACAGCCGCTACACCCGCAG
>JBCDEC010000144.1:0-11654 GCA_039179965.1 Pseudomonadota bacterium
AATTGCCCTTCATCTTCGAAGGCACGGCCGGCGCGGTGGCCTCGGTTCAGGAGATCTATCCGCAATACCTCAAGGAGGAGTTCGAGCGCTATGGCGTGTCGCTGCTGCGGATGTCGATGAACGGGCCGTTCAACCTTTATACCCGCGAACCGGTCCGCACGATGGAAGACCTCGAAGGGCTCAGATTTCCAACGGCCGCGTCCCGCCAGATCCTGGATCTGCTCGGCGCCAAACTGGTCAGCGGCACGGCAGCCGAAATCTACACGTCGCTGCAAAGCGGCACGACCGATGGCCTGCACTTCGCGGATATCGCAGCACTCATCTTTCGCATCGGTGAAGTGGTCAAGTACCGCACGGTCAACAGCTTCAACACCAACCCGCTGGAATACTGCATAAGTCCAGACTTCTACGCGTCTTTGCCCCCGGATCTGCAAGACGTGCTGGACCGCTGGGCGTATCAGACCGCCATCGTCGAGGCGATCATCGGCTATGATCTGGCCGGGCCAGAGGCGGTCAAAGTCCTGACAGAGAAGTATGGCGTGGAGACGATCACACTAAGCGATGCTGAACTGGACCGCTGGCGGACCCAAATGGCAGTTCTGGAACAGGACTGGGTCGCTCAGCGTGAGGACAAGGGCCTCCCCGGCCAGCAAATGCTGTCCGATCTGCGCAGCGCCGTCGCCAAGTACGACGCCATGACGCCCAACGAGTTGCTGACAAACGCAATTGAGAACCCGGTCACCGGGATCCGTACAACGAACTGAGCGGTGACCCAAAGGATCGCCCGCGTTGGCCCCCAGGCACCCATCAGGTCGCCCGCAGGGTCCGCGCGGGCAGTTTCTGTGTTTGTCGTCTGACCCCGCGAAAACCGGTGAACCCGACGACCGGGCCGGGCGCGCGGCGTTACCGGCCGGGGATCTCGAAGATGGCGCAGGTCTCAACGCCGTGGGCCACCATCTTGCCCGCCTCGGTCATGATCCGCGCTTCGCTTGTGGCAATCGTCCGGCCCATGTGCAGCACCGTGCCTTCGCAAATCAGGCGCCCTGTCGAGACGCTCACCGGGCGCACCAGGTTGGTTTTGAACTCAACCGTCGTGAAGCCTGAGCCCGTCGGCACCTGCGTATGCACACAGGACGCCAGTGCCGCATCCAGCAGGGTGGCAATCCAGCCACCATGCACCGTGCCGATGGGGTTGTAGTGATCTTCCAGCGGAACCGCCTCCAACGTCGTGCGACCCGGCTCGGCGCTGAGCAGGCGAACATTGGCGATCCGATACATTGGCGGGGGCGGAAGATCGCCGGACATCATCCGCTCATACACCTCCATCCCTGACAATGTTGCGGCCAGTTCCATGGGGACTTGGCCAAACTGCTGGTCTTCGGGATAGAGATGCACAGGTGTCTCAGTCATGGGGCACGCTCCGATCTGCCGATGTTTCCTTTGCGCTTGCACAGACGAACCGCGCAGCCTTGATCAGGGCATCGGGATGTCCGTTGTATATTTCGGTATGTGGTAGCCCTTTTGCACGGCCGGCCGTTCGACGATGCGCAGGTACCAGTCCCGCACGTTGGGATAGGCGTTCAGGTCGATGTCCTGCCAGTCATGCCGCGCGGTCCAGGGGAACATCGACATGTCGGCAATTGTGTATGTCCCCCGTCCTTCGCCCGCAACATAGTCGCGCCCCTCAAGACGTGTGTTGAGCACCTTGTAGAGCCGTCGCGCTTCGGTGGAGTAACGTGTCTCTGCGTATTCGGATGTGCCTTTGTTGTATTTCACAAAGTGATGCACCTGCCCGAGCATCGGACCCAGGCCACCCATCTGCCACATCAGCCATTCGACCATGCGCCAGTACTCCGCGTCTGATGTTTGAAACTGGTCATGCTTTGCCGCCAGATACATCATGATGGCTCCGGTCTCCATCAAGGTCTGGCCGGTCTCATTGTCCACAATGGCGGGGATTCGGTTGTTGGGCGCGATCTTCAGAAAGTCCGGGGCGAATTGTTCATCCTTGGAGATATCAATCGGGTGCACGGTATAGTCGACGCCCAACTCCTCCAGCAGAATTGTGATTTTTCGTCCGTTCGGCGTCGTCCAGGTGTAAAGGTCAATCATGCTGTCGCGTTCCCGTAACTTGGCACCTCAGTGAGTGTCCACATTGGTACATAAAATGGTCACCCAATGCAACAAATGTTACCACAGACCGGGCAACCTGATATAATGTATGGTATTCCTAAATATCGGGCGGGGATTCGATCGTGGAGCACAACCACACATTGGTCAACCAATGTCCAATTTGAGCCTGTCGTGGCCTGCCTCGGGACACCTCGACCCTGTCGGCGTTGCGACTGATCCTAGCGCGATTCAGTCCCGGCACCCTTGCTCGCAGTGCCGGACCAGTCGACGCACTGCAAAGTTCAGAGCCCTGTCCAATCCTCCGTCGCGATCTTCTACCACTGCACGTCTGGCGATGTGTAGGAATTACCCCGTCCTTGTGTCGCATGAACGCGCATCGGATGCGCGCGGAAGTCCGTTGTGATGTGTTCCAGGTCGGCATAGCTCACCCTTGTCTTATCCAGGATTGCCCCCATGAAAACGCTTGCTTTCTCCACGTCCAACCACAGTAAATCGATCAATCGCGCCTTGGTGGGCTATACAGCCGGCCGCCTGCAGGCAATGGAGCCAAACGCGGACGTCGAGTACATCGATATCAACGACTACGAGATGCCGATTTACTCGATAGACCGGGAAAAGGCAGACGGCATTCATCCGTTAGCTGAAAGCTTTTACGCCAAGATTGGCGCTGCTGACGCGCTGATTGTGTCCTTCGCGGAGTACAACGGATTTGTCACCGCAGCCTGGAAGAATATCCATGACTGGATGAGCCGGATCGACATGAAGATATGGCAAGACAAGCCCATCGTCCTGCTCGCGGCCTCGCCCGGCCCCCGCGCAGGGGCCAATGTGCTCAAGAGCCAGGAACTGACCGCACCCTTCTTCGGCATGGACATCAAAGGCCAGCGCGGCATCGGCACCTGGGCGGAGTCCTGGGACGGCACGACGCTGACCAAGGAAGACGACATCGCAGCCGTGGACGCGGCGGTGAAAGCCCTCATCGGGTAACCCATCACGCCCGACCTTGGTCGCCATACAAATCAATGGCGCGTCCGACCCACCAGCAGGGCCAATCTCTGATCCCAGGGCCCTGCGATGCAATGCCTTTCTGACGCAGATCCCGGCTGACACGCGGCCTCAAATAAAAAATATATTTTTTATTGCTTTGCGGTCGATGTCGTGGAAACCTGTCGACAGCCCAGACGGTGCAACCGCACGTCGTGGACGGGTCTATAGCGCGCGAGGATCACAATGAAGGCTCTGAAACTCAAAGTCATTCTCAACGCCTTGCCCGTTCTGTTCCAGTTCAAGGCGCGCACAAGCAAGACCTTCAGGGCCGCCTTGGAAGAACGGGATTGTGTCGTGCAGATCGTGGTCGCCGATCAGTCTGTCGTCAAACATCTGATATTCAATTCCGGTCGTGTGCGGTTGGTGGACGGCATGCATGGCGAGCCAGGCATGGTCATGCGTTTCCGCGATCTGGAAACGGCGCTTTCGATGATGACACCGCCGATCGATTACGGAGAGGCGATTCACAACGGCAAAACCTTCCGGGTCATTCTGGCGGGCGATGACGAGGTGATTGCTTGGTTCACCGGTTTGGCCTCCAAACTGGAAAGCGACAGCTGGGCCTATGGGGAGCCGATGAAAGACGGCTCCGTGCGCTATACGCAGATCAGCAATGGCGGGCCGCTGCATGTCTACGTCAAAGACGGGAAGATCCTGCGAACGACTCCGATCGAATTTGGCGATGACGACCCGGACACTTGGGTTATGACGGCGCGCGGCAAGCGCTTCTCGCCCAAGCGCAAGGCTCTGGTTGCACCGCATGCGCTGGCGCTCAAGGGCAATGTCTACGCCGAAAACCGCGCGCTCTATCCGATGAAACGCGTTGATTTCGACCCAGACGGCACGCGCAACCCTCAAAATCGCGGCAAATCGGGCTATGAAAGGATTTCCTGGGACGAAGCGCTCGACATCGTGTCCAAGGAGATCCTGCGCCAAAAGCGGGTGCATGGGCCGGGGGCCATTGCGCTGACCCATCCCTCCCATCACCAATGGGGCAATATTGGCTACTACCTGTCGGCGATGATGCGCTTTGGTAATGCCATTGGGGTCACGCGCGTGGTTCTGAACGCCGACAGCTGGGAAGGCTGGTATTGGGGCGCGCAGCACCATCACGGCAACTCCATGCGGCTGGGCCTGCCGACCGGATATGGCACGATGCAGGACACGTTGGATCATGCCGAATTGATGGTCTACTGGGCCAGCGATCCCGAAAGCCAGTTTGGCGCCTATGGCGGCACCGAAACCACGGAACGCCGCCTCTGGGCCAAGGAGCTGGGGATCGAGACGATCCACATCAACCCGCATTATTCGCCCACGGCAGCCTTCACGGGCGGCAAATGGATCGGGATCAAACCGGGCACCGATGCGGCGCTGGCGCTTGCCTTGATGCATGTCTGGATCACCGAAGACACGTACGACAAGCACTTTGTCGAGAACCGCAGCACCGGCTTTGACGACTGGAAAGCCTATGTTCTGGGAGAGAGCGACGGTCAGCCCAAGACGCCGGAATGGCAGGAGCAGGAAACCGGCGTTCCGGCCCGCGAGGCGCGTGCGCTGGCGCGGCTCTGGGCCAAGAAGAAGACCTATCTGGGCGCTGGTGTCAGCGGCATCGGCATGGGCGGTGCATGCCGCAACTCAAGCGGCATCCAATGGGCGCGCGCCATGGTCATGCTGATGGCGATGCAGGGCTGGGGCAAGCCGGGCGTCAACTTCGGCAACTTGTCGATGGGTGCGCCGGTCGACCTGGAATTCTACTTCCCCGGCTATGGCGAAGGCGGGATCTCGGGCGAGTTGACGGCAACCGGTTCGGCCACGCACAACTATGTGCGCATGCCCCACCTGATCTCGCTGAACCCGGTGACGCAGAAAATCCCCCGCCCCAGCCTGCCCGATGCGATCCTGGACGGTCATGTTGTGGGCTATGACATCATGCCGATGAGCCTGGAGGGTCAATCGCAACCCTTCACCTACCCTGCGCCGGGGCATTCCAAAGTCCATATGCTTTACCGCTACGGCGGCTCGGCCCTTGGAACGACCAACGGATCGGGCCGGTTGATCGAGATGTACCAGTCCGAGGAACTGGAATGCGTCGTCAATCAGACGATCTGGACCGAGGGCGAAAGCCAGTTCGCCGATATCATCCTGCCCGCCTGCACGCAGTTTGAACGTTGGGATATCGGCGAATGGGGCAATGCGGGCGGGTTTGGTCACCATTGGGTGAACCAGATGAACCACCGCCTGATCGCGATCCAGCACAAGTGCATTGAGCCACGCGGCGAAAGCAAATCGGATTACCAGATCTTTTGGGATATCTGCAAGAAACTGGGGCTCGGATCTTACTACTCCGAAGGGTGTTCCGAGCTGGATTGGTGCAAACGGGTGTTCGAATCCACCGATCTGCCCAAACGGACCTCATGGAAGACTCTCCTGAAGAAGGGCTATTACATCGTGCCGCCCGAAATCCCGGAACGCGCGACCAATGTTGATATGAACTGGTTTTATGAGGGCCGGCCCAAGGACCTGCCTGAGCCTTTCCCGCTGCCTGGCGGTTACAGCGACAAGTTTCTGCATGGGCTTCAAACCCAGTCGGGGAAGTTCGAATTCGTGCCGAACTCTCTCAAGCGCCTGGACCCGCAGGATCCCGATCGCCCGCCCGTGATGCAATATGTCCGGCCCTTCGAGACGGTTGGGCGCGATCAGTACCCCATCCGTCTGGTCACCCCGCACCAGCGCTTCAGCTTTCACACGGCCCAAGACGGCAAAGGCGGGACCATCAGTGATATTGCCGATCATCGCATTTTGGTGGACGGGCATTACTATTGGATCATCCGCATCAGCGAAGAGGACGCCGCAGCACGCGGGATTGCCCATCATGATCTGGTGCGGGTTTTCAATGAACGCGCCGAGGTGATCTGCGCAGCGGAAGTCACGCCCAGGGTCATGGCGGGAACCGCCCATTCCTATGAAAGCTGCGCCGTCTATGAGCCGTTGGGAGAGGCCGGCAAATCGCCTGATATCGGCGGCTGCATGAACATGCTCAGCCCGAGACGCCCACAATCGGCGCGCTCCACCGCCTCGGCCGGGTCCATGGCGACGGTGGAATTTGAACGCTGGGACGCCCACCAATTCCAGGCGGCAGAGTGATGTCATGACCAAATGGAACCTGATTTTCGACGCCGACCGCTGCAACAATTGCAACAACTGCCTGCTTGCGGTGAAGGACGAATATGTCGGCAACGCGTTTCCGGGGTATTCCGCACCGATGCCCGCGACAGGTGCGGTGTGGCTGAACGTGGCGCGCAAGGAACGCGGGCAGGCGCCGATGATCGACGTGTCGCACTACGTCGACACGTGCATGAACTGCCGGGAGCCTGCTTGCGTCAACGCGCAGACAGACGGTGTGGTCCACCAGCGCGACGATGGGATCGTGCTCATCGACCCGGTGGCCGCAAAAGGCCGCAAGGACATCGTCGCGGCGTGTCCCTATGGTCACATCCATTGGAACGCAGAGCTGGACTTGCCACAGAAATGGACGCTTGATGCGCATCTTCTGGATGCCGGTTGGTCGGAGCCGCGCGCGGCACAGGTCTGCCCGACCAGCGCACTGACAATCCTCAAAGCCGAAGACGACGCAATGGATGCCCGCGTGGCGGCGGGCGAACTGAGCCCGCGCGGCGGCTCAACAGGCCCGCGCCTGTTTGACAAGAATTTCGAGCGCGTGACCAAGTGCTTTCTGGGCGCAACAGTCACGGTTCAGAGAGGCGATCTGGAAGATTGTGCCGAAGGGATTGCGGTGCAGCTCAAACGCGACGGCGTCGTCATTGCAGGCCAAACCACGGACGCGTTCGGCGACTTCAAGTTTGATGGGCTTGAGGGTCAGGGCGAGACCTATGAGATCGTCATTGGCCAACGCACAATCGACGTGACACTGAACGACAGCCGATACCTCGGCACGTTCACAAGCACCTAGCGGCCTCGATCGGTTGGAACTTGCACCGCGAGACGGGTTTTTGGCCAGACTCAAAGGCCGCCTGCAGGCAAGGCAGCATTACCCCGGAACGCCCCTGGCAATCACTGGATAGTGGAGATGGCACAGACGTTCCCGACAAGCCGGCCCTGGCCCCGCAAGCGTCTGGCCAGATCACAAGGCGATTGCGAAGACGGCTCACGACAGCGCAGCACCGCGTCGCCTGCTTTCCCCTCCGCAGGGGCATAGGTCGGGATGTTTGCGGGCTGTCCAGCCATCGACTTTGGGAAACCAGGTTGCCAAAAGACCAACGCAAAAACCCGCTCCGCACCCTTGGGATCGGCTGGCCGGTCATTTTAAGCAAAGACCGCAGGATGCCGCCACGGTCGGACAAAGGCACAGGCCCATCGACAGTGCCCTACGCCATGATCGCCGGGATCTTGCCGCTTGCGCTCAGCGACAGGAACTCTGGCGCGCGTGGTCGAGTGCAGAACGACAAGGGTCATCCGGTACTCAAGCGCCATTGCTTACCGCCGGATAGCGGGCTTTCGACAGTTCGGGGTTGAGGCGAGTGCGCCCCACATCGCCCTAGTGCGTATGGTCGCGCAGCCAGTCGAGGTAATCTGCGAGGGCTGTTTCCAGCGTGTAAGCAGACGCCCACCCGAAGTCCTGCGAGAAGCGGCTGTTGTCAAAGCCCAGATCAGGTGCCGTATCGGGAAGGTCTGCGGGCACGATCCCCATTTTGTCCGCCAGGTCGGGTTTCACATTCAGCAACGCCTGAAGCTGCTGGCGCGGCGAACAGGCAAACCCGCTGCAGATATTGTAGATCTTGTGGGGCAGGCTCGGCGCGGTGAGTGCGACACGGAGGCAATCGGCGTTGTCCTTCACGTAGGAGACCGGGATCGGGGCAAGCGCCTTCCAAAGCGTTTCGACCGGCGCGCCACCATAGGCCACATGGCCTGCGAACTTCGGCAAACGCCCGGCCGCAAAATGGATGGCAGAGCCCAGCGGGCTTTGCACGGCGGCGTAGCCGGGGCCGAACATCATCGGCGCGCGCAGGATAACCACCTCCAGCTCATGTGGCTCGGGCTTGGCCGTGCCCGGCGGCACAGACAGTCCCATCTGGAAATCCTGGCCATAATCCAGCGCGATGATTTCAAGGGCGCGCTTGGTGGCGACCTCAAACTTGATCATTACCCCTTCGTCTGCAGCCGAGGCCGCTACGACTTCGGCCGGGAACATCGCGTCTTCGCTGTAAGGCGGCACGAGCCCGCCGTAGCTCGCCATGGACCCACCATAGGCAACCCGTTTCACACCGGCTTTGCGCGCGGTCTCAAGCAGGTTCAGGATGATTGGATAGATCTCGTTGTTCTTGTCCCGGGTCAGCGCGTATTGATGGGTGTGGACGGCAATGACCATGCCGTCAAACCTGTGCTGCCGGAACAGCTGGGACAGGGTTTCCGCGTTCAGAAGATCGATCCGGGCCACCTCGATCAGATCGCTATAGCTGCGGAGTTCATCTGCGACCCGGTCCACGTTTTTTCGGCTGGACACGACCGAGCGAATGCCGTGATCGGCCAGATTGCGCGCCGTTGCCGCGCCCAGCATCCCGGTACCGCCAGCTATGAAGACTTTTTCCATGCGACCTAAATCATCAGTGTGACCAGCCATAGGACTGACGAGGGAAAGAAGATAAATATCAGGATCCGCACGAGATCCGCGACAAAGAAAGGCAAGATGCCCTTATAGATCTGTCCCAGGCTGACATCGGGCAGCATCGATGAGATCACGAAAACATTCATGCCGATGGGCGGCGTGATGAGCGAGATCTCGACCGCGACAATCATGACGATGCCCCACCAGACCAGCACCAGATCTGGCCGGATCGGCAGGCCGATGGCCGCGACAAGCGGCACAAAGATCGGGACCGTCAGCCAGATCATCGCAGGCCCGTCAATGACCATGCCGAGGATGAGAAAACAGCCCAGCATCACGCTGACAACGCCCCATGGCCCAAGACCAAGGCTTGTGATGAATTCCAGGATCTCGCGCGGCGCGCCGGAGATATTGACGAACTGGTTCAGGATCAGTGCACCAAAAGCCACCGTGAACAGTGCAGCGGTCGTGCGCCCGGCTTCCAGCAAGGCCTGAAAGAAAATCGGCAGGCTCATCTTTCCGCGCAGGATCGCGATCAGCAGCGCGCCGCCGGCGCCAATGCCACCGCCTTCGGTCGCGGTGAATACCCCGAAAAAGATACCGCCCATGACCAGAAGAAACAGCGTCAGCACACTCCAGATCTTGTAGATGCCCGCCCGGCGGTCGCGCCAGCTTGTGCGGGCCCCTCGCGGCGCCCAGGCGGGACGCACCAGGCACACCCCCCGGATCGCAAGCAGGTAGACAAGGATCGAGATCAGGCCCGGCACCAGCCCGGCGATAAACAGGTGTCCGATGTTCACCTGTGCGAGCAGACCATAGATGATGAGCGCCGTTGAGGGAGGGATCAGAATGCCAATGGTCCCGCCCGCCGCAACGGTGCCGGCAGAAAAAGCATCATCATATTTGAACCGGCGCATCGCAGGCACGGCGACGCGTGTCATGGTCGCCGCCGTGGCCACCGAAGAGCCCGAAATCGCCGCCATACCGCCGCAGGCCGCCACGGTTGACGCCGCCAACCCGCCGCGCATATGGCCCAGCCACTGGTTGGCGACATCGTACATGTCATCGGCAATGCCCGACCGCGTCACCAGCACACCCATGAGCACAAAGAGCGGCAGAACCGAAAACTGGTGGTTCATCGCCAGATCTATGATTTGCTGACCGGCCACCGAGCCGGCCACATCAAAGCCGCGCGGATGGACCAGACCGTAGCCAACATAACCAACCAGCATCAGCGTGAAACCCAGCGGAAAGCCAACACCGGCCAGCAAAAGCATCACGGCGATGGCAATGGCCAGCTCGATCATGACGCCTGATCCTTGCCGGACGTCCGATCGCGCCAGCTCTCAACCGCAACCAGCGCGAAGGCCAGAATACTGAGCGCGACGAGCGCGACAAATACAGCTGCGAAAGGCCAAAGCGGCAACTCCGCCGCCTGTGTGACCGAGCCACGGGAAAAATGCTTGACCGCCTGATCATAAAGCCGAAGCCCCAGGAACACGAGCATGGCCACGGTGCCAAAGTCGATCAGAAACAAACGCAGGTTGTTGAGCCATCGCGACCGTTTGAAAAGGGGTACAAGAAGATCGACCTGGATATGGCCGCGCCCACGGGTCACGAACGGAAAGGCCATAAAGATCGTCAGGCCCAGGAGCATGCCCATCCAGTCTTCCACACCGATGATCGGATCGTTCAGAAAGTACCGGAAAATCACCGACGCAAAGACCAGCCCCATCAGGCCCAGCATGCACAGCCCGGCCAGTCGAAACATGATGGCCATCACGATATCGACGAAACTGCCCTTGATCTGCGGGATCTCAAAGTCTTGCGCGTCCATGCGTCGTCCTGCCTTCTACAAGCTGTCCTTGGGTCGCCATTTCCGGTGGCATGCAGGATGAGGCGTGCGCTCAGTTGCCTTCCATTTCGGCTACGGTCTCACGGTAGAACGCCAGGGCTGCGGGACCATCAATGCCGCGGTCTTCTGCAATCTTCAGCCAGTTCTCTTCGATGAAGCCCAGGCGATCGTCGAGGCCTGTGACCATGTCGGTGGATGCGGGCGTGAAGGTTGCGCCGGCCTTTGTGAAGGCTTCGATGCCGGCCGCGCTTTCGGCTTCCACAATGGCCCCCAGCTTGGCGGCCAGGTTTTCGCCGCCCGCTTGCATGATGGCGTCTTGTTGCTTTGGCGTGAGGCTTTCAAACACATCGCGGTTCATGATGACCGAAAAGGCGGGCCTCGAGATGCCGCCGGGTATGGTTGTGATATTGTCAGTCACGCCGACCAGACCCTGCACCATGGCCGGTCCAAAGGGCACAAAGATCGCCTCGGCCACGCCGCCGTTGATCAGTTCGAACATCTGTATTGCAGGGCCACCAACCGGCACACCGCCCAGCGATTTGATACGGTCCGCATGCAGCGGCGATGGGGAGACGACCTTGATGCCGTCAACCGACGTGATCGAGTCGACCCCTTTTCCTTTGACGAAAAGATGCTCGTCGCCATGGGTAAAGAGCGTGATCGGCACAACGCCGCCCCATTCATCGGCAGCCTCAAAGTACTTTTCATAGGTGCGCCACAGCGCGACGGAGGCGGCAGGCGCGGTGTCGGCCAGACTGAAAACGTCGGTGATCGACGGCAGTTGGATGCGTTTTCCGGCGTAGATAACGGGTGCGAGCGCAATATCCGCAATGCCATCCTCAACCATGTCAAAAAGCCGGGGCGGCGGGGCCATGGGGGCCGACGGGATCGTGATCTTCAAGGTGCCGTCAGACAGGTTTTCCACCTCGCGGGCGAACTCGACCATGCCAATTGCGTGCAGGGGCGCGCGGGACGGGATGAAGACGTCAAAGATCA
>JBCDEC010000145.1:0-11652 GCA_039179965.1 Pseudomonadota bacterium
AAGTGCCAAGGCCGCAAAAGGCGAGAAGACGGGACGTTTGCCCATGACCAGCACTCGGGTTGTGATCGATGAGGAGGACCAGCGCGGCTGGTCTCGGAAAACCCTTGTTTACAATGATGCCGACACGCTGATCCTGCGCGAAGTGATCTACGACAACGGGCGCATCGTTGAGACCCGATTCACCGACGACGGGGTGATCTCGCAAAAGCGCGATGTGGATGCGGGCGATATCAAACCCTGGACCGACAAGCACATGTGGTTCGACGCAGCCGGGACGATTGAACGGCTGGATTTGACCTATGATGATGGCCGTGTCCTCGTTCAGAGCTATTCCGATGGCCAGGTTGTTCAGAAAGACTGGCTCGACGCCGAGGACAGCTTTTCCTGGCAGACCAAGGACGAACGCTTTGACGAGGCGGGGCAAAAAAGCGCGGCCGAGGTCGCTTATGACGATGGTCGCCTGCTGACGGCCAGCTACGCCAAGGGCGTGATCCAGCAGGAAACCTGGCAGGATCTCGGGGACAGTGAGCCTTGGGTGACAAAACAGATCGACTACGGTCCCGACGGCGTCATTGTCGGTTTGCATCAGGTCTATGACGATGGCCGGGTCCTTGCGACACACCACGATCAGGGCCAGAAGATCGAAAAGACCTGGACGGATGCGGAGGATGTCTTTTCATGGTCCACCAAGACCGAGCTTTTTGGTCCGGACGGGCAGGTCACATACCGTGCCACGACCTATGACGATGGGACGACTCGCGAAGCCTTCATCCATGCCGGTGACGCTACTGTGGTCTGGGACATCCCGCTTGGGTGAGGGCGCAGCGGCAGGTCAGTCCTGATAAGGATCGAGGCTGTCGCGCAGGCCGTCACCCAGGAAGTTGAACGCCAGAACAACGATGATAATCGGAACCATCGGCAGCGCCGTCCACGGATAGATCTCGATAGAGGCGAGGTTCTGGGCGTCGTTCAGCATGACGCCCCAGCTTACGGCGGGCGCCCTCAGCCCCAGCCCAAGGAAGCTGAGCGCCGTCTCGCCCAGGATCATCGCCGGGATCGACAATGTGGCCGAAGCGATCAGGTGGGACATGAAGTTCGGCAGGAGGTGGCGGCGAATGACCCGGCGCGGCTTGGCGCCCATCATTTCGGCTGCGCGTACGTATTCCTCTTCGCGCAGACTGAGAAATTTGGCGCGTACCGATCGCGCAAGCCCCGGCCAATCCAGGATGCCCAATATCACCGATATGATGAAAAAGACCGAGACGGGGCCCCAATTCGACGGCACCGCAGCCGAAAGCGCCAGCCAGAGAGGCAGCTCCGGCAGCGACCTCAGAACCTCGATCATCCGGTTGATGGCCCAGTCCAGCCCGCCTCCGAAGTAGCCGGCCAGCGAGCCAAAGAAGATGCCCAGCGTAAAGGACACCGTGATACCAATCAGCCCGACCGTCAGCGACAACTGGGCGCCGTACAGAATGCGGCTGAAGACGTCCCGTCCCAGTCTGTCAGAGCCCCAGATAAAGACGGTGGTGCCCTCCTGAGCGCAGAAGAGGTGCCGGTTCGATGGAATGAAGCCTGCGATGTAATACGGCGAGCCCTTGCAGAACCAGTGCAGCGGCGCCGGGTTCTCGAGGTCCGGTTTGAACTCCCATTGGAAGGTTTCCAGGTTGGCCTCGGCCGTCACCGGATAGATGAAGGGCCCGATGAATTGACCATCGTGGAACAGGCGCACTTTCTGCGGGGAGGCGTAGAGATATTCCTCAAGCCGCTCATTGGGTTCGTAAGGCGCAATGAAGCCGACGAACGGCAGCAGCAGATAGCAGGTCAGAATGAAGATGCCCGAGACCAGCCCCAGCTTGTGTGTGCGGAACTTGCGCCAGACCAGCACCCAGTTCGGCGCATCGAGATCGGCGCGTTCGATCTCGGTGATCGCGGCTTGAGGGTCGAAGGGCGCATCGTCGACATAGCGGTCGGGTCTGTCGGTCATCACGAGCGTCCTTCATAGCGGATGCGCGGGTCGAGCATGACCAGCAGAATGTCGGAAACCATCGTGCCTATGAGGGTCAGGAGCGCCACGAACATCAGCACGAAGGCCGACAGAAACTGGTCCTGCGTCTTCAGGGCTGTCAGCAGCGTCGGGCCGATCGTCTGCAGGCCCAGAACCACCGAGACCAGCACCGAACCCGAGACCATCGAGGGCAGCAGGTTGCCGATATCGGCCACAAACGGGTTGAAGGCGACGCGCAGTGGGTATTTCACCAGCATCCGCCGTTCGGACAGACCCTTGGCAATTGCCGTCTCGACATAGGGTTTGCCCAGTTCGTCAAGCATATTGGCCCGCAGGCGCTGGGTCATGGCGGAGGCACCGGAGGTGCCGATCACAAAGGTCGGCACGATCAGGTGGATCAGAATGGATTTCAACTTGTCCCAGGTCAGCGGCTGCTGTTCGAAAATCGGATCCATCAACCCGCCAATCGGCAGGTCGAAATACTTGTGGCCATAGTAAAACAGGATCAGTGCGAGCAGGAAGTTGGGCGTCGCGAGACCCATGTAGGCGACGAAAGCCGCCGTGTAGTCGATCCAGGTCCGCGACCGGGCGGCGGCCAGCATGCCCAGCGGCAGCGCCACGGCGTAGATGAAAAGCACCGCCGCAAGGTTGACCACCACGGTGAGCCAGAGCGTGTCGCCGACCAGTTCGCCCACGGGGCGTTCGAATTCAAAGGACCAGCCCCAATCGCCTTGCAGCATTCCGGCAAAGCCGTTGGGGCCGGGCATGAACCCCATCCAGATCATGTATTGCTTCCAGAGCGGCTGATCGAGCGAATACTCCTTGCGCAGGAACTCCGCCTTGGCGATGCCCGCGCTCTGGCCGGTGGCCTGCAATTCGGTGATCTGGTTTGACAGATAATCGCCGGGTGGCAGGTTGATGATGATGAAGACCAGAACCGAGACGACCATGAGCGTGAGCACCATGGTCATCATCCGGTAGAAGGAGTAGCGCAGCGTGCTCATGGGTCGGTCTGATCTTTGCGTCCGTCAGGGGTAAGAAGGGTCTACTCGCCGCTGGCGAAGTAGAACTCGTCGGGACGATAGATGCCAAAGTGTGCGCCCGGCTCCCAGGACCAGATTGCCTCTTCGGGCACATTGCGCAGGCTCTTGTTCACGACGATGGGTTGCGGCGCCTCGGCCAGAAGCCCAATCGCATAGAGGTTCTCGGCGTGGATCTTGAGCATCTCTGTCCAGGCTGCGCCACGGTCTTCGTCCGTTGTGGCGGCCTCCCACGCATCACAGAGTTCCATCAGCCGGCTGGCGGGTTCCATATCCACCGGCTCTCCCGCAGCGCCATTGGTCTGGTAGAACTGGCCCCATTTCGGCCAGGACAGGAACTCCTGCCGGCGCGGGCAAAGGTAGGAGGGTGTGGAATTGGCCTGCGGCAGGCCGTTGTCCCAGCCATACCAGACCGAGGCCATGGTGGTGCCTGCAAAGACCCGGTTGTACAGGATATCCCGGTCGAGGGGGCGCATGATCAGCTCCACCCCGATGTCGCGCCAGTCGTCGATGATGATCTGCAGCGCATTCTCGACCTCCTGACGTTCACCAGCGGTTTCAACCACGATCTGCATCGGGCGCCCGTCCGGCAGCAGGCGAATGCCATTGCCCTGACGCTCGGCCAGCCCGGCCTCGTCCAGAAGCGCGTTGGCCAGGTCCACGTCATGGGCAGACCAGGCATCGCGGTTAGCCTGTTCAAAGAACGGGCTCTGCGGCAGTACGGTCATGGAACCCGGCTTGGCGAGCTTGAAGTAGAGCGCCTGATTGATCGAGTTGCGGTCGATCCCAAGGCTCAGCGCGCGGCGCACTCGGACGTCGCGCAACACAGAGCGCCAGACGTCGTCGTTGTAGTTCAGATTGGGATAGATGGCGACCTGCGAGGCATATCCGTTGCCCCACAGAAACGTGCGATAGTTGCTGCCGTCCGCCTCGCCTTTGCGCAGGATCGCAATGTCGCGGAAATCCAGCCCGCGCCCCTGCAGATCGCTTTCCCCTGCATTGGATTTTGCCGCCACAAGGCCCGGGGACACCACCGTCATCTCAACCACATCAATGTAGGGCAATTGCTGCCCGGTGTTGTCGAGGCGATGGAAATAGGGATTCCGGTCGAAAAAGTGACGCGTTTGCTTGCCGTCATCGACATTCACCCAGGGCTGCAAGGTCGGCAGGTCGGGATTGTCAAACCGGTGCATGTTGTCGATCTTGTTGTGCAGCGCGGCCCAGCTGCGCAGTCGGTTTTCATCGACGATCTGTTCCAGATCCTCGGGCGTCACATAGTCCGCGTGGAACTGGCTCACATAGTGCTTGGGGCGGTAGATGAACGGCGGAATCGCCTGGGCAAGGCGGCCCAGGAAAGCCGGGTTCGGATCTTCCCAAGTGTAGACAATCGTGTGTTCATCGGGAAATGTGACTTCGGGAAACTTGCCATTTACCCGCAGAAAATCTGGCGGACCGGAGGGGCTGAGCAGCTCGTTGTTGGCCACATCTTCCCACCAGTATTGGAAATCGGCCGAGGTCAAAGGCACGCCGTCCGACCATTTGTGCCCCGGGCGTAAATTCAGCGTGTAGACCTTGTTGTCAACATTTTCGATGCTTTCCAGAATGTCAGGCTGGATCTCAAAACTCTCGTCGTATCCCACCAGACGTGCGTAGCCATAGACGATCATCTGGCGCACATCCTTGTCGCGCCCGACCATCGTCTTGAGCGTGCCGCCCGAGATCCCGGTGGCGCGGCCCTTGGCTTCTAGATCGACGATCAAAGGTGTTGCGGGCAAGCGTTCGGAGATCGGTGGCAGCGCGCCGCTGGCCACCTCCTCGGCGAAGAAGGGCGGTTCGACCGGAGTGACGGCCCAGGCCGGGAAGGCTGTTATCAGGACGGCTGAGATGGCGGCCGTCAGGCCACGAAAAGATAGATCAGACATGTTGGCGTACCTTGTGTCCGGGGCTCATTGACGTGAGCGCTGGAATGTCATCCTCGCCAAAGCGGAAAGCTTCGGGCCAGTCCGCGGGCGCACCGGCGCCATAAGCCACGGCGGCGAGGTCAATGGGACGGTTGATATCGGGTGCGGGTTGCGCGGCGATCAGAGCCTTGGTGTAGGGATGGACCGGCTCGTAGAACAATGTCTCCGCCGGGGCCTGTTCGACGATAATCCCGGCCCGCATCACCGCGACCTCGTCGGCGATCCGCGCCACAACGGCCAGATCATGAGAAATGAACAGATAGGACAGCTGCCGCAGGTCGCGGATCTCTTCAAGCAGGTTCAGGATCTGTTCCTGAACGCTGACATCCAGCGCCGAGGTCGGCTCGTCGCAGACCAGAAGAACCGGGTCAAGCATAAGGGCCCGCGCAATCGACAGCCGCTGCCGTTGTCCGCCTGAGAAGGCATGCGGAAAGCGGGTGAGCATATCCGCATTCAGCCCGACCTGTGCGATGAGATCGGCGGCCTTGTCCCGGCGTTCGGGTTTCGTGCCGATGTCGTGGATTTCCAGAGGTTCGACTAGCGCGTCCTGAATACGCATCCGCGGGCTGAGCGACGAATAGGGGTCCTGAAACACCATCTGGGCGTTTTTCTGGAACGCCACGCGGGCCGAGCGCGTCATCTCGTGCACCATGACCGGATCGGCGTCCTTGTGCGGGCGAAAGATGACTTCGCCGCCGGCATCAGGCATTTCGGCGCCCAGAGCGATCTTGGCGCACGTGGTCTTGCCAGAGCCGCTTTCGCCGACAATCGCCAGCGTCTTGCCGCGTTGCACTGTCAGGTCGACCCCGCGAACCGCGCGCGCCAGAAGGTCCGGTTTCCACGCCACGGAGGCACGCAACTTGTAGGTCTTGTTGACCGCGCGCATTTGCAGGATCGGATCGGTGTATTCAGTGGGCGGAGCCGGTTCGTCCACAGTCGGAATATTCGGCGCGGCGGCAAAGAGGGCCTTGGTGTAGGGGTGCGCAGGCGCCGACAGGACCGGATAGGCATCACCCTTTTCCATGATCCGGCCGTGATTCATCACGACCACATGCTCGGCCATATTGGCCACGACGCCCAGATCATGGGTGACCAGGATCACCGCCATGCCGGTGTCTTTCTGCAGCGACTTGATCAGCCCAAGCACCTGCGCCTGCGTGGTCACGTCCAGGGCGGTGGTGGGTTCATCGGCAATCAGCAGATCCGGTTTGGCGACCATCGCCATGGCGATCATCGCGCGCTGGCGCATGCCGCCGGACAATTCGAAGGGATAGCTGTTGTACGCCTGCTCGGGATCGGGAAAGCCCACCCGCTCAAATTCCTTGAGCACATCGCGGCGCGCCTGCGCCTCGGACATCCCTTGATGGATCCAGAGCACCTCGCTGACCTGATTGCCGATCCGGTGCAGCGGGGAAAGCGACCGCATCGGCTCCTGAAAGATCATCGAAATCGCATTGCCGCGCACCTGGCGCATCTGCCGCTCGGACAGGGCGGACAATTCGACGATGCCGTCGCGGCCATTCAGCACGACGCGCCCCGACCGCACCTGGGCCGCCCGCGGTAGAATCCGCAGAACGGAGCGGCACGTAATGGTCTTGCCCGACCCGCTTTCGCCCACCAGAGCCAGCGTTTCCCCTTGCGGAACCTCGAACGAGACATTGCGCACGACAGACTCGTCGTACCCGAAGCCTATGTCGAGATTTTCCACAGTCAGAAGGGGCGTCATAAAGGCGCTTTCAATTTTCTCAAATTTGTCAGTATCAGCCAGCTTTGCAGACACACCTTCGCGCGACCCTGACCGACTCGTCAAACCCTATTCGCCATTTGCCAGGCAAATTTCAGGGTCTTTTCCTCCGTCTTCCGGCAGACTACACAGGACGTGGGATTTCAACCGCTTGCGTCCCGATGCTTTTGAAAAGTGTGCCAATCTCATGACAGTTCCGACCCGACTTGACGTTTTCATCGACCGCATGGTGTCGCAACGCGCCTGCCTGGACTTTGCTATTGCCAAAACCGCCACTCTGACGGGACCCGTGTTCGAGCTGGGCCTCGGCAATGGGCGGACCTATCACCACCTGCGCGCGCGGGTTTCCGGGCGGGAGATTTTTGTCTTTGAACGCGCGATTGCCTCGCACCCGGACTCCACGCCCGAACCGGAGTTTGCGATCCTCGGCGACGTGAAGGAGACACTGCCTGCCGCGCGGGAGCGCTTTGGTGCGACGGCAAGCCTGATCCATGCGGATCTCGGCGGGCACAATCTGGCCAAGAACGATCTCTTTGCGCGAACGGTCTCGCCCCTGGTCGAACCGCTTCTGGCTCCGGGCGGCTTGATGGTGTCGTCGGACCGGATGTATTTCGACACACTCACCGAACTGGCGACGCCTGCGGGCGCCGTGCCGGGGCGCTGTTTCATCTACCAGCGATGAGTGCTCAAGAAAGAGGCAGATCATGGTCTCTTTGACGCACTTCCGGGCCGATTTATTCGCCGTATCTGGCCGGTGCTGACCGACCAAGGGAAAGTTGCGCCACAAAGACACGCGTTCTCGACGACGCCAACAGGAGGTGACCATGATCCGATCCCTTTTTGCCGCCGCAAGCGCTCTGGCGCTGCTCTCCGGTGCCGCCGCCGCGCAGGACCTGACGAAAGTGTCCTTCGGCACCAACTGGGTCCCGCAGGCCGAACATGGCGGGTACTACCAGGCCGTCGCCGACGGCACCTATGCCAGCTGCGGGCTGGACGTATCGATCCTCCCCGGCGGACCGCAGGTTAACAACCGGGCATTGCTGCTGGCCGGCAAGGTCGATTTCCTGATGGACGGAAACCTGCTTCAGCCGTTCAACGCCGTGGCTCAGGGCATTCCGATGCTGGCGGTTGCCGCGCATTTCCAGAAAGAGCCGCAGGTGCTTCTGTCGCATCCCGGCAAAGTCGAAAACTTCGTCGGACTCAAGGATCTCGACAAGCTCTTCATCGGCGACAACGGCTTTCAAAGCTACTATCAGTGGCTGATGACGGACTTCGGGTTCGAAGCGTCCAAACGGGTCCCCTACACGTTCAATCCCGCGCCCTTCATTGCCGATGAAGACAGCGCACAGCAGGGCTATATCACCTCCGAACCTTTCGCGATCGAAACCGAGGGCGGCTTTGCGCCTGACATCTGGCTTTTGGCGGATGAAGGCTTTTCGACCTATGCCACGCTCGTTGTCGCCATGAGCGAGACCATCGAAGAAACGCCCGAAGTGGTGAAATGCTTTGTCGAAGGGTCTGCGATCGGTTGGGCCAAGTACCTCTATGGCGATCCTTCGGCTGCCAACGCTTTGATTCAGGAGGCCAATCCTGACATGTCCGACGCCCAGATCGCCTATTCCATCGACAAGATGAAGGAATACGGGATCGTCGACAGCGGCGATAGCCTTGAGCTTGGCATCGGCGCGATGACGGACGCCACAATCAAGGATTTCTTCGACAAGATGGTCAAGTCGGGCGTGCTGGATGCGGGGCTGGACTACACGGCGGCCTACACGCTCGATTTCGCCAATACCGGCGCCGCGCTGCCGGTGAAGGCCGAACTGACCGGGAACTGACGTGACCGCGACCCAGACCCTGGACGCGCCGGCGCTTTCGGCGCGTCCTGACCTGATGCATATCGAAAAGGTCTCAAAGATCTTTGGCAGCGACATTGAGGCCCTGCGGGGCATGTCGCTGGATGTGCGACAGGGCGATTTTATTTCGCTGCTGGGGCCTTCGGGCTGCGGCAAATCCACCGCTTTGCGTTTGATTGCCGGGTTGATCCACCCGTCAGCCGGGCGGATCCGCTGGGAAGGGTCGCAGGAACTCGGCGTTGTCTTTCAGGAACCCACATTGATGCCCTGGGCCACGGTGGCCGACAATGTCTGGCTGCCGCTGCGCCTGAAGGGCGTTTCGCGGGCCCGGGTGATGGACGATATTCTTGAGGCGCTGGATCTTGTCGGTCTGTCGGGGTTCGAAAAAGCCTATCCTCGGGAATTGTCGGGCGGCATGAAGATGCGTGTTTCAATCGCGCGCGCCATGGTCACCAGGCCGAACCTGATTTTGATGGACGAACCCTTCGCAGCCCTGGATGAGATCACGCGCTTCAAGCTGAACAACGATCTTCTGGAGATGCAGGCCAAGCTGGGCTGTACCGTGATTTTTGTGACCCATTCCGTCTTTGAAAGCGTCTTTCTGTCGGACCGGATCGTTATCATGGCCGCACGCCCCGGGCGCGTGATCGAGGAACTGACGGTCACCGAGCCCTATCCGCGCTCCGAAGCATTCCGGACAAGCCCCGAATACGTCGCGCATTGCCGCGCGGCGTCCGAGGCGCTCAAACGCGCCATGGGGAAGGCCGCATGAGCATTGCCGACGACCGCTTTGACGGCACGCCCGCCGATCCCGAAGAATCCGCCCGCCAGCGTCGGCGCAAGGTCGACAAGGTCAGCCGCTGGGTGGTGCCCGTTTTTGTCGGGATCATGGCGATCTGGTTATGGGACCGGGTCGTGGTGCTTAATGAAGTCCCGCACTACATCCTGCCGCACCCCGCGCTGGTCGCCGAAACGCTCTGGACAGACTGGGGCACGCTGTCCATCAGCCTGCTGATCACACTGAAAGTGGCTGCGGCCGCCTTGCTGGCCGCCGTGGTCGGCGGGGTCGGGCTGGCCGTGCTTTTCACCCAGTCGCGGCTTCTGGAGATGGCGTTTTACCCCTATGCCGTGATCCTGCAGGTCACACCCGTGATCTCCATTGCGCCATTGATCCTGATCTACATGGACACGGTGCCGGCCGTGATCCTCTGTGCCTGGATCGTGGCCTTTTTCCCGATCCTGTCGAACACGACGCTGGGGCTAAGCTCAACCGATCACAATCTTGACGACCTCTTCACGATCTACGGATCCTCGCGCTGGCAGCGTTTGCGCTATTTGCAGTTGCCGACCGCGCTGCCCTATTTTCTGGGCGGGTTGCGTATTGCCGGCGGGCTCAGCCTGATCGGCGCGGTGGTCGCCGAGTTCGCCGCGGGCACCGGCGGTCTGGGGTCGGGGCTGGCGTTTCGCATTCTCGAAGCAGGCTACCGGCTCAATATTCCGCGCATGTTTGCCGCGCTCTTCTTGATCGCGGCCACGGGTGTGGCAATCTATTCCCTGACCAGTCTCATCAGCCACCTGCTCTTGCGGAAATGGCACGAGAGCGCGATCCGACGTGAAAGGTGACGAGGCCCATGACCGACAATATAGCCGCCGCCAAGGCCGCGCTGAGCCATCTGGAGATCGATGAAAACCCGATTTCGATAAAGGCCAAAAGCCGCGACTTTTTCTGGTATTCACCGGTTCTCAAGGCGCGGCTCGACCATGTGGTGGCGGATTTTGTGGTCTCGCCCAAAGACGAAGCCGATGTCATCGAGATCCTCAAGGTCTGTTACCAACATGACGTTCCGGTCACCACGCGGGGCGCAGGCACCGGCAATTACGGGCAGGCGATGCCACTGGCGGGCGGGTGCGTCATGCATCTGCGCCACATGAACAAGGTCAAGGAAATCCACCCGGGTCGCGTCATCGTCGAGCCAGGCTGCCTTCTCAAAGATCTCGATCATGCGTGTCAGGCGCAGTCCGGCCAGGAGATCCGCATGTTCTCCTCTACCTGGGCGACGGCCACCATCGGTGGGTTTATCGCCGGTGGGTCCGGCGGAGTTGGATCGGTGCGTTGGGGTTCACTGAGGGATCTGGGCAATATCATCCGCTTGCGCGTGGTTTCAATGGAGGAAGAGCCGCAGGTCCACGAGTTCACCGGCGAAGAACTTGCCCGCGTCAGCCATGCTTACGGAACCAATGGGATCATCACCGAGATCGAGATGCCACTGGCACCCGCCTATGACTGGGTCGACATCTTTGTGACCAGCCCCGATTTCATGGCGGCCACGCGCTTTGCGGACGATCTCTCAAATGAAGACGGAATTCTGATCAAACTGGCTTCGGTCTACGAGGCGCCCACGGCCTTTGACTATTTCCCGCGGGTGAAACCGCATGTGACCGAGGGGGATCATCTCGTTGGCCTGATGGTCGCGTCCCACGCGATGGACGGGTTTTTGACCTTTCTGGGCCGGCGGCCTGAGGTGACGATGATCTATCGCAGCGACGCGTCCGACTGGGCGCGCGGACCCGGTCCGGTCTTTGAATATGGCTGGAATCACACCACTCTGCGGGCGCTGAAGGTCGATCCGTCGATCACCTATCTGCAAGTGCGATATGGCTTTCCTGAACATCTGGATCTGATCGAGAAGATGCGCAGGGACTTCAGTCCCGAGGTGTTGCAGCATCTCGAAGCCATCCGCATGGAAGGCAAAGTGGGGTTTGGCGGGCTGTCGCTGGTCAAGTTCACGACCGAGGAGCGGCTGGATGAGATCATCCGCATCCATGAAGAGGCGGGCGCACTGATCTTCAATCCGCATCGCTATACGCTCGAAGAGGGCGGGCGGCAGAGCGTGGATGACATCCAACTGGCGTTCAAACAGGAATCCGATCCCAAGGGTCTGCTGAATCCGGGCAAGATGATTGCCTGGGACGACCCGACGTTCGACTACGGCAAACCCTATTTATTTCCAACGCTTAGTGAGTGATGCGCGCGCTCGTCGTCTAC
>JBCDEC010000146.1:0-11648 GCA_039179965.1 Pseudomonadota bacterium
GATAGATCCGGGACTTGCGGCAACTGGTTTCGACCTGCACCTTGTGCCCGGTGCCAAGAACCGCCGCCCAATCGACGCGGCGGGCCCGTTTGTCGAGCTGCGCCAGATGCAAGACGCGGAAGGCCGCCAGACGGACCAGAACGCGGGTCGCCCCGCGACACCACAGATTGGCACGCCACACCTCCGGCCATCCGCCTGTGATCTGCACGCCTCCGGCCTGCGCGACGACATCGTCAAATCCGAGGTCCTGCAGTTCTGCGCACAAAACCGCCTCAAGGCCCGGAGGCGCGACCAGAAAGATCTCGAACGGAGGGTGGGGCACAATGGGCGCTGCCGGTGGCGGCGGGGCCTGCGGCGCTTCTGATTTCCGCTTCTTACGACGTCGCGAGGTAGAGCTGCGCGCCATCTACGCCAACCGGTATCGGCGGCTGCCGCATGTCATGAATTGAAGCAGAGACAGGATCAGTGGCGGCGGCGCAGCCGGATCACCACGTCAACCGACGCGATTTCGGCGCCGTCCGGCGCATCGGGAAGCCGTGTAATCACCAGATCTTCCGCGGGCGCATCAAAGAGTCGGCCTTCGTCTTCCATATAGAAATGGGGGTGGTCGTGGGTATTGGTGTCAAAATAGCTCTTCGAGCCATCCACCGTCACCTCTTGCACCAGGCCAGCATCGCAAAACGCCCGAAGGGTATTGTAAACAGTCGCCAGAGAGACGGCGGCGCCCTTGTCTTTGGCGGCGTCATACAGGCTTTCGGCCGTCACATGGCGGTCTTTGCCGTCCCCGACAAGCAACTTCGCAAGGGACACGCGCTGACGCGTCGGGCGAAGCCCGGCTTGGCCCAACCAGGTCATTGCCCTTTGTTCCGACTGAGTCACGGTTTGGATCTCCAAGACGCCCTTTGAATGCCTATATAGAGCTTGACCCCGGGCAGACTCAATGGGAATCGCGAAAAACAACGATTTGTCCACGGATTGCCACCAGATCCCGCCCAGACATTTTGCCCTGCAGGTTGGCAACCACAGAGCCTTGCAGGACATCCGGCGGCGGTGATAGAGGGGTCGGAACGTAGGACTAAGACGAGCAGGAGACGCGCCGGCATGGCGGAATTTCCCACCTTCTTCGACAAGGAAGCGCTCCTGAGATGCGCCCGTGGCGAGCTATTCGGTCCTGGCAATGCGCAATTGCCGGAACCGCCCATGCTGATGATGGACCGGATAACCGATGTATCTGCCGACCGTGGCAGCCATGGCAAAGGCCACGTTGTCGCAGAATTCGACATTACGCCGGATCTTTGGTTCTTCAGTTGCCACTTCCCGGGAAACCCGATCATGCCAGGGTGTCTCGGGCTTGACGGGCTCTGGCAGTTGACCGGGTTCAACCTCGGATGGCGGGGCATGCCCGGCAAGGGCATGGCGCTGGGTGTCGGCGAGGTCAAACTCAGCGGCATGGTCCGGCCCGATCGCAAGATGCTGACCTATTTCGTGGACATGGTCCGCGTGATTGACCGCAAGTTGAAGCTTGGCGTCGCAGACGGACGGGTTGAGGCCGATGGCGAAGAGATCTATTCGGTCAAGGGAATGAAGGTGGGGCTGTCGTCGGAAGACTAGCCGCGGCCGCTGATCCGGCCACACCAACAAAGGGAGACCTTCATGCGCCGCGTCGTCGTCACAGGATTGGGCATAGTATCGTCCATTGGAACCGAGATCGCGACTGTCCTGCAGTCGCTGAAGACGGGCCAGTCCGGGATCACCGCCAATGCCGACATGGCCGAACACGGCTTTCGCAGCCGTGTGGCCGGCGCCATTGATATCAACCCGGCCGAGCACGTCGACAAACGCACGTTGCGCTTCATGGGACCGGGTGCGGCCTATGGGTACATCGCCATGGCCCAGGCCATCGCGGATGCCGGGCTGGAAAGCTCAGACGTGGTCAATGAACGCACCGGTCTGGTGGCAGGCTCCGGCGGTCCCTCGACGAGCGCGATGTTCAACGCACATCAGACGGTTCTGAAAACCGGCGCCACAAAGCGCATCGGTCCCTTTGCAGTGCCAAAGAGCATGTCGTCTACGATCTCGGCCAATCTCGCGACGGCCTATAAGATCAAGGGCATCAATTACTCTATCACATCAGCCTGTTCGACCTCGCTTCATTGTATTGGCAATGCGGCAGAACAGATCATGATGGGCAAACAAGACATCATGTTTGCCGGCGGCGCAGAAGAACTGGACTGGACGCTGTCCTGCCTGTTTGACGCGATGGGTGCGATGTCCTCCAAATTCAATGACACGCCCGACCGCGCCTCGCGGGCGTTCGACGCCAATCGCGACGGTTTCGTCATCTCGGGCGGCGGCGGTATCCTGGTGCTCGAAGAGTTGGAACACGCCAAGGCGCGTGGCGCAAAGATCTATGCCGAAGTCACGGGCTATGCCGCGACCTCGGACGGCCACGATATGGTGGCCCCGTCCGGCGAAGGCGGCGAGCGCGCGATGCGTGGCGCGCTCCAGACTTTCGACAAAGACCGCTCTATTGGCTACATCAACGCGCATGGCACGTCGACGCCTGTGGGCGATGTGGGTGAGATTGAGGCCGTCCGCCGCATCTTTGGCAACGGGCCAGCGCCCCTCGTGTCATCGACGAAGTCCATGACCGGACATGCGCAGGGGGCTGCAGGCGCGTTGGAAGCGGTGTTCTGCCTTCTGATGCTTCAACACGATTTTATTGCGCCGTCGATCAATGTCGAAACGCTAGATCCGGATCTCGCCGAGGGAGAGATCGCCACAGAAGTCGTGGAGAATGCCGGGCTCGACAGCGTCATGACCAATTCCTTCGGTTTTGGTGGCACCAACGGATCGATGATCCTTTCCAGATACTACGGATAAGAAAAATGTCGGACCTATTGCACGGGAAGCGCGGCCTTATCATGGGCGTAGCCAATGATCGCTCCATCGCCTGGGGTGTGGCTCGGGCTTTGCACGAGGCCGGCGCCGAGCTGGCCTTCACCTACCAGGGTGAAGCCTTTGGCAAGCGGCTTGAGCCGCTGGCGCAATCCATCGGATCGGATTTCATGGTCGATTGCGATGTGACCGATGACGAGTCTCTGGATCGGGCCTTTGACTCGCTGGAAGCACGCTGGCCCACAATCGATTTTCTGGTGCACGCCATCGCGTTTTCGGAAAAGTCAGAGCTGACCGGTCGCTTCCTCGATACCAGCCGGGCCAACTTCAAGAATTCGATGGATATCTCCGCATTTTCCTTTGTTGAGGTCGCACGCCGGGCCTATCCGCTGATGAAGGAGAACGGCGGCACCTTGCTGACGATGACCTATCAGGGATCGAATCGGGTGGTGCCGAACTACAATGTGATGGGCGTGGCCAAGGCCGCGCTCGAGTCGGCCACGCGATATCTTGCCAATGATCTGGGGCCAGACGGTATCCGCGTGAATGCGATTTCGCCGGGGCCGATGAAGACGCTGGCCGGGGCGGCAATCGGCGGCGCACGCAAGACCTACAAGCATTGCGAGGTCAACGCGCCGATGCGTTCAAACGCGACGCTTGAAGCCGTTGGCGGCACAGCGGTCTACCTTGTATCCGACGCCGGCGCCTTCACGACCGGCGAAGTGATCCGGGTGGATGGCGGGTTCCACGTGCTCGGCATGCCCCAGCAAGAGCACCTTTGATCACAAATCAATCTTGCCATGCAGACGCCATTAGACTGCCCTTTTTGGGGATTAGTCCGGTGTCAATGAAGGACGACAGGCAAGACTGACCGCATGAACGACTTTAACAACATGCCTACGGCCACTTTTTCGCGGCCTCCTTGGGTACGCTGGCTCACAGCGATTTTTTTGATCATTTGTGTCAGTCTGATTGTGCTTGCCATGCTGGCGCAGCCCAAGATTTCGGCGCAGGCCCATCTTTCCGGGGAGCACATAGTCCGAATGCCGGATTGGCTCAGCTTCACGACGCAAAACCAGAGCATGGCCGGTCACACACAGTCGCCGACCATCCGGTGATCTCCGGCCCGTTCTGGCTGCGACAGATTGCGCAAATTTGCGCGAGTTAGCCTGCAGGCTTTCTCCGTTTGCGGGTACCAATCCCGAGGTGCCCCCCTTCCCTCTCCGACGGCGCTGTGCCACTCTTCGCGAGGACGGAGGAGGCAATATGCCAATCAAAACCTGCATCTTCGATGCATATGGAACGCTGTTTGACGTCGCCGCCGCAGCCCGGCTGGCGGCGCAGGACCCGGAGTTCCCTGAGCTTGCCTCATGCTGGGAACGCGTGGCGCGCGACTGGCGGTTAAAGCAACTGCAATACACCTGGCTGCGCGCGGTGACCGGAGCACATACGGATTTCTGGGAGGTGACCCAGCAAGGGCTGGACTGGGCGCTGGAGGCCGCGGACCTCAACCGCCCGGCCCTGCGACAGCGCCTGCTGGATCTCTATTGGGAACTTCAGGCCTATCCTGAGGTGCCGCAGATGCTGACAGACCTCAAAGCGGCGGGCATGAACACTGCCATTCTGTCGAACGGCTCGCCCAACATGCTCGACGGTGCAGTGCAATCTGCCGGAATTGGCGGAGTGCTGGACGATGTCCTGTCCGTTGAAACGGTCGGGGTCTTCAAGCCGGATGCGCGGGTCTACGATCTTGTGGAACAGCGGTTTGGCGGCACACGCGAGGAGGTGCTGTTTGTCTCTTCCAATGGATGGGACGCGGCCGCCGCGACCGGCTACGGCTTTGCGACCGTCTGGGTGAACCGCGCCAAAGAGCCAGTCGACCGGTTGCCCTGGCGCCCCGCAACGGTTTTGCAGGATCTGGTCGGAATTCCGGACCTGGTGACGCGCTGATGGCCACCTTTCGCACCTCCGACGGGTTGACGCTCTACTATGAGGTCACCGGATCCGGAAGGCCCCTGCTGTGCCTGGCCGGTCTGACCCGCAACAGCCGGGATTTCGATCCGCTGCGCCGCGTCCTGACCGACGCGCGCATCATCACGATGGACTATCGCGGGCGCGGCCTGTCAGAGTTCGACCCGGTTCCGCTCAACTACAACGTACTGCGCGAGGGGCGGGATGCGCTGGAATTGATCGGACACCTGGGACTGGACCGCGCAACGGTGCTGGGCACCTCACGTGGCGGGCTGATTGCCATGGCGCTCGCGGCAAGCCACCCCGAAGTGCTGGCCGGCGTGATTCTCAATGATGTCGGTCCCGAGGTTGGCCCGGGTGGCATCGCGCGGATCATGGAATATCTGGGCCGACCGCCGCTCAGCATGACACTGGATGCCGCTGCACTGGAGGCGAAGAACGCCCATGCAAAGAGCTTTCCGAACGTGCCGTTGAAAACCTGGCGCGAACATGTGGAAGCGCAGTTTCGCCAGACCGAGACCGGACTGGCTTTGCGCTATGACGTGCAGTTGCGGCACGCCATCCTCGAACAGGTGGCCTCGGAGAAGGCGCCGGATCTCTGGCTGTTCTTCGAGGCTCTGAAGACGCTGCCGGTTGGATTGATCCATGGGGTCAATTCCGACATCTTGCTGCCCGAAACGGTAGCAGAAATGCGTCGCCGGCATCCGGGTATGAGTTTCGCGGGCGTCCCGGACCGCGGTCACGTTCCATTTCTGGACGAACCGGATAGTCTGCGGATCATCCGGGCGGTTTTGGCAGAGGCGGAATGTCTGACATTAACATGATCAAAGCGGCCGCCGCGCGGCTTGACGGCCACGCGCGGCGCACGCCGCTTCTGAATTCTCCCTTCCTCGATGAACTTGCGGGAAGACCTGTGTTCGTCAAGCCGGAGTGCCTGCAGCACACCGGCAGCTTCAAGTTCCGCGGCGCCTGGTCGGCGATCTCAGCGCTGTCTCCGGAGGTGCGCCAGCGAGGTGTTCTGGCCTATTCCAGCGGCAATCATGCACAAGGGGTGGCCCTGGCGGCTCGACTGAATGGCATCCGTTCGGTGATCGTGATGCCCTCCGACGCTCCGGCACTCAAGATTGCCAACACCAAGGGCTTGGGCGCCGAAGTACGGCTTTACGATCGCGCAACGGAGTCGCGCGAAGAGATTGGCGAAACGCTGGCCGCCGAACAAGGGTTATCGTTGATCCGGCCCTTCGACGATCCTCAGGTCATTGCCGGGCAAGGCACCTGCGGATTGGAAATCGCTCAACAGGCCGGCGAAGCGGATATCTCGGAGGCGCAGGTGCTGGTGTGTTGCGGCGGAGGCGGTTTGACCTCGGGCATTGCTCTGGCGCTGGAGTCCGAAGCGCCGGGCCTCACCGTGCGCCCGGTCGAACCGGAAGGCTATGACGACGTGGCGCGGTCTCTGCGTACAGGTGCGATCCAACGCAACAATCAGGAAGCCGGAGGCCTGTGTGATGCGATTTTGACGCCAGCCCCGGGGCGGATCACCTTTCCGATCCTGTCGCGACTGTGCGGATCGGGACTTGTGGTAAGTGAAGACGAGGCGCTGCAGGCCATGGCGCTGGCGTTCCTGCGGCTGAAGGTTGTGCTCGAGCCCGGCGGCGCCGTCGGGCTTGCCGCAGCCCTGTTTCATGGCCATGAGATCGAAGGCGACAGCGTCATCGCCGTGGCCAGTGGCGGCAATGTCGATCCGCCGGTGTTTCAACGCGCGCTTGGACTGCTGGACACCCCGTCGTCGCCATGACCGGAATTTTCGAAAATTCCGGGCCGTTTTCTGACTCAGAAAACGAACATGGATCCAAACACAGTGACAATATCGAAAGGGGGCCGCGATGCGCATGATCGATGTTGGCAGCGCCGGGCTGCATGTGCGTCTGGATGGCCCCGAGGACGGGCCGGCTGTCGTCTTCTCCAATTCACTCGGCACGGATATGCGTCTTTGGGATCCGGTCTTGCCGCTCCTGCCCGATGGCCTGCGCATCATCCGCTACGACAAACGCGGGCACGGTCTGTCGTCTTGTCCCCCGGGTCGCTTTTCCATGGGCGCGCTGGTGTCTGACGCTGAAACATTGCTCGACGCGCTCGGCGTTCAGAATGCCGTTTTCGTCGGCCTCTCCATCGGCGGGATGATCGCGCAAGGTCTGGCCGTCAAGCGGCTGGATCTGGTGCGCGCGGTTGTACTGTCCAATACGGGCGCCAAGATCGGCACGCGGGATATGTGGGAGGACCGGATCAAGGCCGTCGAAGACAGAGGGATCGAGGCCCTTGCGGACACGGTGATGGAACGCTGGTTTTCGTCCGCTTTTCGCGCCACGCCGGAGCTGCAGATCTGGCGCAACATGCTGACCCGGCAGCCGGCCGAAGGTTACATTGGTTGCTCCGCTGCCATTGCAGGTACCGATTTCTATACGTCGACCGCAACTCTGCGCCTGCCCGCGCTAGGGATTGCCGGCACCGAAGACGGATCCACGCCGCCCGATCTGGTGCGCGAAACGGTCGGTCTGATCCCCGGGTCCCAGTTCGACCTGATCCGCGGCACCGGGCATCTGCCCTGCGTCGAGAAGCCGGACGTTTACGCCGCCCGCCTCGCTGCCTTCCTGAAGGACATCGGACATATCTGACCGGCCGGCCTGGCGCAGCCGAAAACCCAACCAAACGAAGCATTGACCCACCCGACCTCCCGCGCTTTGGTCGGGCAAATCGAACCGGAACTCGAGCTGTGCGTCCCAGTGACATCGTAATCCTCTCCACCGTGATGATCGATGCCATGGGGATCGGATTGATCCTGCCCGTCATGCCGGCGCTGATCGAAGAGATCCAAGGCGGTTCGCTGGCTCAGGCCGCGATCTGGGGCGGAATCCTGTCGACCGTTTTCGCGATCATGCAGTTCCTGTTTGGTCCTGTGCTGGGCGCGCTGTCGGACGCGATCGGGCGGCGCCCGGTCATCCTTGTGTCGCTCTTCGTCCTGGGTCTGGACTATCTGATCATGGCGACAGCGGGCAGCATGTGGATCTTGCTTATCGGGCGGATCATCGGCGGGATCACCTCAGCCACCCATGCCACCGCCTCTGCCTACATGGCCGACATCTCCAAGCCCGAGGACAAGGCTGCCAATTTCGGTTTGGTCGCTGCCGCCTTCGGGGCAGGCTTTGTGCTCGGCCCGCTGATCGGGGGACTGCTGGCAGAGTTCGGCACGCGCGCCCCGTTTTACGCCGCGGCCGGTCTGTCGGTCCTGAACGGGTGCATCGGCCTTCTGGTTCTGCGTGAGACCGTGACCGACCGCATCCGCCGGCCGTTCAGCTGGGCCAATGCCAATCCGTTTGGCGCCCTGCGCTACATCGGGCGGTTGCCGGGACTGATGCCGCTTTTGATCGTCATGCTGTTTTACCAGCTGGCGATCAACACCTACCCGGCCATCTGGGCCTTTTTCACACGGGCGCGCTTCGGGTGGTCGCCACAGATGATCGGTTTTTCGCTGGCGCTCTTTGGCATCGCCATTGCGGCCATCCAGGGCGGACTGATCCGGGTTGTGCTCAAGTATTGGGGCGAACGGCGCACCGTGATTTTGGGCCATGTCTTTGAAATTGCCGCCTTCACAGCCATCGTATTTGTTGCCTCGGGCACCGGCCTGCTGATCCTCACGCCACTTGCGGCCCTGGGCGCCATCGCCTCGCCCGCGCTGCAGGGGCTCATGAGCCAGCGTGTCGGTGACGACGAGCAAGGCGCGCTGCAAGGCGTGATCATGTCAATCAGTTCGCTGGCCATGATCCTTTCGCCACTTCTGATGACCAATATCTTCGCGGCCTTCACGCGGGAAGGTGCGGCGCTGCAGTTTCCCGGCGCACCTTTTGCAGTGGCCACCGGTTTGATCCTTGTGGGGTTGCTGATTTTCCTGCGCCACGAGCGTCAGGATACGACGCACCAACGGCATGGCGGTCGGTTTTGAGCGCGCCCGCGCGGTAACCACGCCTCAACGTGCCGCCAAACGCGCGACGGGAGATCGATCATGCCACTTGTGAAAGCCGCTGTGTGCCGGGCGTTCAACCAGCCCCTCGTGATTGAGGAGATCATGCTGGCTCCGCCGCGGGCCGGACAGGTCGAGGTATCGCTTGATGCCGTGGCCGTGTGCCATTCCGACATCTCTTTTGCTGAAGGCGCCTGGGGCGGTCATCTGCCGGCCGTCTTCGGGCACGAAGGCGCCGGGCGGATCACCGCTGTGGGACCGGGCACGATGGGGTTTGACCTGGATGATCCAGTCGTTGTCACCTTGATCCGACCCTGCGGGGGCTGTCTCAATTGCATCACCGGCCATCCGACCATTTGCACCGAGCCACAGAACACGCTCGACCATCCGCTCAGCACAGCCGACGGAGCCCCCATATTCCAGGCCATGGACTGCGCGGCCTTTGCCGAAAAGGTCGTGGTCGATGCCAGCCAGATCGTGAAACTGCCACAGGACATGCCCCGCGACGCGGCCTGCCTGCTGGGATGCGGTGTGATCACAGGCGTCGGTGCCGTGGTCAATGCCGCGCAGCTTCGACCCGGTCAGGATGCGGTGGTCATTGGCGCCGGCGGAATAGGTCTGAATGCCATCCAGGGCGCCCGCATAGCCGGAGCCAGACGCATCGTGGCCGTCGACATGACCGATGACAAGCTTGAGACCGCGCGTGCGTTTGGCGCCACGCATGGCGTTCTGGCAACCGGGAAAGCGCCCTGGCGCGATGTGCAGCAGGCGCTTGGACGCGGTGCCGATGCGGTCTTTGTCTCGGTGGGCTCTGCCGCGGCCTACACGGTCGCTCCGAAATACGCAGGCTTTGGCGGCAAGATCGTGGCCATCGGCATGCCGCACTCGGGTCAGACCTCGGAATATGAAGCGGTCAATCTCTCATTTGCTGGACAGAAAATCATTGGCTCCAAGATGGGCGATACGGTCATCCAGCGCGATATCCCCTGGATGGTCGATCTCTACCAGCAGGGGCGCCTCAAACTCGAAGACCTGATCTCGGGTCGCTGGCGGCTTGATCAGATCAATGACGCCATGGCCGATACCAAGGCTGGTGGCGCAAAGCGAAATGTGATTCTGTTCGACTGATCCGGCCCGGCCCACAGGACTTGCCCATGAAACTTGCCGATCTCGACGTGATTGTGACTGCTCCGCCGGCACCCGGTTGGGGCGGGCGCTATTGGATCTTCGTGAAGGTGACAACCGACACCGGACTAGTGGGTTGGGGCGAATGTTATGCGTCCTCCGTCGGCCCGCAGGCGATGGAAGCGGTGATCCAGGACGTGTTTGCCCGGCACATGGCAGGCGAAAACCCGGAAAACATCGAGCTGATGAAGCGCCGGGCCTATTCCTCGGGCTTCACCCAGCGGCCCGACCTGACCGTTATGGGCGCGTTTTCGGGTTTGGAAATTGCCTGCTGGGACATTCTCGGCAAGGATCGCGAGCGTCCCGTCTACGCGCTTATCGGCGGGCGGATGAACGAGTGGATCCGCGCCTATTCCTACCTCTACCCTTTAGCACACCACGATGTCGCGCGCTTCTGGTCTTCCCCCGATCAGGCCGCGGAAAGCGCGATGGCTTTGGTGGCGCGCGGCTATACCGCCGTCAAGTTCGACCCGGCGGGCCCTTACACCATCCGCGGCGGTCATATGCCCGCGATGCGCGACATCAGCCAGTCCGTGGCCTTTTGCGCAGCAATCCGCGGGGCGGTCGGCGACCGGGCGGATTTGCTCTTTGGCACGCATGGCCAGTTCACCACCGCTGGCGCAATCCGCTTGGGTCAGGCCCTGGAACCCTACGCCCCGCTCTGGTTCGAGGAACCGATCCCGCCCGATGACGTGACCGCAATGGCCAGCGTCGCCGGCGCGGTGCGCATCCCCGTCGCCACCGGAGAGCGGCTGACCACCACGGCGGAATTCACCGCCGTTCTGCGCGCAGGCGCGGCAGAGATCCTGCAACCCGCTCTGGGACGCGCCGGCGGTATCTGGGAGGCCCGCAAGATCGCCGCCATTGCTGAAAGTTTCTCGGCCCAGCTGGCTCCGCATCTTTATGCCGGCCCCGTGGAATGGGCGGCGAACGTGCATCTGGCGGCGGCAATCCCGAACATTCTCATGGCCGAGACCATCGATACGGCGTTCCACCGCGATTTGATCCATGGCGCAATCGAGGTCGAAGACGGATTCATCCGTCCCCCCACTGGCCCCGGCCTTGGCATCGAGGTGAACGAGGCGCTGGCCCGCGCGCATCCCTATTCGGACACGCCCTTGCACCTGGAAATGCAGGAGGCGCCCTGCGCCTATGACGCGGCCAATGCTTTTGCAGGTGGCGCACCACGCCCCGAAGAGGGGTGACAGCCCGGGGCCCAGACGCCATGATGACGGGTCAGAGGCAATAGTCCGGTCCAGTCGATATGCCCCATGCGCGCCAGATTCCCAAAGACGCACCGCCGGATATGGCCGAGGCGGCAAGTGCTGCGGCGCTCTATCTCAAGGCACTCTCGCATGAAGGACGGCTGATGATCCTGTGCCATCTGGCCCATGGTGAAAAATCTGTGGGTGGTCTTGAGCAGCTTCTCGACATGCGCCAGGCCGCAGTCAGCCAGATGCTGGCCCGGTTGCGCGAAGACGGTCTGGTTTCGGCACGGCGCGACGGCAAGACGGTCTACTACGCGCTGGCTGACGGAAAGACCGAGCAAATGATCCAGCTGCTCTACAGCCTCTTTTGC
>JBCDEC010000147.1:0-11526 GCA_039179965.1 Pseudomonadota bacterium
AATGCAACACTTATGATGCTTCCACGGACAAACAAATAGAGTTAGGGGTGTTGTTTTCGGGGATATTGCCACAAGCCTGCTACCACACCTCTCTGAATCAGCCAATCAGTGACCAAGACACTGCGCATGCGCAGTAGCACTACCACCCGGATCGCTGCGACGTGATCTACGACGGAGGGATCTCTCCGGATTTCTACGGTTGGGTGTTCCCCCATGGCCAGACCGCCAGCGTGGGGATGGGTACCGGGGTCAGTGGCTTTGATCTCAAACAGGCGACCGGAGATCTGCGTCGCGCCTCTGGGCTCGACAAATGCCGCACGTTGCGCCGCGAAGGCGCCCCGATCCCGCTGCAACCGCTCGACCGTTGGGACAATGGCCGCGACGTGGTGCTGGCCGGGGACGCGGCCGGTGTCGTCGCACCCAGTTCGGGCGAGGGGATCTATTACGCCATGGTCGGTGGGTCGGTTGCGGCCTCAGCGGCCAGCGCCTGCCTGGCCTCGGGCAAGGTGTCGGCGCTCAGGCTCGCGCGCAAACTCTTCATGCAGGAGCACAAGACCGTGTTCCGCGTTCTGGCCTCGATGCAGAATGCCTACTACCGCTCGGACGACCGGCGCGAACGGTTTGTGTCGCTGTGTCACGACATTGATGTGCAACGCTTAACCTTTGAAGCCTATATGAATAAGAAGCTGGTCAAGGCGCGGCCTTTGGCGCATCTCAAAATAGGTGTTAAGAACCTGGCGCATCTAACCGGGCTCGTTCGGGCGGAATACACATGACGATCATGATCCCGGCCTGGGTCAAAGGCGAATTGCAGCCAGTTGAAAAGCTGGAGGTCCACGAACTGGGTCTGCGCCACAAGGCTGTTTCGGTCTTTGTTCTGCGGGGCAATCTGATCCTGCTCCAGCAGCGTGCGTCCACAAAGTATCATACGCCAGGCCTCTGGGCGAACACCTGCTGCACGCATCCCAACTGGGACGAAAACCCCCGGGATTGTGCCGTGCGACGCCTGCGCGAAGAACTTGGGATCTCGGGTCTCACACCGGAGTTCTGTACGCAGTTGGAGTACAGGGCCGACGTGGGCGGCGGTCTGGTCGAACATGAAGAGGTCGATGTCTTCTGCGCACATGCTCCGGCGAAACTGCAGATGGCACCCAACCCGGATGAGGTTTCGGCAACCCGTTGGGTCAGTCTTGAGACGCTGCAAAAGGAAACCCGGGATCATCCGGAGCGGTTCACCCCGTGGATCCGGATCTATGTCGCAGACCACGCGTCAAAGATCTTTGATGAGGTTGGCCAGCCCGCCTAAGGGTGGCGCGGCCACCTGCGGGGCGGCACAGACGTGCCGCGCCCGCGCCTGATGGTCAGTCTCAGGATGATTTCGTCAGAAACAATGGACCGCCGGGCAAGACCGAGGACTTGGTGTCCTTGTGCTTGGTGAGGGGTGTGGGCCAGAACCGCTTTGACATGTGGCGCGTGCCTGACATGACTTTTGTGCCGCTGTCGGCAGGGGTTTTGCGCGACAGCAGGGGCATGGGCCAGAACCGTTCCGACATATACCGCGTACCCGGAATGGTCGAATCGGCCCGGGGCCGGCGATCGGACAGGATCTTCCAGTGCATGACCTTGGAGAAGCTGTTGCGGCGCGGATGGATTTCCCACCGATAGGTCAGCATCAGCGGGTGGTCGGCCAGGATCTTGGTATTTTTGTACAGCTTCAGGTTCGGCTTTTCGCGGATATGGAGGTTTTGCGTCTTCACATCGGCTGGCAGGGACGGCGTCGCGTCCATGATCTTCTTGGCGTGCCGGGCAGCGCCGATGTGGCTGAATTCGGCCTTCACCACCACCAGGGTAGCCTTACCGGTCAACATGCTTTCGTAGACCGTCGCTGTCTCGGGATCCACACGTGTCGCCAGGATCGCGTCTTTCAGACCGGACGTGCCAGCGCTGATTTTGCTGACATGCGCAAATGGATGACCGTCGTCGTTCAGTTGAGCGATTACCTTGTCGGCAGTGCCTTCATCCGCGAAGACTCTCGAAACGATTGTTGTCATGGTCTCTCCTGTGCCTTTGTCTGTCGGTTGATGGTCAGCGACGTTTGCAGATATCCTGCGTTATTCGTTCATCCTGAAACGTAGGCCGTTTCATTTTGCTGTCGAGGGTGTTGGCGGATCAGTGGCGTGACCACGATCAGCGCCATGAGAAGGAACAGAATCTGCGTGGCAAACACCGGCAGATAGGCTGTTGCGGGCGCAAAACCTTCGCCATGCTGGACCGCCAGGATTGCGTCACGAATCAACCCGCCAACGGCGATGCCCACGCCCGCCGCAGTGGCCTGCACGGCGCCCCAGGCTCCGAGTGCCAGGCCCACCTGCCCACTGGGTGCAGACCGCATAGTCGCGGTCAACGTGCCATGGCCAAAGAGGCCGGCCCCGACACCGGTGGCCAAGGTGCCAAGGACAAAGAGCGCTGTCCAATCGAGCGGCGCGGCCAGAATGATCAACCCGTACCCGGGGATGCCGACCAGCGCCGCCTTGACGCACATTGCATAGGGTGAGCCGCCTCGGCTCAGGATCCAGGAGGCATAGGCCAGTCCGCACAGCGTGCCAAAGGCCAGGGTGGCGGTCAGTTTGGTTGTCTGCGCCACGGACATGTGCAGCACCTGACCGCCGTAGGGTTCAAGCACCACATCTGCGATCCCGAATGCAAAGGTGCCAAGGCCGATGACGGTCAGCAGGCGTTTGACGCCGAGTCTGTCGGAAAAACTGCTCCACGCGAGCGAGAAGGTTTGCGAAGACCGTTCCTGATAACGCGTGTTGCGCACCCGGGGTTCCTGTTTCCACATGGAAATTCCGTTCAGGAGCACGGTGACAACGGCGGTGCCCTGGATCACCTGGATCAGGCGACCGGGTGTATAGTTTTCCAGCAGGAGCCCGTAGACAAAGGCAGCGCCAATCATCCCAAGCAGAAGCATGACATACATCAGGCCCACGACTTTGGGCTGATCTTCCTGCGGCACGAGGTCCGTCGCCAGCGCCAGGCCGACCGTCTGCACGATGTGAACGCCAGCGCCAACAAGCAGGAAGGACAATGCGGCGGAGCTCAGTCCCACCCAGCGCGGCGCGTCGAACGCCTCGCCATACCCGGAGAGCACCAGCAGCGCGAAGGGCATGATGGCAAAGCCGCCAAATTGCAGCAATGTTCCGCGATATATGTATGGAAAGCGGCGCAGACCGAGCGCCGAGCGGTGGTTGTCAGATTTGAAGCCAACCAAGGCCCTGAGCGGTGCAAAGAGGATTGGCAGCCCAATCATGACAGAGACGAGGGCTGCCGGCACACCGAGTTCGACAATCATGACGCGGTTGAGTGTGCCAACCAGCAACACCAGCGCCATGCCCACGGTGACCTGAAACATCGAAAGCCGAAGCAGCCGCGACAAGGGCACATCTTCGCTCGCCACCTCCGCGAAAGGCAGATAGCGGGTGCCGACCTGGGACAGCTTTTTCAGGGCAAGTGAGCGATAGTTGAACATACGAACTCGAACGTGTCATGCGTGAGTGCAAGTGTGTCCGGTGCAGGCGCCGCCGCACCGGACCCGTTCCCGAAATGCGTTTTGTCAGTCGCCCGGTGGCAGGCGACTCTGCGAGGCCGAGGCCAGCACCGCCGGTGCGTCCATCGTTGCCACGGCGAGCGTTCCGTCAGGCATTTCCACCAGGATCTTGCCGTCTCCGAGCGTGCCGTCTTCCTTGACGAAGGCCGCTTTGGTGATGCCATCCGTGCCTTCGATGGTCAGCGCGGCGCTCTGATCGCCTGCACCAAGTTCGTTGCCAGACAGGAAGTCCGACACCCAGGATGTGTTGGTCAGAACTGCCACATGCACGGCAAAGGACCCAACCGCCACGGCGCCCAGGAACAGCGGAACACCTACGGTGGGCTTAACCACCAGCCAGATTTTGGAGTTGTTCATATCTTATTCCCCTATCCTAACCATGGCGTCGAAAAGGCGACGAGGATATGAGCGAGTAGGGCAATTGCCCCAAAAACGCGTGTTCCATCAATGAGATAGCTGTGTACCTCTTCGGCCTCGTGCTCGGTCAAGCCGGTTGGCCATACTTTGTCTGGGTCTTCTGACATGGATTCCTCCAGTTTTCCGGCCGTGAATGTCTCGCATTGCCAGTGTCTTGAGGAACGGATCCTGCTTGGCGCTCGCCTCTGACGGCGCGCGCCCAAGGGCCGGCGGCGCGCGATTGACGGGTCAGAGTGTCACAATTATTAGTCACCACATACTGTCAAGTCAATTGGACAGCCCATAGTGTCACAGCCATTTTTGGTGGATCCGGTGCCCCGTGACGCCAAATTCGGCGCCGCCGTTTCCGTGGCGTCGCTCCAAAGACCCGATCTCCATTGTTCAGAGCCTTTGGTGCCTCACAAATCGCCTGAGCGAATCGTCAGACTCATTGAACCTGGCCCGATCACCTGTCCCTTGGCGCCGTCGGTGTCGGCCAAGGTGCCGGACCCAAGGGCATCGGCCTGATCTGACAGGACCGGTCAGACCGCGCGTTGACGCGCCATTGGTAACCCGGTCAACGCAGGCCTCTGTTGTGCCAGCGGTATCTTGTCTATTCTGAGCGTTATGCGGCATCCGACACTTCTCAATCCCGGCATCTGGGGCGTGGCACTCGCCTTTGCCATAGTGATGGTGCTGGCCGGTCTGGCCGGTTTTTTTGCGTTGCCGCGCATCGAGGCCGCCTATCGGGACCGCGCCCAGAACGAGAGCGCCGTGACCCTGCGGCTAGTCGCCAGCGCACTGAACAACGCGGTCCGCCGGGTTGACCCGCTCCCCGCGCTGATCTCTGAGCAGCCGCCGCTGCTGGATGTGTTGCAGGATCCGGGCAACCAGGGCCTGGTCCCATACGTCAATCAAAAGCTGCGGCTGGCCGCGCGGGCGCTGGATGTGACCGACATTCATCTGATTGATCCGGCCGGTCGGGTGATCGCGGCCAGCAACTACCGGGAAGACACCTCCCGCCTGGGGCAAAGCGAACACCACCGGCCTTATTTTCAGCGCGCGATGACGGGGGCGACGGCGCGGTTCCATGCGCTTGACAGCCGAACCGGCGAACGCGCTTTCTATGTCGCGGCGCCGGTGCTCGACGGCATCCGCGTGGCTGGCGTTCTCACGGTCCGCGCGACTGTCGATGCGCTTGAACAGGAATGGGTCGGCCACGAAAGCGAAATCCTGATCGCAGATCCCAATGGGCTTGTCTTTCTGTCCAGCCGTCCGGACTTTCAAAACCGTCTGCTTGCGCCCTTGCCCCCTGCCGTTCGCGACCGGATCATCTCCAGCCAGCAATTCCCGGTAGATCGTTTGGACCGGCTTGACAGCACGCGCCGGGTTGTTGCCCGCGAACGGGTTGAATTGGGGATCGAGATTGACGGGCGGTCGACCCGGTACCTGTCGGACAGTGTGTCGCTCGAATTGCCCGGATGGCATGCAATCGTGCTCGCGCCGCTGGAGCCGATCCGACGGCAGGCGCTGCTTGCCGCCAGCGCGTTTGGTCTGGCGCTTACGGTTTTGGCGCTGCTGTCTTTGGTATTCTACCAGCGGTGGGCGCGGGTGACCGAGCGGGGGCGGGTCGAGGAAGCCTACCGTTTGACACTGGAAGGACGGGTGCAGGCCCGCACGGCCGAGCTCGATGCGACCAATGCCGAGCTGTTGGGGGAAGTCGAGGAACGCCGCGCCACCGAAGCTGAACTGCGCCGCACCCAGCAAGAGCTGGTGCAAACCGGCAAGCTGGCTGCGCTGGGACAAATGTCGGCGGCCCTATCGCATGAGATCAATCAACCGCTCGCGGCGGTGAAATCCTATGCTGAAAATGCTGCGCAGTATCTCGACCGCGACCGGGTGCCGGAGGCACGCGGAAACATTCAGCGCATTTCGGAGATGGCGGATCGAATGGCCAAGATATCGGGGCATCTGCGTAACTTCGCCAGACGCCCGGCCGACACCCTAAAGCCGGTGCCCGTGGGGCCGATGATCGAGGCGGTGGTTGGCCTTGTGGCGCCACAAGCGCGTGCTGCGGGTGCCGAGATCCGCTTTGCGCTGCCGCCCGGAGAGCTTTTCGTGATTGGAGGGCCTACGCGGCTGCAGCAGGTACTGGTCAATGTGGTGACCAATGCGCTGGACGCTATGGGAGAGGCGCAGGAACGTGAGGTGTGCATCGACGTGCAGCCCGCCGCCACGGAGGTGGTGATCGAAGTGCGCGACACCGGTCCGGGTTTCCCGCCTGGGGTCGTCGAGCACATGTTCGATCCCTTCTTCACCACCAAAACGGTCGGAAAGGGCATGGGGCTTGGGCTGTCGATCTCGCACAATATCATCAAGGACTTTGGCGGAAAGATCACCGCAGAGAACCACCCTGGCGGTGGCGCGGTCTTCCGGGTCAGCCTGCGCCGCACGGACCCCGTGCAAGAGACACCGCGGACATTGGTGGCCGAATGAGCACGCCAGGCACGGTTCTGATTGTCGACGACGAAGAGCATCTGCGGATATCGGCCGCGCAAAGCTGCGATCTGGCCGGACTGCCCTGCGTGACGCTGGCCGATGGTGAAGAAGCTCTGGATCGGCTGGGGCGTACCTTTTCCGGTGTTCTGGTGACCGACATCCGCATGCCGGGGATGGATGGCATCACCCTGATGCGCCGCGCGCTGGAAATCGATCCCGAATTGCCGGTTATCCTGATCACCGGTCATGGCGACGTGAATCTGGCCGTCTCCTGCATAAAGGAAGGCGCGTATGACTTTCTGGAAAAGCCCTGCGAGCCGGCGCATCTGATTGCCTGTATCCGGCGTGCCCTCGACAAGCGCAGCCTCACGTTGGAAAACCGCGATCTGCGGCGGCAGGTCGGTTCGTCTGACGCAATCGAAGCTCGGCTCATTGGGCGCAGCGCGCCCATGGTGGCCCTGCGCAAAGTGGTGCGCGCCGTGGCCGCGACGGATGCGGATGTCCTGATCACCGGCGACACCGGCACCGGCAAAGAGGTTGTAGCCCGCGCGCTTCATCGCGGCAGCGAACGTGCCAAGGGGCCTTTCGTGCATATCAACTGCGCGGCGCTGCCAGAGGCGCTGACAGAAAGCGAACTCTTCGGGCATGAAGCCGGCGCCTTTGCCGGCGCGGTGCGGGCGCGGTATGGCAAGCTGGAACATGCGCGGGGCGGCGTCGTGTGCCTCGACGAGATCGACAGCCTGCCCCTGGCGCTGCAGGCCAAGCTGCTTGACGCGCTGCACAACCGAACGGTCACGCGGCTGGGATCCAACGATGCCATTGCGCTTGATATCCGGGTGCTCGCGCTCTCGAAGTCGAACCTGAAAGACGAAGTGGATGCAGGCCGCTTCCGCGCGGATCTGCTCTATCGGCTCAACGTCGCGACGCTTCAGCTTCCGACCTTGGCCGAGCGGCGCGAAGACATCCCGCGGTTGTTTTCGGTGCTCGTTGCCCAGGCGGCGGCACGCTACAAGGCCGCCGAACCCGAGATCCCGCCAGATGTGCTTCATGCGCTGGCGTCCCGCGCCTGGCCCGGTAACGTGCGTGAGTTGCGCAATATCGCGGATCGTTTCGTCCTCGGGCTTGACCTGGATATTGGTCTGGCTCAGGCAAGCGCGGATGTGACGCTGGCCACTCAGATCGCCGATCATGAAAAGGCGATAATCGCCGCGACCATTGCCGCGCATGGCGGGCGCCTGAAAGAGACCTACGAGGCGCTGGGTCTGTCGCGAAAGACACTTTACGAGAAGATGAAGCGCCACGGGCTCGACCGTGAGGATTTCGCGGACGGGGCCTGACGCGGGCAGAATTGGCGGATTTCGGGGCGAACGGGTGCCAGATCACCCACGCCCGGGCGGGATTGTCACCAGATCCACCCATGCGATTGAATTATTCCGATAACGGTCCAGTTTTTAGCACCTCACTGTCTTCTCAGTCTGCACAGCGATGTGAAACACCCGCCACGCGGTTGATCGAGACCGAACCACAACAAGACGGGCCTTCGCCCGCTTCCTGGGAGGAATGACATGACACTTCTTCGTATCTCCAGCCTGGCCTTGGCCGCCGCGCTTGCAGCTGGCAGCGCTTCTGCGCAAGCCGACGCGGATCGCTCTGACTGGCCGGAAAGCTTTACCGTCGGGACCGCGTCACAAGGCGGTACCTATTTCGCCTATGGTTCGGGCTGGGCCAACCTGGTCGCCAATGAACTTGGCATGGCCGGCGGCGCCGAGGTCACCGGCGGACCGATGCAGAACATGGCGCTGGTCCACACCGGTGACGCACAGTTCGGCATGGTCACCATGGGTCCGGCGGCGGAATCCCGCGAAGGCACCAACCCGATCGCGCCCGGCCTGCAAATGACACAGGCCTGCGCAATGTTCCCGATGTACCAAACGCCATTCTCCGTCACGGCGCTTGCAAGCTCGGGCATCACGTCCATCAGCGACATCCCGACGGGCGCGAAAATCGGCTTTGGCCCGGCGGGTTCGACCTCTGACACCTACTTCCCGCGCATGATGGAAGAGCTGGGCGTCGACTTTGAACGCCGCAACGGCGGCTGGTCCGACCTAGGCGGTCAGCTGCAGGACGGTCTGCTGGACGTGATCGCCTTTGCCGCCGGTGTCCCGGTGCCCGCCGTCAGCCAGCTTGAAGTGCAGACGGACGTAAACATCATCGAGTTCTCCGAAGGCGAGCAGGGCAAAATCCTGGAAACCTTCCCGGTTTCCGAGTTTGCGATTGCCGCAGATACATATACGACGCTTGATGCGGATGCGCGCTCGGTTTCCATGTGGAACTTTGCCATCGCGAATTGTGATCTGCCCGAAAGCCTCGTTTATGCGGTGGTCGATGTGATCATGTCGGACAACGAACGCATGGTGGGCATCCACCGCGCGGCCCGTTCCACAGTGCCGGAAAACTGGGACAAGAACGGTGTTCTGCCCTGGCATCCGGGTGCGGCCAAGTGGTTCCAGGACAATGCCGGTGCGACGATCTCGCCTGACATGATCCACGGCTCGTAAGCCGTTTGGATCCCGCGGCGACTGCCTCCCCAGCCGGTCGCCGCGTTCTCCCCCCCTAAAAAAATCATCAAAAACGCTGCAGTCTTCGCGAAAAGGCGGCGCAAACCCCGAGGAGGACGGCGCCATGTCCAGCGTCGATCAATCTGTCACGTCTGAACCCATCTTCGCTGAGGGTGTTGACGAGGAGCCAGTCGAGGCCAATCGCCGCCAGTTTGTCGGCTGGCGTCACACTGTCATAGCCGTCGCCGCGATCCTCTACGCCTTCTTCCATGTCGCCGCGCTGAATGGGTTGTCGATCTCTGAATGGACGGGCGTGTCGATCCCATTCCTGCCAACCTTCCCGATGGAGACCTGGAACTACCGGATCGTCCATATTGCCGGCGCCCTGGGTCTCGGCTTCCTGATGTATGCAGCCTATGATTTCAAAACTGAGGGCGAAGAGGCCAAGACCGGCCCGACGTCCCTGATTGCCTATGTGCTGATGGCCGCGGCGATCTTTGCGTGCGGCTCCGCCATCTCTTTCAGCGTTCAGATCTCCAACGGGCTGGCCTGGAACGGTATCGACGAGGGCATCAAGTTCCGCGAAATCTGGCTGTTTGGCGCGCCGCTTTGGGCCGCGACCGCCGGCGGGATCGTTCTGTCCTGGGTGCATCGCCAGGACCGGACGGGATTTGCGCCACCGGACCTGGTGCTGGCCGTCTGCGGCTTGGCCGTCGCGATTTACCTGATCACGATCTACGGCACGTTGATGCGCAATTCGACCGGCACGCCGTTTGCGCCCATCGGCATTTCAATGGCCGCCGTCGCAGGGACCGCGCTGATCATGGAGCTGACACGGCGGATGGCCGGTATCGCGCTGGTGATCATCTCGGGCGTGTTCCTCGTTTATGTCTTTGTCGGCGACCAGTTGCCGGGCTTCCTCAACGCGCCTTCGGTCACCTGGCAGCGGTTCTTCAGTCAGGTCTATACCGACGCGGGTATCCTGGGGCCGACCACGGCCGTCTCGTCGACCTACATCATTCTCTTTATTATCTTCGCGGCCTTTCTGCAGGCGTCGAAGGTCGGTGACTACTTCGTCAACTTCGCCTTTGCGCTGGCCGGACGCGCCAGAGGCGGTCCGGCGAAAGTGGCGATCTTTGCATCCGGCCTTATGGGCATGATCAACGGAACCTCGGCAGGCAACGTGGTCGCGACCGGCTCGCTGACAATCCCGCTGATGAAGAAGGTGGGCTATCACAAACGCACCGCGGGGGCGGTCGAAGCGGCGGCCTCAACCGGTGGCCAGATCATGCCGCCGATCATGGGCGCGGGCGCCTTCATCATGGCCGAGATCACCGGCATTCCCTATACCGAGATCGCCATAGCCGCGATCATCCCGGCGGTGCTGTACTTCGTTTCCGTCTATTTCATGGTGGATTTCGAGGCCGCCAAGCTGGGCATGCGCGGTATGCGTCAGGAAGAACTTCCGGACCTGGGCAAATTGGCCCGGCAGGCGTTTCTCTTCCTGCCCATCCTGATCCTGATCATTGCGCTATTCATGGGCTATTCGGTGATCCGCGCCGGCACGCTGGCGACGGTCGCGGCCGCTGTGGTGTCCTGGCTGACGCCTTACCGGATGGGGCCGCGGGCGATCGTGAAGGCCTTTGAACTGGCCGGCAACATGTCGATCCAGATCATTGCCGTCTGTGCCTGTGCGGGCATTATCGTCGGCGTGATCTCTCTGACCGGGGTCGGCGCGCGCTTTTCGGCGCTGCTGTTGGGAATTGCCGACAATTCGCAACTTCTGGCGCTCTTTTTTGCCATGTGCATCTCGATCCTGCTGGGCATGGGCATGCCGACCACGGCAGCCTATGCCGTTGCGGCTTCGGTGGTCGCGCCGGGCCTTGTCCAAATGGGGATCCCGCAGCTCACTGCGCATTTCTTTGTCTTCTACTTCGCGGTGCTTTCGGCGATCACGCCACCTGTGGCGCTGGCGAGCTATGCGGCGGCGGGGATATCGGGATCCAATCCGATGGAGACGTCTGTCACCTCGTTCAAGATTGGCATCGCTGCGTTCATCGTGCCCTTCATGATGTTCTACAACTCCGCCATTTTGATGGACGGCGGCGTGTTTGAGATCATCCGCGCGGCGCTGACAGCGGTTGTCGGCGTGTTCCTGTTGTCTTCGGGTGTGCAGGGCTGGTTCGCGGGTGCGCGGTCGGCCTGGCCGGTGCGGCTGCTGCTCTGCGTGGCGGCGCTGTTCATGATCGAAGGCGGCATTGTCACTGATCTGATCGGGGTTGGCAGCGGTGTTGCCGCCTACCTCGTGCAGCGCCTGTTCCACCCGGATCCGACCAAGGGTCCGCATGTGCGCGGCGCGGATTGAGCCACGACCGGGCGGCGCCACAGGGTGTCGCCCCAACCTTGGACCGGCTAAAGCGCGGTCCGGTCTTCCCCCTTGCGATCTTTGAGAAACAGGGCCGCGAT
>JBCDEC010000148.1:0-11422 GCA_039179965.1 Pseudomonadota bacterium
GAGGATGGCAAAGAGGCGATTGCCTCGATGGGGGACGATACGCCCTCGGCGGTCCTGTCCAAGCAATACCGCCCGCTCAGCCATTTCTTCCGGCAGAACTTCAGCCAGGTCACCAACCCGCCAATCGATTCCCTGCGGGAGTTTCGGGTGATGAGCCTGAAGACCCGGTTCGGCAATCTCAAGAACGTGCTCGATGAAGACAGCAGCCAGACCGAGATCCTCGTTTTGGACAGCCCCTTCATCGGGAACGCGCAGTGGGCCCAGCTGACCGAAGAGTTCAACGCGCCGCTGGTTGAGATCGATTGCACCTTTGAACCCGGTGACCGGGCGCTCAGCAACGGTTTGGCGCGGATCCGGTCCGAGGCCGAGGATGCCGTGCGCTCGGGCGCCGGCCATCTGGTGCTGACGGATCAACACGCCGATCCCGACAAGGTCGCGATGCCGATGATCCTGGCAACCTCCGCCGTGCATTCGCATCTGACCCGGCAGGGTCTGCGCACCTTCTGTTCGCTCAACGTGCGCTCGTCGGAATGTATCGACCCGCATTACTTTGCCGTTCTGATCGGCTGCGGCGCGACCGTGGTGAACGCCTATCTTGCCGAAGATACCCTGGCCGACCGCATCGGACGCGGGCTTTATGACGGCTCGCTGACGGATGCCGTGGCGCAGTATCGCGAGGCCATCGATCAGGGCCTGCTGAAAATCATGGCCAAGATGGGGATTTCGGTGATCTCGTCCTATCGTGGCGGTCTGAATTTCGAGGCGGTGGGACTCAGCCGTGCCATGTGCGCCGAGTATTTCCCGGGCATGACCTCGCGGATCTCGGGCCTTGGCATCAGCGGCATTCAGACCAAAGCCGAAGAGATCCACGCCAAGGGCTGGGACAGCGGTCTCGACGTGTTGCCCATCGGAGGCTTCTACAAGGCGCGGCAATCGGGCGAGACCCACGCCTGGGAAGCGACCTCGATGCATATGCTGCAGATGGCCTGCAACCATGCCTCCTATGAGATCTGGAAGCAGTATTCGGCGAAGATGAAGGCCAACCCGCCGACCCATTTGCGCGATCTTCTGGATTTCAAGCCGCTGGGCGAACCGGTCCCGATCGAAGAGGTCGAGAGCATTACTGCGATCCGCAAGCGCTTTGTAACCCCGGGCATGTCTTTGGGCGCGCTCAGCCCCGAAGCGCACAAGACGCTGAACGTGGCAATGAACCGGATTGGCGCCAAGTCCGACAGCGGCGAAGGCGGCGAAGACCCGGCGCATTTCGTGCCCGAACCCAACGGGGACAATCCGTCCGCCAAGATCAAGCAGGTGGCGTCGGGCCGCTTTGGCGTCACCGCCGAATACCTCAACCATTGCGAAGAGCTGGAGATCAAGGTCGCGCAGGGCGCCAAGCCCGGCGAAGGCGGTCAGCTTCCGGGCATGAAGGTCACCGACCTGATTGCGCGGCTGCGGCATTCGACCAAGGGCGTGACGCTGATCTCGCCTCCGCCGCATCACGACATCTACTCGATCGAGGATTTGGCGCAGCTCATCTACGATCTCAAGCAGATCAACCCGCGCTGCAAGGTGACGGTGAAACTGGTGGCATCCTCGGGGGTCGGCACCATTGCCGCCGGTGTGGCCAAGGCAAAGGCGGACATCATCCTGATTTCCGGCCACAACGGGGGCACCGGCGCGTCGCCGGCCACCTCGATCAAATACGCGGGACTGCCCTGGGAGATGGGGTTGACCGAGGCGCATCAGGTTCTTTCGATGAACCGCTTGCGCGACCGGGTGACTCTGCGCACAGACGGCGGTTTGCGGACCGGGCGGGACATCGTCATGGCCGCCATGCTGGGCGCCGAGGAATACGGCATCGGAACAGCCGCGCTGATCGCCATGGGTTGCATCATGGTCCGTCAGTGCCAGTCCAACACCTGCCCGGTGGGCGTCTGCACCCAGAACGAGGCGCTGCGCGCCAAGTTCACGGGCAATGCCGACAAGGTGGTGAACCTCATCACCTTCTATGCCCAGGAGGTGCGCGAGATCCTGGCCGAACTCGGGGCCCGCTCACTGGATGACGTGATTGGCCGGGCGGATCTTTTGAACCAGGTCAGCCGCGGTTCGGCGCATCTGGACGATCTGGATCTCAACCCTCTGCTGATCACGGTCGATGCGGCGGAGAAGATTGTCTACAACCGCAACCGGCCGCGCAACGAGGTGTCCGATACGCTTGATGCGCAGATCGTGCATGACGCCGCGCGCTTCCTGCAGGAGGGCGAAAAGATGCAGCTCTCTTATGCCGTGCAGAACACCCATCGGACGGTCGGCACGCGGACGTCGAGCCATATCGTGCAGAACTTTGGCATGCGCAACGCGTTCCAGCCGGATCACCTGCATGTCAAGCTGCAGGGGTCTGCCGGTCAGTCCCTGGGGGCCTTCGCGGCCCCGGGACTGAAGACCGAAGTCTCCGGCGATGCCAACGACTATGTTGGCAAAGGGCTCTCGGGTGGTCTGATCGTCGTGCGCCCGCCGCAGGTCTCGCCTCTGAAGGCCGATGAGAACACGATCGTCGGCAACACGGTGCTGTATGGCGCGACGGATGGCTTTCTCTTCGCGGCAGGCCGCGCCGGCGAACGGTTTGCGGTGCGCAACTCTGGTGCCAAGGTGGTGATCGAGGGCTGCGGCTCGAACGGGTGCGAATACATGACCGGCGGCGTTGCGGTTATTCTGGGCACGATCGGGCCGAACTTCGGGGCCGGGATGACCGGTGGCATGGCCTATCTCTATGATCCCGAGGGTCTGGCCGAGACCATGATGAACATGGACACCCTGGTGACCTGCCCGGTGACGGTCGATCACTGGGAAGCGCAGCTGCATGAGCTGATCACCGGCCACGCCCAGGAGACCTATTCGCGCAAGGCCAAGGACATCCTGCAGCATTGGGACCTCGAAAAGCACCGGTTCCTGCAGGTCTGTCCGAAAGAGATGCTGGTGCATCTGCCCGCCCCTCTGAGCCGCGAAGAAAAGGCGATGCCGGCGGAATAAGAGCGGCCGCGCGCCGGAAATCACTCAAAGCGCCGCGCGCAGGCATTTCGCGGGCGGCGCAAAACGGGTATGGTGCAGGCCAGAGGCAGACATCGGGTCAGGCGTGGCAAAACAAGCGTCGAAGTCCAAACCCTATCGCCTGGCCTGGTTTCGACCGGGCTATTGGCTGTATCGCATCATCCTGCGCGCCACGGCGATCTTCGTCGGGTTCGTTACGATTTTGGTGTTTCTCTTTGCCTACGTGAACCCGCCGCTGACCCATACGATGTGGGTCGAGTACGGCAAATACGGGCCCCTCAAGCGGGAGTGGGTGCCGATGGAGACCATTGCGCCGGTCATGGCCCGCTCGGCCGTTGCGGCGGAGGACGCCAATTTCTGCGCGCACTGGGGCTTTGACGTGGATGCCATCCGCGACGCCATTGAAGAGGGCGCCATGCGGGGCGGGTCGACCATTTCACAGCAGGTCACCAAGAACGTGTTCCTGTGGCAGGGGCGATCCTGGGTGCGCAAGGCGCTGGAGGTCGTGATCACGCCCATGGTCGAAATCGTCTGGCCCAAACGGCGCATTCTGGAGGTCTATCTGAACGTGGCCGAGATGGGTCCGGGGATCTTTGGGGTCGAGGCAGCGGCGCGGGCGCATTTTGGGGTCTCCGCTATGACGCTGAGCGCCACTCAGGCGGCGCGGCTGGCGGCCATCCTGCCGGCGCCACGATCGCGCGACCCCGTCAATCCCTCGGCCCGGTTGCGCCGACGCGCGGCCGCGATTGCCGATGGCGCGGCCACGATCGAAGCGGATGGGCGCGCAGCCTGCTTTCAGGAGTGAAACGCGCCATTGAAACCCGAGGGCGCTCGGCGCTACAACATGGGGAACCTCTCCTGACGAAGACCCCTATGGCCCGTCTCTTTCACGTCCCGCTCTCTCCCTTCTGCCGCAAGGTCCGGCTGTCCTTGGCGGAGAAGAAGATCGAGGTGGAACTGGTCGAAGAGCGATACTGGGAGAAGGACGCCGATTTCCTGCGCCGCAATCCGGCGGCCAAGGTGCCGGTGCTGCGCCTTGACGGCAAGCTCATGGCCGAGAGCGCGGCGATCTGTGAATACATCGAAGACACCCGTCCGGAGTCGCCCTTGCTGCCAGGTGATCCGGAGGGACGCTATGAAGTGCGCCGCCTGATCGGGTGGTTCGACGACAAGTTCCACAACGAAGTGACCTCCAAGCTGCTCTATGAGCGGGTCAACAAGAAGGTCATGGGGCTCGGGTTTCCTGACAGCCGGAACGTCAAGGACGGGGCAAAGGCGGTGAAGTATCACCTAGATTACATGGGGTGGCTGCTGGATCATCGCCGCTGGCTGGCCGGCGATGTGATGACGCTAGCGGATTTTGCGGCTGCGGCGCATCTGTCGTCGCTGGATTACATCTCGGACGTGGACTGGAACCGCTCGGCGGTGGTCAAGGACTGGTATGCCAAGATCAAGTCCCGCCCGGCCTTTCGCTCGATCCTGGCCGATCAGATCCCGGGGTTTCCGCCGCCGCCGCATTATGCCGATCTGGATTTCTAGGTGGCGGATCGCTGGGGGCTGTCTGCCCCCGGACCCCCGAGAGATATTTTGACCAAGAAGAAGACAGGGGCGCGCTGGAGCGGATGGATGCGGTCAGGCTGACGGAAGACTTGCGGCGCGCGGCTCTGGACGAAGGGTTTGTCGCGGTTGGGCTGTGCCGGCCGGACGCGGTGCCTGAAGTTCCGGACCGGTTGCGCGCCTTTCTGGCGGCGGGGTATCATGGTCAGATGGGCTGGATGGCCGAGCGGGTCGCCTGGCGGTCGGATCCGGCGGCGCTCTGGCCCGCGGCGCGGACCGTGATCATGCTGGCGGACAGCTACGCGCCCCAGAGCGACCCTTTGCCGTTGTTGCAGGAGACCGGGCGCGGCGTGATTTCGGCCTATGCGCGCGGGCGGGATTACCATGACGTGGTCAAGAAGCGGCTCAAGCGCCTGGGTCGCTGGCTGATCGCCGCCTCGGGCGGGACGGCGGACATCAAGGTCTTTGTCGACACCGCGCCGGTCCCCGAGAAGGCGTTGGGGCAGGCCGCGGGGTTGGGCTGGCAGGGCAAGCACACCAATCTGGTGAGCCGTGCCTGGGGCAACTGGTGTTTTCTGGGGGCGATTTTCACCACATTGGAGCTGCCCATTGATGCGGCGGAGGAGGATCATTGCGGATCCTGCCGGCGTTGTCTGGAGATTTGTCCGACCGATGCCTTTCCCGCACCCTATCAGCTGGATGCGCGGCGCTGCATTTCCTACCTGACGATTGAGCACAAGGGTCCGGTGGATCCGGATCTGCGGCCGGGCCTGGGCAACCGGATTTATGGGTGTGACGATTGTCTTGCGGTTTGTCCGTGGAACAAGTTTGCGCAGGCGGCCTCGGATCTGCGGTATCAAGGCGATGCGACGGCGCCGCTGGAAGAGCTGGCGAGGCTTGACGATGCCGGGTTCCGCGCGCGGTTTTCGGGCTCGCCGATCAAGCGCATCGGGCGGGACCGCTTTGTGCGCAATGTGCTTTACGCGATTGGCAACTCCGGCACGCCGCGGCTGCGCCCGGTGGCCCAGGCCCTGACGGGTGATGCCGATGAGACCGTGGCCGAGGCGGCGCGCTGGGCCGCTGCGCGCCTCGGGCCGTGATTATTCGGCCGCTTCGCGCTTGGGCAGGACCCAGTCGGCGCGCGGGAAGTGGCAGGTGTAGCCATTGGGATAGCGCAGCAGATAGTCCTGGTGCTCGGGCTCGGCCTCCCAGAAATCACCCACCGGTTCGACCTCGGTCACCACGCGCCCCGGCCAGAGGCCTGATGCGTTCACATCCGCGATGGTGTCCAGCGCCACCTGGCGCTGCTCTTCGCCGTCGAAGTAGATCGCCGAGCGATAGCTGGGTCCGATGTCATTGCCCTGACGGTTGAGTGTCGAGGGATCATGGATCTGGAAGAACACCTCCAGGATCTGCCGATAGGTGATCAGATCCGGGTCGAACCAGATCTCGATGCCTTCGGCATGGGAGCCGTGATTGCGATAGGTCGCGTGGGGCACATCCCCTCCGGTATATCCAACCCGGGTGTCTTCCACCCCGGGCAGTTTCCGGATCAGATCCTGCATGCCCCAGAAGCATCCTCCCGCCAGTACGGCGCGTGCGCGCTGTTTCATATGACCTCCTCCACCAAGTCGATGTAGTCACCATAGCCTTCCGCTTCCATGTCGTCACGGTGCACAAACCGCAGCGAGGCGGAATTGATGCAATACCGCAGTCCGCCATGTTCGCGCGGCCCGTCCGGGAAGACATGACCCAGGTGGCTGTCGCCATGTTTCGACCGGACCTCGGTGCGGATCATGCCCAGTGTCCGGTCTTCGAATTCTTCGACATACGCGGGTTCGATCGGCTTGACGAAGCTGGGCCAGCCGCAGCCGGATTCATACTTTGCCGCGGAGGCAAACAGCGGCTCTCCGGACACGATGCACACGTAGATCCCCGGTTCCTTGTTGTTGAGATGCTTGCCGGTGCCGGGCCGTTCGGTCCCGGAGCGCTGGGTGACATAGAATTCTTCTTTGCTCAGGGCGGCCACGGCCTCTTCGGTTCGTTTATAACGGGTCATGTCACATCCTCCGTAACTGGTTTGCCTTTAATGTGGCGCTGGTCGCGTCAGTTCCAAGACCTAACTTAGCCAACAGTGTCGCGAGCGTATCGCGAAGGAGGGCCCGGCAATGAAACGCATAACAACCTGTCTCTGTCTGATGTGTCTGCCCGTGTTGGTCTGGGCGGAGGCCGTTGGTGGCGCGTTCCCCTCCATCGATGGTGGGACAGTGTCGCTGGAAGACTACCGCGGTGGGCCGGTTCTGGTGGTGAACACCGCATCGGAATGCGGGTTCACGCCGCAATACGAAGGCATGCAGGCGCTCTATGACACCTACCGTGACCGGGGGCTGGTCGTGCTGGCGGTGCCATCGGATGACTTCAATCAGGAACTGGGTTCGGCCGAAGAGGTCAAAGAGTTCTGCGAACTGACCTACGGGCTAACCTTTCCAATGACGGATATCACGCCGGTGACCGGACGGAAGGCGCATGCCTTTTATCGGTCGGTGCGCAGGGAGACCGGGTTCAGCCCGCGCTGGAATTTCAACAAGATCCTGCTGGACGGGACGGGTGAGGTGGTGGCGACCTGGCGGTCGAACACCAAGCCGCAAAGCCGGGACATCACGCGGCGGATCGAGGCGTTGCTGAACTAGGGCTCTTGCGGGCCCTGCCGGGCGATTTGCACGGCGAGGATGCCGATCGTGATGATCGCCACGCCGATCAGGTCCATGAAGCTCAGCCGCTCACCCAGCAACAGCGCGGCAATGGCCACCCCGAAGACCGGATTGAGAAAATGAAAGGTCGCGGCGCGAATCGGGCCGATGCGATTGAGCAGCGTGACCCAGACCAGGGTGGCCAAAAGCCCGGGAACCAGCGTGGTGTAGAGAAACGCCGCCAGAAGCGGCCAGCTTGGGTTGATGCGCGGGGTTTCCACCACGGCGGCCGCCACGAAGAGCACCGCCGCGCCGATCAGCATCTGCAGCCCGACGATCATCATGAAGTTGCCGCCCGAGGTGGCACCCCGGATCGCCAGCGTTGCAAAGGCCAGTGCAAAGACGCCGATCAGGCACAACATCACGCCAAGCGCGTCAGTGCCGCCCTGAATGCGCGCGCCCATGATCAGCACGACGCCGGCGGTTCCGGCCAAGAGGCCAATGATCCCCAGGGGCCCAAGACGTTCCTTGAAGATCAGCCAGCTCGCCAGTGCGACAAGCAGCGGCATGGCAGAGGCGATGATTGCGGCCATCGAGGCTTCGACCCATTGCATGGCGACGAAATTCAGACCGAGATAAAGCGCGTTCTGGCAGATCCCGAAGAGGATCGTGGCGCGCCATTGCGCCGGTGTCAGAGTCCAGCTCTGGCCCATTGCGCGGGCGATCGCCACGCCCAGCAGGCCCGACAGCAGAAACCGGGCGGCCAACGCAAACAGCGGGGACGCATCGGCCACGATGATCCGCGCCGAGGAGAAGGCCGAGGACCACATCAGGGCAAAGGCGAGCCCCATGGCAAGCGCGCGCAGATCCATCCCGCCATGCTCCTTTATCGCCGGTGGCCCGACCTAGTCACAATCGCCTGCCTGCCGCAAATGAAAAGGGCCGTCGCGTGACGGCCCTGTCAAAACAGCACTGAGATCAAACTCAGGCTTCGCCGTTCACGCTGTCCTTGAGCGCTTTGGCGATGGTCATCTTTACCACCTTGTCAGCTTCCTTGGTGAAGGTCTCACCGGTCGCCGGGTTGCGCACCTCGCGCTCGGGGCGTTCGCGGCAGTAGATCTTGCCGACGCCGGGCAGAGTCACGGCACCACCCTCCGAGACTTCGCGGGTGATGATCCCGACAATTGCATCCAATGCGCCGGTTGCGGCTTTCTTGTCGGTGCCCATTTCTTCGGCCAGAGCGGCCACAAGCTGGGTCTTGGTCATGGGTTTCGCCATGTGTTGTGCTCTCCTTTGTCTGCCCGATTTATGGGGCCTCAAGGCGCGATTGTAACGCGATCTTGTGGCATGACACAACGCGTAGGGGTCCCAGAGATGCAGAGAAGTCGCACTTTTTCGGCGATTTTCGCGATTTGTCGCTGATTCCGCGAATTCTGGACCGCATCTCAACAGAGAAGCGCGAACTTGGCCAGATATGCCGTTGGGTCACGCCACGGTGCAAAGGCGGCGTGACGGAGCCGACGAGTCGTGGAAATCAAAGAAACGCGGTCTCGGCGAACGATCGCAATTTGCGGCTGTGGAGGCGTTCCAGGGGCATTTCGCGCAGTGTCTCCATCGCACGGATACCGATCGCCAGATGCCGGCTGACCTGGGTGCGGTAGAAATCCGAGGCCATGCCAGGCAGCTTCAATTCGCCGTGCAGCGGCTTGTCGGACACGCAAAGCAAGGTGCCGTACGGGACCCGGAACCGATACCCATTGGCCGCGATAGTGGCGCTTTCCATGTCCAGCGCGATGGCGCGGGACTGGCTGAGCCGCTGCACCGGGCCGGATTGGTCGCGCAGCTCCCAGTTGCGGTTGTCGATCGTGGCCACGGTGCCGGTGCGCATGATCCGCTTGAGGTCATAGCCCTGCAATTCGGTGATATCCTCCACGGCCTGTTCCAAAGCGACCTGGATTTCGGCCAGCGCGGGGATCGGCACCCAAACCGGCAGGTCATCGTCCAGCACATGGTCCTCGCGCAGATAGCCATGCGCCAGTACGAAATCGCCCAGCGCCTGGGTGTGGCGCAGCCCGGCGCAATGGCCCAGCATCAGCCAGGCATGGGGGCGCAGCACCGCGATATGATCGGTGGCTGTCTTTGCATTTGACGGCCCGACCCCGATATTGACCAGGGTGATGCCCGAGCCATCGGCGCGCTTGAGATGATAGGATGGCATCTGCGGCGTCCGGTCCGACGCTTCAAGCGTGCCGTCGGGCGTGGTGATCTCGGCGTTGCCGGTTGAGACAAAGCTCGTGTAGCCGGACGCCGGATCGCCCAGGGCCATGCGGCCAAAGGCCTCGAACTCGGTGACATAGAACTGGTAGTTGGTGAACAGAATGTGGTTCTGGAAGTGGCTCGGATCCGTGGCTGTATAGTGGCTCAGGCGGGCCAGCGAGTAATCCACCCGCTGGGCGGAAAATGGTGCCAGCGGGCCCGTGTCATCGGGTGAAACGAAGGTGCCATTGACGATATCGTCATTGGTCGTCGTCAGATCCGGCACGTCGAAGTAATCCCGCAGCACAAAGTTCACCGCCCCCTCCTGCGGCACCGTCAGGCTGCCCACGGCAAAATGCACGGGGATCGGCGTTTCCGAGGCGCCGATGGTGACCGGCTGGCCATGGTGTTCAAGGAGCAGCCCGATCTGCTGGATCAGGTAGTTGCGAAAGAGATCCGGACGCGTGATCGTCGCCGCGTAGGTGCCCGGCGCATAGACATGGCCGAAGCTCAGGCGCGTGTCGACGCGCGCGTGGGTCGAGGTGGTCAGCCGGACCTCGGGATAAAAGGCGCGCATCTGGTGGCTCGGGGGTTGACCGGACATGGCCGATTTGAACCCCGACGTCAGGAATTCGGTGGCCACCTTGTAGAGCAGCTCCAGACGGTCGACCGCCTCGGTGGCGTCGCTGAAAACCTCGGGTTCAAAGATGTCGGGCGTGGTCAGACTGTTCATGAGAGAAGCTCAAAGAGAGGAATTTTTTCAAAACTGCGCACGTCCACAAGACCCAGATCAGAGATCCGAAGTTCCGGGATCACCACAAGCGCCAGCAGGGAATGCTGCATGTAGGCGTTGTTGAGATCGCAGCCGCAGGCGATCATCGCTTGGCCCAGAGCGTCGGCCTTGGCAGCGACCGACGCCGCAAGGTCATCCGACATCAGCCCGGCAATCGGCAACTCCACCAACGCCAGTTCTTCGCCGTCGCGGAACAGGGTGACGCCGCCGCCGACCTCGGCCAGCCGGTTGGCCGCGAGCGCCATCTGGGCCCGGTCGGTGCCGACGACGATCATGTGGTGGCTGTCATGGGCCACGGTCGATGCCATCGCCATCTTGCCCTGATAGCCAAAGCCCGAGACAAAGGCATTGGTGACGCCCCCGGTCGCGCGGTGGCGCTCCACCAGCGCGATCTGGCAGACGTCGCCATCACCTTCGACCAGACCGTTCTGCACGGGCAGATCGGCCTTCAGCGCCTTGGTGGGGGCCTGGTTCTCGACCACGCCGATCACATTGGCCCGCACCGCATTGGCGCCCTGGGGCGCAGCCACCTCAAAGTCCGCGTCACTGAGGACATGTCCCAGATGCACCGTCTGCCGTGCCTTGGCGGGCCAGTCGTAATGCGGGCAGTCAACAAGACAGGTGCCGGACTCTGCGACGATCTGGCCACGGGCAATGACCGTTTCAATCGGCAGATCCGTCAGATCCGAGGTCAGGATCACATCCGCCCGGCGGCCCGGTGTCAGAGAGCCAATCTCGCGCTCCAGCCCGAAATGGGATGCCGTGTTCACAGTGGCCATCTGCAGCGCGATCAGAGGGTCGAGCCCGCAGGCAATCGCATGCCGCACCACCCTGTTCATATGCCCGTCATTGATCAGCGTGCCCGAGTGGCAATCGTCGGTGCACAGGATAAAGCCGCGCGGGTCGAGCCCGCGTTCGGTGACGGCCGTGATCTGGCTTTCCACGTCGTACCAGGCCGAGCCCAGCCGCAGCATGGCCCGCATACCCTGGCGAACCCGGGCGACGGCGTCTTCCTCGCGGGTGCCTTCATGATCATCCGACGGGCCGCTGGCCACATAGGCCGCGAAATCGTCGGCGA
>JBCDEC010000149.1:0-11247 GCA_039179965.1 Pseudomonadota bacterium
GGCACGTGGCGCTATCAGCAATACCTCCGGGCGGTTCGATCTCGGCCGCGAAGAGGTTTCGGATGGCTGGGATATGGCTGAGCAAAGGCCGGAATTCCGAACGCGCGTCAGCGAGGAACGCCCACGCAGCCTGATCACCTACAATCGCTCGCCGGATTTGCCATTTGACCGGTCGATCAACCCCTATCGCGGGTGCGAGCATGGCTGTGTCTATTGCTTTGCGCGCCCCAGCCACGCTTATCTGGGGCTTTCGCCGGGACTGGATTTTGAGACGCGCCTGATTGCCCGGCCGACCGCGCCGCAGGTTCTGGAAACTGAACTGCGGGCCCGGTCCTACCGGGTCGCGCCAATTGCCATCGGCACCAATACCGATCCCTATCAGCCACTGGAAAAGCAATACGAGATCAACCGCAACTGCCTGCGCGTCTTGGCAAGGTTCCGGCACCCCGTCGCCATTGTCACAAAGGGCACGCTGATCGAACGCGACCTCGACATTCTGGCGCCCATGGCCAAGCAGGGACTGGTCCGTGTGGGGTTATCGGTCACAACGCTGGATGGTGATCTGGCGCGCCGGATGGAGCCGCGCGCGCCGTCACCGGGGCGACGACTGGCCACCATTCGGGCACTGACCGACGCGGGTGTACCGGTGCGCGTGATGGCCTCCCCGATGGTGCCGGCTTTGACCGATCCGGAACTGGAGGAGATCCTGGAAGTGGGGCGGGATGCAGGAGCCACGACGGCCAGCTGGATCATGCTGCGATTGCCACGCGAAGTCTCAGCTCTGTGGCAGGAATGGATGGCAACGCATGTGCCGAACCGGGCCGGTCGCATCATGGCGCGTCTGCGCGAGATGCATGGCGGCAAGGACTATGATGCCCGCTGGGGGCACCGCATGCGGGGCGAGGGGGCCTATGCCCAGATGGTTCAATCCAGATTTGCCATTGCCGTGCGGCGCCTTGGTATGCAAACGGACGCACCACCGCTGCGATGCGATCTCTTTCGCCCGCCGCCCCAGCCGGGCGATCAGCTAAGGTTTTTGTAGTGCCGGAATGACGCGCCGGTTTTTCGATGTCAGGGGTGCAATTGACGCCCTATCCGCGCCGGCGACCGCGTCTCTTTCGGGCGGGGGCCTCTTCGGCCTCGCCTGTTCCGTCCGATGCAGAGGTGAACGCCCCCAGCGCGGACGTAATCTGTTCCAGCGTTGGTCTTTCGCTGCGTGGACGGTTATCCAGAGCGTCGCGCATATGGCGCAGATGTTCGGGCATGGTGCCACAGCAGCCGCCGACGATCTTTGCCCCGCTGTCGCGGGCCATGGCGGCATAGTCTGCCATAAGCTCAGGTGTGCCGTCATAGTGGATGTGTCCGTCGACATACTTCGGGATGCCGGCGTTTCCCTTTGCGACGATGGGGCGTTCGGTGCCTTGCGCAGCAAAGCCAAGCACCGTGCGCAGCAGGTCAGAGGACCCGGTGCCGCAATTGGCGCCAAAAGCCAGCGGCGGATTGGGCAGTGCGTCGACCATGTCCACCATTCCAGCCGAGGTCAGGCCCATCATGGTCCGTCCGGCGGTGTCGAAACTCATGGTTCCGACCCATGGCATTCCGGCCAGTCCGAACGCTTCGGCCGCGGCCTGATACTCCTCGGGTGCCGAGATCGTTTCGAGCCAGAGTACGTCCGCACCGCCTTCTTTCAGACCGTCCGCCTGTTCGTGGAACATCTCGACGGCCAGAGCATGGCTCAGCGTGCCCACAGGCTCCATGATTTCGCCGGTTGGTCCAACGGAACCGGCGACAACGACGGTCCGGCCGGAGGTGTCGGCCACCTCGCGCCCCAGTTCCGCACCAACGCGGTTCAGTTCGCGCACGCGCCCCTGCGCATCGTGCAGCTTCAGCCGCGAGGCGTTGCCGCCAAAGGTGTTGGTCAGAAAAAGGTCGCTGCCCGCATCGACAGCACCGGAGTAAAGCGCACGTATCTTCGCGGGTTCGTCCGTGTTCCAAAGCTCGGGGGCGTCGCCGGACATCAATCCCATGTTAAAAAGATTGGTGCCTGTGGCACCGTCCGCGAGAAGCACTTCATGGCTGGCGAGCATGTCGGCAAAAACGGTATTCATCAAAAAGGTCCTGCATGATCTCACGAGCTGCCCCGCAATAGGGCCAGAACATGGCCTTTGTCATGGCGGCAAAGCCATGGCAATTGCATTTCGTTCATCATTTTCATGAGGCCATCTGTACCGCGCCGCCGGTCTGGCCGCGCGGCCCGGATTAGGTGTCGGCTTCGGTCAGGATTTGATCCTTTGCCACACCCAGCAGTTCATCCATTTTTGCACGGATCGTTTCGGGGTCGGATTTGGCGCCCAGATCACCCGCCACCTTGCGCACCACATCTTCGTGGCCTGCTTCTTCGAAATCGGCCTTGACGACTTCCTTGGCATAGGAGTCCGCGTCGTCGCCCGATTTTCCCATCAGGTCGGCCGCCCACAGCCCCAAGAGCTTATTGCGCCGCGCGACGGCCTTGAATTGCATCTCTTCGTCGTGGGCGAATTTGGCTTCGAACGCGGTTTCGCGGTCATCAAATGTGGTCATGTCAGAGGGTCCCCTCGCTTGGTACTCGTTTGATCACTGATATGACCGCGCCAACTGCCACGTGCAAGGGTAAGGCGTCCGCTTGCGACACTGCGGCCCTTGGATTATGAGGGCGCAAACGCAGGGGAGTCATTCGGACCCCCGCGGCCCCGAAAGGTTATAGATGGCCCGACGCAAAAAAATCTACGAAGGCAAAGCGAAGATTCTGTACGAAGGCCCTGAACCGGGCACGCTGGTGCAGTATTTCAAGGATGACGCCACCGCCTATAACGCCCAGAAAAAGGATGTGATCGAGGGCAAGGGCGTGCTGAACAACCGCCTGAGCGAATTCTTCATGTCCGGATTGAACCAGATCGGTGTGCCGACACATTTCATCAAGCGGCTGAACATGCGCGAGCAACTGGTGCGCACCTGCGAGATCATTCCTTTGGAAGTGATCGTACGGAACTTTGCCGCCGGCACCATGTCCAAGCGGCTGGGCATCGACGAAGGCACGCAGTTGCCGCGTCCGATTGTTGAATACTGCTACAAGGATGACGGCCTGGGCGATCCTCTCGTGACCGAAGAGCACATTGCCGCCTTCGGCTGGGCAAGCCAACAGGATATGGACGACATCCTGAGCCTCGCATTGCGGGTCAACGACTTCATGTCCGGGGTCATGTTCTCGGTCGGAATTCGCCTGATCGATTTCAAGATCGAGATCGGACGCATCTACGATGGTGACTTTCAGCGGCTTGTCGTGGCAGACGAGATCAGCCCCGACAGCTGCCGGCTGTGGGATATCGAGAGTGGCCGGAAACTCGACAAGGACGTATTCCGGCGGGATCTGGGGGATCTTGCGGATGCCTATTCAGAGGTGGCCCGGCGGCTTGGGGTATTGCCCAAGGTCGCGACCCAGATGACGAAGCCAACCTTGATCAACTGACGGATCGGCGCATGCGCTGCCGTGTCCGCAGAGGACACCGATAAGAAACAGACCGGGGATTTAGAGCATGAAGGCACGGGTACAGGTAATGCTGAAGGCGGGTGTTCTCGATCCGCAGGGCGAGGCGATCCGCCACGCGCTGGGAGCGATGGGCTTTGACGGGGTCGAAGGTGTCCGGCAGGGCAAGATCATCGAGCTGGATCTGGCCGACGGCGCATCCGAAGCGGATGTCACCGAGATGTGCGAGAAGTTACTGGCCAACACGGTGATCGAATCCTACAGCGTCGAGATGGCCTGATGCGCGCGGCAGTCATCGTTTTCCCCGGATCGAATTGTGATCGCGATCTGGCCGTGGCCTTCGAGCGTGCAGGTGCGCAAGTCGATATGGTCTGGCACAAGGATCAGTCGCTGCCGGACCAGGTCGATATTGTCGGGATACCGGGCGGGTTTTCCTATGGCGACTATCTGCGTTGTGGCGCCATCGCGGCGCAGTCCCCGATTTGCGGCGCTGTGCGGGCCCACGCCGAGGCGGGGGGATATGCCATCGGCGTCTGCAACGGGTTTCAGGTTTTGACCGAAACGGGCCTGTTGCCCGGCGCGCTGCTCAGGAATGCAGGGTTGAAATACATCTGTCGGACCGTGGGGTTGCGGGTCGAGACCAGCGCGAGCGCCTTTACCGAGGGCTACAACGCCGGGGACGTGATCGATATCCCGATTGCGCATCACGACGGCAACTACGTCGCCGATGACGCAACACTGGCGGAATTGCGCGATCAGGACCGGATCGCGTTCCGTTACACCGACAATCCCAACGGATCGGCGGATGATATCGCGGGCATTCTCTCGGATAATCGCCGCGTCCTTGGCATGATGCCCCATCCCGAACGCGCGGCGGATGCCGGACATGGCGGCACCGACGGCGCGGCGCTGTTCCGCGCATTAACAGGTATTCTGACCTCGGCCTGACTTGAGCCCGGCGGGTGCTGCGTTTAGCTTGCGGTCATGGTGGACAGCGCCCAACCGAAATCAGAACCGTCGATCTGGACCCGGTCCAGTGCGATCGGCTGGCGTGTGCGCATTGCACTAACCGCACTTCTGATCGTTGCCGCCACTACCGTCTGGATTACGAATGATCTTCTGACTGATCGCTTCACGGAGAGCACCCGAAATCGGGCGGAACTGCGGCTCGCGCTCTATTCCGGTAACCTACAGAGTGAACTGCGCCGCAATGCCATTGTGCCGCAGCTTCTGGCGCGCGACCCCACGCTGATCGGCGCATTGAATTCCGGCGACTTCAGCCAGTCAACGCAACGGCTGATCTCGTTTGTCGAAGAGATCGGCGCTGCCTCGCTGATGCTGCTGGACCGGGATGGCCGGACGGTTGCAGCCACCGACCGCAACCGATTGGGATCCCTGCATCGCAGCGAGCCTTACTTTGTCGACTCGATGCGGGCCAATGCGACGATTTTTTCGATCATTCCGCGCGAATCGGGCGGCTATCGCTTTATCTATTCGCGCCGGCTGGAAAGTGGTCAGCAACCTCTCGGCGTGATTGTGGTCGAGGTGGACCTGCAGAAATTCGAACGGGCATGGGCCGGGATTTCAGATGCGGTTCTGGTTACGGACAGCACAGGCACAATCATCCTTTCGACCGAGCCGCGCTGGCGCGGATTGAGCGAAGCGGAGGCACTGGCGCGCGAGACGCCGCAGAGCGCCATTGACCGCGCGATCCGGGCCACCGCTGGCTGGACGGCGTTGCCGGCGGATGCCTATCTGTCCGGCGAAGCGGTGATGCGGGTCGAGACACTGGTGCCGTTTCGCGGCTGGCGGATGGCGTCTTTTACCACCTACGCCTCGATCCGGGAGCGGGTGAACACGGTGCTGGCGCTCGAGATTATGGGGTTCGCGATTCTTTTGGCGCTGGCCTTCTATGCGCTCAGCAGAAAGACCGCCCTGCGCATGGCATTGTTCCAGCGCGAGTCGGCAGAGCTTCGCGCACTGAACCAGAGGCTGCGGCGGGAAATTGCCGAGAAGGAACGGGTGCAGGAGACGCTGGCCGTGGCCGAGCAAAGCCTGGCGCAAAGCTCAAAGCTCGCCGCGCTGGGCGAGATGTCGGCGGCGGTGTCTCATGAATTGAATCAACCGCTTGCCGCGATGAAGACCTATCTTGCCGGGGCGCGGTTGTTGTTGCGGCGCAACCGGCCGGAAGAGGCCATCTCCTCCTTCGGGCGCATTGACGATCTGCTGGAGCGGATGGGCGCCATTACACGCCAGCTCAAGTCTTATGCCCGAAAGGGCGGGGATGCGTTTTCGCCTGTAAACATGGGGGATGCGCTGGTCTCTGCCCTGTCCATGATGGAGCCACAGCTGCGCCAGCGCCAGGTGCGCATCGCTCAGGTGTTGCCCGATCAGGCGGTTTATGTGATGGCCGACCGCATGCGGCTGGAACAGGTGATGATCAACCTTTTGCGCAACGCGCTGGATGCTACCAAGTCCGTGTCGGACCCCGAGGTTGAGATCATTCTTGCCGCAGGCGAAACGGCGACCCTGACGGTGCGCGACAACGGGGATGGGATCGAGAATTTCGAGAATCTCTTTGAGCCCTTCTACACCACCAAGCAGCCCGGCGATGGGGTTGGACTGGGGCTTGCCATCTCCTCCGGGATCGTGAACGACCTAGGGGGACGGCTGACAGCCCGCAACGGTCAGAATGGCGGGGCGGTGTTTGAGATGCAGTTGCCAATTCTGGGAGGCGGCGTCGAAGCCGCCGAATAGGGAGAGCGAGATGGCACAGGCCATGAAGATCGCAATTGTGGACGATGAACAGGACATGCGGCAGTCGATCAGCCAGTGGTTGGCGCTGTCCGGCTACGACACCGAAACCTTCCCCAGCGCGGAGGATGCGTTGCGGGTTTTGGGGCCGGACTATCCAGGTATCGTCATATCCGACATAAAGATGCCCGGCATGGACGGGATGCAGTTTCTCAAGAAGCTGATGGGCAACGACAGTGCCTTGCCGGTGATCATGATCACCGGGCATGGCGACGTGCCCATGGCGGTTGAGGCGATGCGCGTGGGTGCTTTCGATTTCCTCGAAAAACCCTTCAATCCCGACCGGATGAGTGAACTGGCCAAGCGCGCCACCGGCGCGCGGCGTCTGGTTCTGGACAACCGTGCTTTGCGCCGGGAGTTGAGCGACGGCAATCAGCTGATGAAGAAATTGATCGGCGCCAGCCCGGTCATGAAACGCCTCAAGGAAGATATCCTGGATCTGGGGCAGGCGGACGGGCATGTCCTGATCGACGGCGAGACAGGGACCGGCAAAACGCTTGTCGCCCACGCGCTGCACGCCGTGGGCAGCCGCGCCGGCAAGAAATTCGTTCTGGTGAGCTGTGCTGCGCTTGAGGAAGACGCGCTGTCCAAGCGGTTGTTCTGGCCCATGCTGCCGGAAGACGCGCAACTGCCGGCCATCGAAGAGGCGCGCGGCGGTACACTTGTGCTCGAAGATATCGAAGCGCTGGGGGAGGGGTTGCAGGCCAAACTGCTCAGCGTGATCAATGAACAGGGGACACCGGCTGAAACCCGTATTGTTGCGATCTCAAACTTGCAGGAGCAGGATCGCACCTGCGAAGATGTCATGCGCCCGGACCTGTTTTATCGGTTGGCCGCGCTGCGGATCACCGTGCCGCCGCTGCGTCAGCGGGGGGAGGACATTCTGACGCTGTTCACCCGCCTAAGCGAACAGTTCTCGGAGGAATACGGCTGTGACGCACCTCCGGTCACCGCACAGGAAGCGGCTCAGCTGTTGCAGGCACCCTGGCCCGGCAACGTACGCCAGCTGATCAATATTGCAGAGCGTGCGGTGCTGCAGGCGCGGCGCGGCTCCGGCACAATCGCGTCGCTTCTGATGTCAGACCACGAAGAGATGCAGCCAGTGATGACCACTGAAGGCAAGCCGCTCAAGGAGTATGTCGAAGCGTTCGAGCGCATGCTTATCGACAACACGATGCGCCGCCACAAAGGGTCGATCGCCAGCGTGATGGAAGAGCTGTGCCTCCCGCGCCGGACGCTCAACGAGAAGATGGCGAAATACGCTTTGCAACGATCGGACTATCTGTAACGCCAAAGGCCCTGCCGGCCATCATAGAGGCGATGCATGACGTCAGTGCGGCCCGTGTTCTGGGCACTTCTTGCGGCCCTTGCGCTTTGGGGCTGCGCGCCGTTCGAGCGCGCAGTCCTGACGCCCGATCGCGGCCGCGCCGAACTGGTTGCGACCGGAGGCACTTTTCGCTTCTTTTCCGATGACGCACCCGAGGTTTTGAACCGCGCCTATGCCCCGGTGGCGCGGGCTGCGCGCGGTCCGCTGCAGGTTTTGACACTGTCCGGCGGAGGACCGGACGGCGCATTTGGTGCAGGCGTTCTGGTGGGATGGAGCGACACCGGCACCCGACCTGAGTTCAATATTGTCAGCGGTATCAGCATCGGCGCGATACTTGCCCCCTATGCCTTTCTGGGCGCAACTTACGATGATGATCTGGGACGTCTGATTGATCAGACCGGCACTGAATTCGGAACGCCGAGTTTCGGACTTTTCCGGCTGTTGCGCGGTGGCGGGGCGTTTTCGCCTACGGATCTGCAGCGTCTGGTTGCGAGCATCGTCACACCCCGGGTCGTGGACGAGATCGCGGCCGCCCATGACGCCGGGCGACGGCTCTACATCGCGACCACGCATCTGGATGCCCAGCGGTTGTCAATCTGGGACATCGGCGCGCTGGCCAAGCTGGGATACGTGCGTGGCGGCCCGATCATTGAAGGGGTGATTGCAGCTTCGGCGTCCATTCCGGGTGCCTTTCCTGCGGTCCGGATCGTGTGGCCGGGCGGAGACGCGGATTTCGAGGAGCTGCATGTGGACGGGGGCACGATTTCTCAGCTCTGGGCTCCAGATCCACGCAGACTGCGCGCTGCCGGTGCAAGGTCCGGAACTGTTTTTGCCATACTGAACAATGCTCTGGAGCCGGAATTTGAAGTCGTGGAGTCGGACACGGCCAGTGTGGCAGCGGCCTCAGCGTCGATCCTGTTGCGGGCGGCCAGTCAGGCTGAGCTGTCCCTGCTAGAGCGACAGGCGCGCGCCGCTGGATATGGCTTTCGGCTCGCCTATATCCGCGCTGGAGAGCCCGCGGCGCTGTCCGCGCTGGACTTCGATCCGGACAGGCTGCGGGAGGTCTACGAGGCCGGGCGGGCCGCAGCCTCGGATCGTGCGGTCTGGACGTCGCAGGTGCCGCGCAGCTACCGCGAAACGTTGAACTGAGGGCATCTCAGCGGCGAGGCGGCAACCCTTCGAACGTGGGAATGCCCTCGGGTATCATGTGAAACGGCTGCTGATCGCAGGTGTAGATCGCCATTGCGGGTTGGCCATACTGTGCCGGATCGTCCAGCGTGCCGGCCTTGAGCACAATATAGGGCATGTCTTGCCGAAGCGTCGTGATATGGGTGCCGCAACCGCCGCAGAACTGCCGCGTGACTGCATTGTCCAGATCGCCCCGGGCATAGCTGTTTGGCGCGCCCTGCGAGTAGGCCAGGCTGTCCGGCGGCAGCAATATGTACATGTTCGGACCGCCTCCGCTGAAGAACTGGCATTCGCGGCAATGGCATTGTGCGCTCATCAGCGGTGGTTTTGACACTTCGTACCTCACAGATCCGCAGTAGCATCCCCCTTGCATCTCCATTTCGGCCCCTTTGCAGTCAAAACCACGCCTGACGGGAACGTGAAGGGAGCAAACGCAAGGCGCAAGCCCGAAGTTTTCGTGCATTCTGCGCACATCTTCCGGTTGTTTTGGCGCAATCGCGGAAAAGGGGACAAGTTGCCCATTGTCATTGCCGGGCCCCTGACATTATGTTGAGCGCAGCCGGGTGTTGCGTCAATTGGCGTCGCTCCCGCGACCGGAGTTTCGCTGTCCTGGACACTGGCGGATGTTTCCCCCGCAAGACCGGACAGACTGATCGTGACCCGTTTTTGGGGTCAATTTAGCGCCTTTTCCCCGTGTTCCGTGGAAAAGGAAACAAAAGGGCAGGTGATGGGATCGTTCCAGCCTGTCGGAGAAGAACCGCGATGACGCGCGCGCCAGCATTGAGCATTCAGGCAGATGGTCGGTTGACCATAGCCCGCGCCGCGTCCGGAATCGCCCAGACAAGACACCACTCCAATCGACCAGGCCCACCAGGGTTTGAACGATTGCGGTTGTGCATCAAGGACTTATGCCAAAGAAAATGCTTATCGATGCCACCCACGCGGAAGAGACCCGCGTTGTGGTGGTGGACGGAAACAAGGTCGAGGAGTTTGACTTTGAATCCGAAAACAAGCGCCAGCTTGCAGGAAATATCTATCTAGCCAAAGTCACGCGGGTCGAACCCTCGTTGCAGGCTGCATTTGTGGACTACGGTGGCAATCGCCACGGCTTTCTGGCGTTTTCAGAGATCCATCCCGACTACTATCAGATCCCCGTGGCGGACCGCGAGGCGCTGATGGAGGAAGAGCGGGCATATGCCGAAGAGCTGAAGGCGCGCGACGAAGAGGATGAAAAGCCCAAGCGGCGCCGGTCGTCGCGTGGCCGGAGCAAATCCAAGGCCGAAGGGATCAAGACCAAGGATGCGGTAGAGACCAAAGAGGTCGACACCGAAATCAGCGGAATGGAGACCATCGATCTGTCCGACGAGGACGGCTCGGACACGTTTGAGGTGCCCGAGGGCAGCTCGCCGATGGAAACCGTGCCTGCAACTCCTGTTGAAGAACCCCTTGAAGAGGGTTCCTCGGCAAATGCGGTGGATGACGCAAAAGATCCGTCTGACAGCCTCGAGCCTGCTGCCGATACGGGCGATCTGGCCGTTGCTGAAAGTGAAACAGACGAGACCGACGCAAGCGCGGATGCAGAGCCGGAGGCGGTTGCAGAGACAGCGGAAGCCTCTGGTGCTGATGAAGAAAAGTCGGATGGCGCCGTTGAGGCACCGGCATCCGACGACGAAGCGGACAAAGATGAAACCGCCAAAGCCGAGGACGACGATCAGGAAGACGACGCGCAGGAAAGCAAGCGATCGGCCGCGGATCGGGATGACGAGATCGAATCTGTCGCTGATGAGGATGACAGCGAAGACATCCGTCCGGCCCGCAAACCGCGCCAGCGGCGCTATAAAATCCAGGAAGTGATCAAGGTCCGTCAAATCCTGCTGGTGCAGGTGGTCAAGGAAGAGCGCGGCAACAAGGGTGCAGCACTCACGACCTATCTGTCGCTGGCCGGACGCTATTGCGTTCTGATGCCGAATACGGCGCGCGGCGGTGGTATCAGCCGCAAAATTACGAACGCGGCGGATCGCAAAAAGCTCAAAGAAATAGCGGGTGAAATCGACGTGCCGCAGGGTGCTGGCCTGATCGTACGCACAGCCGGCGCCAAACGCACCAAGGCCGAGATCAAACGCGACTACGAATACCTGCAGCGGCTTTGGGAACAGATCCGTGAATTGACGCTCAAATCCATCGCGCCGGCAAAGATCTATGAAGAGGGCGACCTGATCAAACGCTCGATCCGCGATCTCTACAATCGCGAGATCGACGAAGTGTTTGTCGAAGGCGAGCGCGGCTATCGCATCGCCAAGGACTTCATGAAGATGATCATGCCGTCCCACGCCAAAAACGTGAAGCAATACACCGAAGGCATGCCGCTTTTTGCGCGCTATCAGGTCGAAAGCTA
>JBCDEC010000150.1:0-11162 GCA_039179965.1 Pseudomonadota bacterium
CCGGCGTGACAGGCCGGTACTCTAACCATCTGAGCTACAACCGCGCTGACCACCGACTGGTGCCGGTGGTAGAGCGCGGGATAGGGTTCCCCGCGCTCAGGGTCAAGCGCAATTCAGCATGCAGACCGAGAATATCCGCCGGTCTGTCATGGCAAGGGAATGAACTCCGCATTGTCGGTTGGCGGCAGGCGGAAGCGCCCATGCGCCCAGTCGCCTTCACGCCAGGCTTGCTTGGCGGCTTCGATGCGGTCTTGCGAAGACGCCACGAAGTTCCACCAGATGTGGCGCGACCCGCTCAGCGTGGCGCCCCCCAGAAGCAGCAGACGTGCACCGGCCGGGCCGGCCTTGACCGACATGCGATCGCCGGGGCGGAACACCATCATCTGTCCCGCCTCATAGCTGGTGCCTGCAACCTCGATCGAGCCGTGGACAACATAAATGCCCCGGTCTTCATGATCGTCCGGAAGCGGTATGGACGCGCCCGGCTGAAGATCGGCATCGGCATAGAACATCTCTGACGGTGTCTCCGCCGGCGCGGTCTCGCCCCAGGCATGGCCAAGGATCAAGCGGACCTCCTTGCCCTCGCCCTCCATGAACGGCAGGTCCGCCTTGGGCACGTGGACGAAATCGGCGGGCGCATCCTCCTTTTCTTCGGGCAGCGCAATCCAGGTCTGAATGCCGAAGAGATCGTAGGGCGCCTTGATCATCTCTCCGTCGACCCGTTCGGAATGGGTGACCCCGTGGCCGGCTGTCATAAGGTTCACCGCGCCCGGTTCGATCCACTGATCGGTGCCCAGCGAATCCCGGTGATGGAACTTGCCCTTGTAGAGATAGGTGACGGTCGCCAGACCGATGTGGGGGTGAGGCCGAATGTCGATCCCCTGGCCGGTCACGAATTCGGCCGGGCCCATCTGATCAAAGAAGATGAAGGGGCCGACCATCTGCCGCTTTGGCGATGGAAGCGCCCGGCGGACTTCAAAGTCCCCGATATCCCGTGCCCGGGGCACGATCAGTGTTTCGATGGCGTCAACCGCGTCTCCCGTCGGGCAGCTCGGGTCGAGTGCTGGATTCCAGCTCATGAGAACCTCCTTGAAAACCTGTCGCTAAGGTAGGCGACTTCCGACACTGTGCAACTGCGCACGCACGCGCGCGCGCCCTGCAGTTGCGCACAGATTTCGACCAGACTCCGGCGCGGCCAGATCAGGCTGTCCCAAGCAGGGAATTGCTTTGGCGGGCGCGGGCGTTGGTGCCATGTGTCAGATGTGATGTTGGACCGGGATCCCGGCGACGGTCTGGCTGTTTGTGCAACCCACGGCGGGTCCGACGCTCGGATCATCGGTTCTTGCGTTGCGCCGCGCGGCGGGCGGCTGTGACATCCGGCTGCAGCGACCCAGGGCAGACCGCCTCACGGGTGGGATCGGTGCCCGCAAGGTCTGCACGGGCTCGTCCTACGCCGTCCCTGCGGGTGTGGGAGACGCAAGCGATCCTTACCCCCGCCGAGTCCAGGGGCTGAACGTGGACCGTAGGGTCAAGACGCCCGATCCTCCACATTCCGCAACGTTCACCACATGTCAGTCGTCTTGAAGAGGATCCCGATCCACAAGGCCACTCCCTCATGCGACGTATGAGATCGCTGCGTTTCCGTATGGCCGCCGAGAACACACGCGAACGCCTGCCTCACCGGGCAGACTCCCATTCATGCAAACCGGGCAGGTCCCGACCCCCTGAGATCAAGATCTCAGGACCGCTGGCACGATGCCAAGGCCGTTGACGGGGCGAGCCCGAAGGCCCGGCCCGCCCGGCTGGTCAGCCCCTGATCACGAGAGGTGGGTGTTGAACCACTCAATTGTCCGGTCCCATGCCAGTTCGGCCATGGCCGGGTCATAGCGTGGGGTCGAATCATTGTGGAACCCGTGGTTGGCGCCTTCGTAGATATAGGCCTCGTAGGTCTTGCCAGCGTCATCCAGCGCTTTTTGGTAGGCTGGCCATCCCTCGTTGATCCGTGTGTCGAGTTCACCGTAATGCAGCAGCAGGGGCGCCTGAATTTTCGGGACGTCCGCAGCATTGGCCTGACGACCATAAAACGGCACCGCCGCGCCCAGTTCCGGATAGGCCACGGCGGCCGCATTGGACACGCCGCCACCGTAACAAAAGCCGGTAATCCCGACCTTGCCGGTGACCTCGTCGTGATCCATCAGGAACTCGATCGCTGCAAAAAAGTCATTCATCAGCTTTTCAGGATCGACCTGACGCTGCAGTTCACGGCCTTGCTCGTCATTGCCGGGATAGCCACCCATCGGCGACAGCCCATCGGGTGCGAGCGCGACAAAGCCGGCCTTTGCCGTGCGCCGCGCGACATCGCGAATGTAGGGGTTGAGACCCCGGTTTTCGTGCACGACGACCACGCCGGGTGCGGTTTCCACCCCGGTGGGACGCACGTAGTAGGCGCGAATGTCGCCATTCCCGTTCGGGGACGGATATGTGATCCACTCGGCTTTGATATCGGGATCGTTGAAGCTGACCTGCTCAGCAAGCGCATAGTTCGGGGACATCATACCCAGAAGGGCCGCTGCGGTGAGACCACCCAGCGTGAATTTACCGGCGCGATCAAGGAATTCGCGTTTGGTAATGATCCCATGGGCGTAAAAATCATACAGCTCCAGCAATTCCGGGCTGAAATCCTGGGCCGTCATACGGGTGTGCTCGTTCATGGATCTTGGTCCTCTCAAGCTCGGGGCGGTCGCGTTGGGGATGTGACACTCTGACATGGTCCGCGGTCTGTCTGCGAGAGGGACGAACCGCCGGGACACCGCCTGTGTCCTGCGCGATCAACATGGGGTGTCAGGTGTGTTTCAGCAATGAAATTTTCCGTGTTTTTTTGCGAACATGGACGCCGCGTGCGCGGGCCTCCGCCGCAGGCCCTGCGATTTCGAATTTGAATTGCCGAATCCAGTCTGAAAGACTGCCTGAGCAGTCATTTCCAAAGGTCCCGCCATGCATCTCGCCCGCTTCCCGCGCCTTCGCTTTGCTCATCTTCCCACGCCGCTCGAACGGCTGGACCGTCTGAGCGAAGCGCTTGGCGGGCCAGAGATCTGGATCAAGCGCGATGATTGCACGGGCATGAGCACAGGCGGCAACAAGACCCGGAAGCTGGAATTTCTCATGGCCGAAGCGCAGGCCATGGGCGCCGATCTGGTCATGACGCAGGGCGCCACGCAATCCAACCATGCCCGGCAGACCGCCGCTTTTGCCGCGCGTCTGGGCATGGGCTGTCACATCCTGCTCGAAGACAGAACCGGCTATCAGGACGCCAATTACAACGGCAACGGGAATGTCCTGCTGGATCACCTGCACGGCGCCACGACCGAGGTCTTTGCCGGCGGCCACGACATGCCGGGCGAAATGGACAGGGCAGCCGACAAAAAGCGTGCCGAAGGCTTCACCGTCTATGTCATCCCCGGTGGCGGGTCGAATGCAACGGGCGCCTTGGGATATGTGAACTGTGCCATGGAGCTGGTCGCACAAGCCAATGAAACCGGTCTTGTGATCGATCATCTGGTGCATGCGACGGGCTCCTCTGGAACTCAGGCGGGGCTTGTCACCGGCCTCAAGGCGCTGAATGCACAGATCCCGCTGCTGGGCTTTGGGACCCGCGCACCGCAGGAAAAGCAGGAGACGATGGTCTATACGTTGGCCTGCCAAACGGCCGATGCGCTGGGATGCCCCGGGATCGTTAGCCGCGCGGATGTGCGCGCTGATACCTCCTATGTCGGCGAAGGCTACGGATTGCCGCGCGAGGACACGATCGAAGCGATACGGATGTTTGCCGAACTGGAGGGGCTTTTGCTCGACCCGGTCTATTCCGGCAAGGGCGCCGCCGGACTGATCGACTATTGCCGCACCGGTCGGTTCAAGGCCGGAGAACGCGTTGTGTTCCTGCACACCGGTGGCTCGGTTGGACTGTTCGGATATGATTTTGCCTTTCAGCCGCGCCAGGACCGCGCGGCCGAATAAACCGCGCCCGCATGCTCAGTCGGGTTTGGAGACCAGACGGCCCAACCGATCCAATACGGTCTGCAGTCCCGACAGCAGCAGGATCGAGCCCACCGCCCAGACCACAAGCTCAAACGGCGCCAGAGGCGTGCCGCGCAGCCAGACCGCCAGCAATCCGCCTTGCGGTCTGAGGGCCTTGATGCCGAAGAGCCCGTCATTGCTCCACAGCCGAAAATCCCAAAAGCGTGAGATGTAAAATAGGACCAGCGCAACGAGCGCGACCAGCAGGAGTGCCGCGATGCGTCTCATGGGCTCAAGACCTCGATCGTCTCCGGCTCCAGGTCAAAGACCAGCAGATCTCCGTGTCGGCGCACCTGCCCTTCAACCACGATGTACTGCCCCATGTAGTCGTAAATGTGGTCCGAAAACAGCTGGCCCTCCGCACCGGAGATCATCAGGAACTCGACTCCTTCAACCGGTTGCGTGGACACAAAGACCGGTGGCACGCCGCCGACGATACACAGATTGGCGCAGGCCTTGTGTGCCAGACCCCGCCCGGGGCGCATCGCGCCCGCCAGGCATTTGCCATCGCAGATCTCACCGGCCAGACGCCAGCGACCAAGATCGTCAGGCGCGGGTATGTCTGCTGTCTGCTCCTGGGATTTGAGCCCGTTGGCGCCACCGGCGACCTGGAGCATCTCGAGGCTGCCACGTTCCAGCAGAACACCAGCCGCGATGACGACTTCGCCCTGTTTGGCCGCCGGCCGATTGAAGACACCGTTCTTGCCGGGCCCCGACATCATGATCGTGCGACCCGCCGCAATACGCTCGTTGCCGGTGGTGACATGCAGGATCGGCTGCGGGGTCAGTTCGACAATGCCAGTGACCGTCTGGCGCCCGAGATCAAAGCGGACCGTCCCCGGCCCCGGATCATCCTGCGAGGTACTGATGGCAAAGGCGAGCCCGACCGAACCGGCCAGCAGCAATCCGGCCACGGCCCAGAGCACCCAAAGCAGCGATCGTGGCACCGCCAGATAACCAACGAAGAAGGGGGTTTTGTCGCTCATGCGGCACGTTCCCCGATTGGCGCCAAGACAGGTGCCACAAAGGTGCCGGGCGGATTGGGACGCGGGTCTACAAACACGGCGCCATTGTCCACGCGCAGAGCATAGGTCGGGATCTTTTCGGTGAAAGGCGCGGGCGCACGGCCATTTGTGACATCATACTGAAACCCGTGCCAGGGGCAGGTCACCAGGCAGTTCAGTATGCGCCCTTCGCCAAGCGGGCCGTTCTGATGGGCGCAGGCATTGGCAATGGCACTGAGTTTGTCACCGTGGCGAAACACCGCCACACGGTTTCCGCTGGGAAGAAGCGCAATCCGGGCCCGTCCGTCGGCGATCTCGTGCGCTGCGCAAACCCGCAGCCAATTCGTCGGGCCAGGTGCGCGGGCGCGGTCCTTGATCCCGGCCCAGACATGCAACGCCACGACAACAAGCGCGCCGGCCACCACAATGATCGTAAAGGCCGATTGCTGCTGATCCTGCATCACGCCAAGTGCCACATGCCCGACCACCGCCGCATAGGTCGGATAGATCAGGTAGTGCAGGCCTTTCCAGACGGGTGGCGTGAGAAATTTCATCCAGAAATCATGGCTCGTGGCGCTCAGGATCCACAGGCAGAGCAATCCAAAGACGCCCAGGAGCTCAAAAGGAAACCCGGCGATCTGACCAAAGCTGGTGTTCGCGGAGAGCAGCGCCTCATACTTGTTGATGGGCGAGAAATTGAAATACCAGTTGAGGACAAAATAGGCGTGTGTCGTCGCCACAACGGCGGTGAGCACGCCAAAGTGACGCCGGTTGTAAAGCAACGGCAGAAAGCGTCGATCCAACCGTGCCAGCGGTCCGATGCATAGGATGACCGTCAGCATGACGAAGGCGCAGGCCCCGAACGCGCGTGCATTGTGGATTTGCGGATTGATCGGACGCTCATGGCTCAGCAGGTCCGGCGCCCAGTAGAGGAAGATCCACAGAAACAGCCCGGTCGCGACAAGCAGAATGGCGTCATAGAGCCACTTGAACCGGTTCCACTGGACGGGGATGTATCTGACACTCATGCGTCGGGCTCGCTCAGATTTTGCGGCGCGATGTCGGCGGGCCAGGTTTGCTTGACCGAGAGACCTGCAAGGATCACCGCCACAACCAGACAGGCCATCGCAATGGCGACCGGAAGATGCACGGCGCGTGGCGGTTGATACCGCCGCATCCATGGCCCGGCATCGCGTTCCAGACGCAGCCACCGCCAAAGCACCAGCGGCCAGATCAGCAGAATTCCAGGAATGAGCATGGGCCGGAACGCATAGGCGCCTCGCGCGTCTTCATCAATGCGATCGATGCCAAACAGCAAGAATGCCACGGCGACAACGCAGCCCAGGATCAGCCACCATTCCACGGCGCTCACGATCACGGCCGCAATACTCATCGCTCTCTCTCCCGCAGGGCGGCCCTTCGGTCTTGCGGGGAGATTTCCACTTCGAGTGGGCCCCGCCGGGTGCCGCTCAACACCCGCTCGCGCGACTCTCGCACAGGACCGCGGCTCCTGTCAGGTCCGCAATACTCCGTTTGGCAAAGATGTGACCAGCGCACCGGTCGGCGATGAGCCCTTACGCTCCTCTCCGATCAATCAAAATGCTGCGATGACGTCCTATGCCCCTGGATCCGCCGAGCTCCAATCACATCGAGAGCCTTGGAGAAGGGGTTGGACGGTCTCGGCGAAAGCCGGCGGCCACGCGCCTTCAGGTCCTCGTTTGGAGATGGGGTGACTGACACCGAATCCTATGCCCGGAAAGTTGCAAGAACCGTTCTGGATCACAAAATGGGAAAGAGAGTCGCGCGCTCCCATGCCTCTTCGGATCTTTTCGACCTGTGCCAGGTCGTGGGGGAGGCTGAGACGGAATTTGTGACGGGATCACAGGCGTCGCACGTTTGGGCGTTTATTGCCCTTTCAATGTCCCTCAACAATGTTGATCTCCGGCGCTATCTGCAGCGGTAATTTGCCTAGATACTTGTTTTTCAAGTCACCCACACGGGAGCCATTGCCTTGACCGAAGAAGCGTCTGACCTGGATCTAACTGACCTGAGAGAAGGAAAGGCCCACAGCCGACTTTCGATCAGGTTGCAGAGAAGGTCCGCTCCAAGGCAATACAGAAAGACACAAGTAGACAGCGCGAAAACGCCAAATTAGACTGCCGTGTCTTAGTAAGCCAGAAGGGCTCCATGAATGGACGAAGTGCCAGCGCAGCGCCGTCTTTCTGCCGTCATGGCGTCCGACGTGGTTGGCTACAGCCGCCTTATGGGCCTGAACGAGACAGGGACGTTGACCGCGCTCAAGACGCACAAGCAAGAGTTGATCGACGTCAAGATATCTGAATATCAGGGGAGAATTGTGAAGCAGACCGGGGACGGTATGCTCGTGGCGTTTTCCAGCGTCGTGAACGCGGTCGCCTGCGCGGTCGATATCCAGCGCAATATGGTCGTTCGCAACATTAACGTCCCAGCCGAACAGCGGATCGAGTTCCGCATTGGCGTTCATCTTGGCGATATTCTCTTTGAGGACAACGACATCTTTGGCGATGGCGTCAACGTGGCAGCCCGCATCGAGAGCATTGCCAAGCCGGGGGGTGTAAGCATATCGAGTTCTGTGCGCGACAATGTTGGCAACCGGCTGGACCTCATTCTTGAGGATAGAGGCGATCAAACATTAAAGAATATTGCTCGCCCGATCCGTGTATTCGACATTTTGATTGAGGCCGCGCCCCACAGACAGACAGCCCCGGAAGCGAATGCGAGGTGCACGGTTGCGGTTTTGCCATTCGCCAACATGAGCGGTGACGCGGAACAGGAGTACTTCAGCGACGGTATCACCGAAGACATCATCACCAATCTGTCCAAGATATCAGCCCTCGGCGTGATGGCGCGCAACACCTCGTTTCAGTTCAAGGGCCGAGCCGTCGACGTGCCGCAGATCGCTCGGCAACTGAAGGTCAGCCATGTGCTGGAAGGCAGCGTGCGCAAGGCGGGCGAGCGAGTGCGCGTTACCGCACAACTGATCGACGGGGAGACAGGCGAACATCTCTGGGCCGAACGCTATGATCGCGACCTGAGCGACATTTTCGCTGTTCAGGATGAAATCTCAGAAACCATCGTCGCGGTACTGAGGCTGAAACTCCTGCCCGAGGAAAAGGCTGCCATCGAAGGCCGGTCGATTACCAATCCGCAAACCTACAAGCTTTACTTGATGGCGCGGCATTACAGCATCATGGGGTCGCTGCGCCACCGCGAGATAATCGTGCGCATCTGCCGGCGCGCAGTCGAACTGGACCCTGGCTTCGCACCGGCCTGGGCGCTCATGTCGATTGCGCAGGCGGTGCAGCAGCTGACAGGCAGCCAACGCGGAGATGGAGCGATGGATGCGGCGGACCGCGCCATTGCCATTGACCCAAACTTGGCCGATGCCTATGCCGCCAAGGGCAGGGTTCTCGCCGGCTATGGGCTTTATGACGAGGCCATGGTGGCGCTAAACAGAGCACTGGACCTTGAGGCAGACTCCTACGAGGCCAACGCCGCTGCCGCCCGCTGCAGGATCGGGCAGGACCGGATTAGCGAGGCGTTGGTCCACCTGGAAAGGGCTGCCGCGGTGCAACCGACCGACTTTTGGGCAATTGGCATGTCGATCTCGGGGTACAATCACGTCGGCGATGCGAAAAGTGCGGCTGCGGCGGCCCACCGCACTTTGGACCGAGTGGCAGCAGTTATTGCCGTCGAACCCGACCACGGCAACGCACTCAGCTTTGGCGTGATTGCCTTGACCACCCTAGGCGAGATGGAGCGCGCTGACGAATGGATTGAGCGAGCCATGTTGATGGATCCCGAAAACTCAAACATGCAATTCAACATCGCCTGCGCCCTGGCCAACGCAGGCCAGCTGGACCGCGCGATTGATGTCCTGGAGCTGCAGTTTCTGGTGATGCAGGCCTCGGGGCTGCGCTGGTCAAAACACGACAAAGACCTAGACCCGCTGCGTGACCATCCCCGGTTCAAAGCGATGATAGCAGCGGCCGAAGCTCGGCTGGCAAGTGGGACTCTCCCCAACCCGTGACCCTTACCATAAATGGATCGCGGCTTGCGCTGCATTCGATTGTTTTGTTGGATCGCGAGATGTCAGTTTTGCTTGAACCGGACTTCGGCGCTTGACACAGCGACTGGACGGTTCACACACAGGTTTAGATGCATTCTTTCAAAGGTTGGTTTTTGACGCTTGTCGTCCAGGCCGCAAAAGTCCGCACAGCGGCGATTGGTGCGACGAATGGCGGTGCCGGGCCCTACCTGGACAACTTTGGAAGCGCTGCGAATGTTCTCAATGGACATCACTTTTGTTGCGAAGCGGAACGTGGTTCAAACTGGTTTTCAAAAATGTCCCATTTGTGCGAAATGCACTTTCGCGATCCCAAGGGCAGCGGTCTCTGTCTCAACCGGAAGACCCCCAATTTCTCATCGCGGGATCAGGTCATTTGGAATCCTGTCGGGATCGTACCTTCCTCCAGATGTGGCCTGTCCAAGGCCTGCCGCGGCGACCAGACCGAGAAGTGCGAATACGATAAGACCGGGGCGCACAAACCACTGTGCGTCGGCGCGCATGTTCGTCCAGAGGAACACAAAGAGCGCAAGATCGATGACCGCGCTGACAGCGAAAAACGTCCATCCCTTGGCGGGAGAACCATTTGCGACCCCACGCAAAAACCTGACGTTGTCTTTCTGCCCGCTGTCCAGACACGCATGCAGATGATGCAGGAATTTCTGATATGTCCGCGCTCGGATCGCGTCCGGTGCGCCAGTCAAATCTGCTCCGCTGACTTTCAAAGACTGTCCGTCAACAAACGTGATCAAGGCCCGTCCAGCGGAGGCCGCGATCTTCGGTTTTTCCACCCAGAGGCGGATTTCAGCTATATCGGCCAGCCGCCGCGTAGCGCGGGTCGGGTCCTCGCCCCAATCAAGGCGTAAATCCTCTGTAACGCGCAACTCCAAATCGCGCGGCAAGAGAGATCCATCAATTGACGTAAATAGCGAATAACTCTTCATGGGCATCATACCAACCAGCTCCACGAGCACAGAATAAGAGCTGTTTGGAACCATGCAACTAAACGCAACCAACTCGGCAGGTTCGTCTCGCGCGCCTTTTCTTGTATGTGCTACCCGTGAGGGCACCATCCCACCGGACGCTCGCGTCCTCCGGCTCAATCCGGGTATACGTGGAATGTCTCAAAAGTCGCGCACGCCGGCGTTATGCTGAAACAGCAAAATCTATCACTGCGGGGCGGCCAGGATGCTGGAAGTCCACCTGAGCGGGAGCGGTTCGAGCGCGATCTGCCGCGCCGCTGCAAGTTGGCTCGGAGCCCGCAGCGGTCCTACCAACGCAGCCATTTGAGCAAGTCTGCAGAGCCCCCAAACGGGACTTTGCACACCAAGACCTGTCCCCGGTTACTCGCCGGGCGTATACCAGATCGGGGAGGTATAGGCGCGGTCCTGCGTGATCGCAGGAACGGTGTCAGGCAGCGGGATATCAAAAAAGGCCGCATCGTAGGTTGTCCATCGCGGCTTGGGAATTTCGATCACGCGCACGTAATAGAACGCATTCTCCGACGGATCAAAATCCGGATCCTTCCACACACCCTCCAGAGCGGCCGCACCTATCGTGTTGGTAAACGTGGCATTTTCGATGTCGACCGTATTGCCAACGGGTTCACGGGCGCGCCCATCTGCGCCAATGACGCGCTCACCGGAGACAGCGATGTCATAAACCCGCTCGGATGTATCACCGGCCGCATCGATCCAGCCCTTGATGACCTGCACGCGATCCAGATTGGCGCCGTCCGGGTCGCGCATCGCCCGCACCATGATGCTGGGCGACGCCCCTTCAGGCGCATTGGTCAAGTCACCGCCCATTGCGACGCCGCGTGTGTAGCCCTCAGAAACAAAGTCAGGTGAACCCAGATCGTCCTCGGAAAAATCCCAGCCCCCGAAAATCCGCACGCGCATGCGCGGACCCGTGGTGGCATAGGCTTCTTTTCGCGTCAGAGCGCCGAAAACCTCGTCGCGGGTGTTCTCGCGTGCCCA
>JBCDEC010000151.1:0-11134 GCA_039179965.1 Pseudomonadota bacterium
ACGATCGGGGCGACAACGATCAGGCCATGCACCACAAAAACCGCAGCGCCAAAGCTATGACCCGGCCAGATCAGAACGACCGGCACCAGAACGGCGAAGACCACCCAAATAAGACCCGGCCGTTTTGGGGTGCGGGTCGGCGTACTGACATTCTGGGACATCGCAGCCTCCTTTGGTGTTGCAAGCTAGTCCCGTTCGTTCCATAGATAAAACGCATAGTTTAGATATCAGCCATCGGTTTGACGCATGGATCATCTGGAAAGCGATCTGCTACGCACCTTTCTCGCAGTGGCTCAGGCCGGCAGCGTCACGGAGGGCGCCGATCGGATTCATCGGTCGCAATCCGCCACCAGCATCCAGATCAAACGGCTGGAGTCGCTGCTGGGTCAGCAGGTCTTTGACCGTCACGGTCGCGGCGTTGTGCTCAGCGAGGCAGGACGACGCCTGCTGCCAGTGGCACAAGAGGTGACAGCGCGCCTTGATCAGGCCTGCCGCGCGCTGTCGGGCACGCCGGTCCGGGGGCGGCTCCGCCTGGGCATTCCCGACGATCACGGGCGCACCAGACTGACGAGGATCGTGGCTGATTTCGTCCGGCAGCATCCCGAGGTCGAGCTGGATGTCACCTGCGCGCTCAGTGCCGGATTTCCGGACGCCTTGAAAAAGGGGGCACTCGATCTGGCAGTTTATGAGGTCGCACACCCGGCTGCCGGCGAAGAGCTTTTGATGGAGGACCCAACCTGCTGGGCGACCGCCCGCCATCGGGATTTCTCCGGCACGGGACCACTTCCCGTGGCCCTGTTCGATCATGCCTGCTGGTGGCGTGATGCTGCACTGCGATCTGTCGAAGGCAGAGGCCAGCCTTACCGCGTTGTCTATTCCAGCCAGAGCGTCTCGGGCATCCTCTCGGCGGTCAAGGCGGGCATCGCCGTCGGGTTACTGGGGCGGTCTTCGCTTGCATCAACCGACCTGACCGTGGCCGATGCCAGCTACGGCTTTGCCCCGACGCCCACATCAAAACTTGTCATGGCCGCTAGCCATCCACGAGACACCGCTCCCATCACCAGTATGAAATCTGCGATCCGCACGGCCTTTTTGACGACCGCAGTTTAGCACTCTGTCTCCGCTTTATCCGTGTTTTGAAACACACAGCATTGATTTTCTGCTGGGCAGGACAAAGCCCTTGAAGCATGAAATTTTTTCAGAACATGACCACCATCAATTGTCTTTCAATATCGTGCATCCCTCACGCTTCGCGAAAAGACTAAGGCTTGCGTCTGAACGTTATCTTGGCATCGGCGGTGGCGGTTCCTGCGATCACGAAGTTAAACCCCGCCTCGACGCTGATCCCAAACTCCACCGTTTCGACAGTGAACCCGCCGGCATTAACCTCTGAATCGTTTTCAACGATCGACCGCAGGCGCTCCATCACCATGGGCCACGCGCATTCCAGTTTGCCGAGGGCCTCGTCTTGAGAATGCAGTTCGGCGGCACCGATTTCATTTTCAATCAGTGTGTTAACAAGAAACGGATCGCAAAGCGTTTCAACGGCGCAACACGAGCCTTGCCACCGTCGCACTCTCTGCGTAATCTCAGGTCTTGGCGATCAAGCCTGCGGGCGCATCCGGGTCACGTTCGAAATCCACCGGTTGCTGATCCGTGGCTTCGTTCACGACCTTCAATTCATAGCGCAGCTCGTCGCCCTCTTCTTCGCAGGCAATTATCAGGCATCGTTTAAGGTGCCGTGACCCGTCGTACAAATCGACCAGCCCCCTTAGATTGGGAGCCGTGTGCGCGTTCAGCGCGAACCCGCCGTCCCATGCCCGCGTGACCGCGTATCGGTGCGATCCGGCCTCAACACGCAGCCTTTTGCTGTCTTGCCAGCCCCGGCGGCGACCTTCCTCGAGACCCTGGAGAACCTCTTTGGACAAAAACGTACTCATACCATCCCCATGCGTTTGAACTGCAGGCACTATCTAACGAAGTTTTTTAACAGTCACGTGAAAAATTCGTCGCAACGCAAAGGTTTACGCGCTGCGGTGCAACAATCACTCAGTGCGTCCGGCCACAGGACGCAGGACATGCGGACAGCGAGGATCATAGAGCGCGCTGTCTTTGAAATCGCTGATTTCACCCAGCACCGGACCCACCAGAATCAGCGCCGTTCGCGTGATCTTCTCGGCTTTGACCTTGGCCTGGATATCGTTCAGCGTGCCCCGGATGAACATCTGATCAGGCCAGCCCACCCGGTAGGCGACGACCACGGGACAATCCTCGCCGTAGAACGGCGCCAGCGTCCGCCTGATCTCCGCCAGTGCCCGGACACCCAGATGAATCGCCAGCGTGGCACCGGTGCGCGCAAAGTTCTCCAGTGTCTCATGCTCGGGCATCGACGTCGATTTCATCGACACCCGCGTCAACACGATCGATTGCGCGATCTCGGGTAATGTCAGCTCCTGTCCCAACGCCGCCGCCGCCGCCGCATAGGCCGGAACGCCCGGAACAATCTGGTAATCGATCCCATCCGCGCGCAGCCGACGGATTTGCTCGGCGATCGCACCGTAAAGCGAGGGATCGCCCGAATGCACTCGGGCGACATCCTTGCCCAGCCGATGCGCCGCAAGGATTTCTGCGTGCGTCTCTTCCAGCGTCATGGGCGCGGTGTCACGGATATGGGCGCCCTCGGGCGCGCAGGCCACAACCTCCTGCGGCACAAGCGACCCGGCATAAAGGCAAACCGGGCAGTCTCCGATGATCCGCTCCGCCTTCTTCGTCAAGAGCTCCGGATCGCCCGGCCCGGCCCCGATGAAATAGACCGTCATGCACGGGTCCCTTTCTTTGTCTGTCCCAAAATACTCAAATCACCCGGTCGTACCCGACAGATCGCCATCGATCTTGCGGGCATACCCCCGGGGCGTGTAGAGCCGTGGCCCCTCGCCGAGTTCCGCCATGCGGGAATTGCTGGATCCCACAAGTACGACCGTCAGCATATCGACCTCGTCGACCTGCAACTCATCCAATCGCCGATATCGGATCTCCTCGCCGGGGCGTCCCAGATTGCTGGCCAACAGAACCGGCGTGGCATCAGGGCGGTGACGCAGCAGGATGTCGCGGGCTTCTTCCAGCAGGGTACGTCGCGTTTTCGATACCGGATTGTAAAAGGCAATCACGAAGTCACCCTCGGCCGCCGCCTGCAGCCGCCGCAGAATATCGGCGCGCGGCGTCAGCAGATCACTCAGGCTGATGGTGCAGAAATCGTGTCCCAGCGGCGCACCCGCGCGTGCCGCCGCTGCCTGCAGCGCCGATACGCCGGGGCTGCAAATGACCTCGGCACGGCGAGCGGCATCAGTCACACCCTGCTCGTCCGGATCGCGATCCAGCAATTCAAAGACCAGCGCTCCCATCGCATAGATCCCCGCATCGCCCGAACAGACGAGCGCCACGTTGTGCCCCTCGCCCGCACGTTCCAGTGCATAGCGGCATCTTGCCTCTTCGTCGCCGAGAGGAAAATCAGACCGCTTCTTTCCGGCAGCCAGCGGGCCGAGCAGATCGATATAGAGACCATAGCCAACGAGTTCCTCGGCCTCAGCGATCAGGCGACTGACTTCCGGCGTCCGCCACCCGGATTGCCCCGGCCCGATCCCGACCAGGCTCAGCCTGCCCCTTGGCCGCCCGGGCAACTCGGTGATGGCATCCGGCGCGCGCGCCAGCGCACAGGTGCAGGTGGCCGATTTTTGTTTTTCGACCTCCAGCACAGCCAGTGCACCGGCGGCCGCCAGCGCGGCGCCTTCCGCCACGCCATGACAGCCAACCTCGGCAAATACGACCTCGGACGGATTGGCGAGACGATCGGCCTGCTCTTCCAGTTCGGCCGCCGAGAACAGCCGCAGCGGAACATCCAGTTCACGCGCCACGGCGTGCATCGCGGGTTCATCGGCCTTCAGATCAATCGTCGCGATGCAAGCAAGGGCGTCGGAATCCACGCCGTGCTCCTGGAACACTGCAAAGACATGATCGAGCATGTCCTGAGCGCCCGCGCCCCGCGCGCAACCCAGACCGAGCACGAGCCGCTGTTCGGTCCAGACCAGCGCCGGACCGCCCGCTACAGGCCCCAATACGACCCGACCATCCTGACCCGGTGCAACCGACACGTTGTCGCGTCTCTCCAATGACGACAGCCAATCGGCCCGCCCGCGCAGACGATACGGTTCTCCGGCAAGCAAGCTCGCCATGATCTCCTTGGCGGCCGCGCCACCCGACAGACGCCAGCCCTGCGGCGGTTCATCGAGTGCCACACCGATCGAGACATCGCCTGCCGTCGTGACGGCCGCAGTCGCGTCCAGCGCCCCGGCAATCCGCGTGGCCAGCCGGTTGGCTCCGCGATGCCCGCCCAGCAGCGGGACAACAACCGAGCCATCATCGCTGACCGACACCACAGGCGGCTCGGTCAGTTTGTCGTTCAAGAGCGGTGCAACGGCCCGGATCAGAATACCGCTGGCGCAGACACCGACGACGGGCACGCCTGCCGCAAACAGGTCGCGCACGTGATCAAGTGCATTGTCAAAGAACGCCTCCGCCTGATCGACACGGCCTTTGCGGCCATGCACCGGCGCACCAAGCGCGCGGGCCACGCGATGCGCCACCGGCTCGCCCGAGCGGTTGAGCGCCAGAACCACGGGGTCTAGAGCCATGGGTCGCCTCCCTTGATCAGCAGGATCATCGAAAAGTACGGGGCTTTGTCCGGCGCCTCCACGAGCGGGCAGATCTTTTCGTCCGGCAGGCTGGCACGCTCAATGTAAACCGCCTGGTCCGTCAAGCCGAGATCAGAAATCACCGAGCGGATCTTGGGCAAATGCCGTCCGACCTTCATGATCGCCACGCTCTCCGCGCCCTCGATCCGCGCCCGCAGTTCCGGCTCAGGCAACGGCCCGGGCAGCACGGTCAGCCGTTCGTTGCGTGCCGCCAGCGGCAACCCGGCACGCGCCGCACAGGTTGTGACCGAGTTAACGCCGGGCACGACCTCAACACGCATCTCACCCCGCAGACGCGCAAAGATATACATGAACGAGCCATAGAAAAAAGGATCGCCCTCGCACAGGCACACCACGTCCTCGCCATTCTCCAGCGCTGTCCGGATGGCCGCGGCCGCCGTATCATAGGCCATCTGCGCCGGTTCGCGCTCGGTCGTCATCGGAACATCGATTACAATCTCGCGGGTGCCCGGCGCGATGAATTGCGACGCAATCGATCGTGCAAAGCTCGGCGTCCCCGCCAGAGCAGGATAGGCAACGACCCGTGCCCGGGAAATCAGCCGATGCGCCCGAAGGGTCATCAGGTCAGGATCGCCCGGACCGACACCCACACCAAAGAGGGTTCCGCTCATCGCTTCACAAGGCTCCATTGCGTGACCGGCATCGCCGGACGCCAGCCGGTCAGGCCACCCACCGGTTCGGCCCGCGCGACGTTCAGCTTGACCAGTTGCCCGCCATGTTCGCGGTGGAGCGCGATCAGCACGGCCTCGCTCTCCAGCGTCACGGCGTTGGCCACCAGCCGTCCCAGAGGCCGCAGCGCGTCCCATGCGCGATCGAAGACCTCGGGTCCGAGACCGCCGCCCACAAAGACCGCATCGGGCGCCGGCAATCCCGTCAGTGCCGCCGGGGCGGTGCCTTCGATCAGTTCCAGTTTCGGGGTGCCCAGCGCCAGCGCATTGGCTGCCGCCATGGCGCGCCGATCCGCCCGGGGTTCAATTCCGATCGCCCGCGCGTAGCGTGCCCCGCGCATCCATTCGACCGCAACCGAACCACAGCCGGTGCCGATATCCCACAACAACGCCCCGCGCATCGGCATCAGCTTGGCCAATGTCAGAGCACGGACCTCCTGTTTGGTCATGGTGCCGTCGTGCTGGAACAGGTCATCGGCCAGTCCCGGCACACGCGGCAACAGCGCCGCGTCCGGCGAGGCCACGCACTCGACCGCCAGGGTGTTGAATGCCGGAACGGAATGCGCCCAGCTTTCGGCCACACCGTCAAAACGAACCTCGTCCGCACCGCCCATCGCCGCCAGTACCGACATCCGCGACGCACCAAAACCGCGCTCCGTCAGAAACCGCGCGATCTGACCCGGCGTTTCTTCGCCCGTCGTCAGAATCAACAGCCGCGCGTCGGGCTGAATGAACGCAATCATTTGCTCCACCGGACGACCATGCACGGTCAGCGTTTCGACATCGGGCAGGCTCCAGCCCATGCGCGCGGCGGCCAGCTGAAAGGCGCTCAGCTGCGGATGGTAGACAATCTCGGCCGGATCGATATCGCGTCCGATGCGTGCCCCGATCGAAAACCATAGCGGATCACCCGTGGCCAGAACCACGACCCGTCGGTCGCTCAGACGATGCAAGGTCTCGATCAGCGCATCGAAGGGCGACGGCCATTCCAGCCGCTCGGCGCGCACCGCCTCCGACAGCCGGTGATGCCGGTTGCCGCCGACGATCACTTCCGCAGCTTCGACCACGGCGCGTGTCGCCGGGGTCAGCCCCGCCATGCCGTCCTCGCCGATACCGACGATATGCAACCACGGCTCAGCCATCGGACAGCCCCGCCGCCAGTGCATTGACGGCCGCGGAGGCCATGGCCGACCCGCCCCGTCGTCCGCGCAGGCACACGAAATCACACCCCCTCGGACGTTCTGCGAGCTCGGCTTTGCTCTCAGCCGCACCGACAAAACCGACCGGAAAACCAAGGATAAGCGCCGGCTGCGGCGCGCCTTGGTCCAGCAGTTCCAGCAGATGGAACAGCGCCGTCGGCGCGTTGCCGATCGCCACGACAGCGCCCTCCAGATGTGGCGCCCAAAACTCGACCGCCGCCGCAGAGCGCGTGGTACCGATACCTGCCGCCAACCCGGGCACACGTTCATCGTTGAGCGTCACGATCACCGCGTTGCTTGCCGGCAGGTGCCGCCGGATAATCCCCGCCGCGACCATCTCGCAATCACAGATAATCGGCTTGCCTGCCGCAAGTGCAGCGCGCCCGGCATCATAGGCGGCTTCGGAAAAGGCCAGACGATCCGCGACTTCAATCATGCCACAGGCATGAATCAACCGGATGGCCAATGCCTCCATTCCGGGCTTGAAACGGTCGAGCCGCGCTTCTCGGCGCACCGTCGCAAAGCTTTCGGCGTAAATCGCCTGAGGGTTCTTTTCGTACGGTCGCATCGTCGCGATGTCAGGCCTCTTGCGCCGTGTCGTCTTCAGGATCAGCCTCTTCGGCGTCCGTTTCTTCGGGATTTTTGCGGCCTTTGGCCAATAGCAACGCCAAAGCCCCCGCCACAACCAATGCGCCCGCGGCCACCCAGTGACTATGGCCCGCCACCTCGGCCAGATGACCGGGATGCGCGATCGCCATCTGACCGCAGGTGGTCATAATCAGGATCAGCAGATATCTCATGGGACTCCCCCTTGTTGAAACTTCAGATGTGCAACATGCACCCGTCGAGGGGAGATCACGGCGCACCGGCACACCCCGCATGCACGGTCCCGCAACGATCTCAGGCGGCAACTCCCGGCATGGGTCAGCGCCGCCTTTCGCACCTTTCCGGCCCCGAACAGGGCATCGTCATATCCGTCTATAGGCGGCGGGTTTCGACGGCGCAAACAGAGAATCGCCGCCCACGGGTCCGCTTCCGACATTCGGCGGCTGTGCACTCCCGCAGACCTGCTGCGCACGGATAGCGCTGTGCCAGGGCTTCGGACTCTCCTAGCTTAGGATCAAAGGAGATCGAATGATGGGCCAATTGATTGACGGCGTCTGGCGTAACGACTGGTACGACACCAAATCGACCGGCGGTGCGTTCAGGCGCGGCAAATCGGGATTTCGCAACTGGATCACGCAAGACGGTCACGCAGGACCATCGGGAGCGGACGGATTCGCCGCGGCGCCGGATCGCTATCACCTCTATGTGTCTCTGGCCTGTCCGTGGGCGCACCGAACCCTGATCTTTCGCAGACTCAAAGGGCTGGACGACCTGATCGGCGTCTCCGTGGTTCATCCCGATATGCTGAGCGATGGGTGGAGTTTTGCGACCGGCTATCCGGGCGCGACAGGCGATACGCTCTATGGCCTGCCCTTCCTCCGCGACATCTACATCAAGGCCGATCCGGGCGTTTCAGGCCGCGTCACTGTGCCCATTCTCTGGGACAAACAGAAAGAAGCGATCGTTTCCAACGAGTCGTCTGAAATCATCCGTATGTTCAACAGCGCCTTCGATCATCTGACGGGCAACAGCGATGATTTCTGGCCCGAGGACCTGCGTGATGCCATCACGCCAATCAACGAACGTATTTACGACACGCTGAACAACGGCGTCTACAAAGCAGGGTTTGCCACAACCCAAGCGGCCTATGACGCGGCCGTGGAACCTCTCTTCGATACGCTGAACTGGCTGGAGGAGCGTCTGTCGCACAAACGTTATCTCATGGGCGACCGGGTGACCGAGGCCGACTGGAGACTTTTCACCACGCTTTTGCGCTTCGACTCCGTCTATCACACGCATTTCAAATGCAACCGGGCGCGTATTGTCGATTACCCCAACCTCTGGGGGTACTTGCGCGACCTCTACCAGTGGCCGGGCATTCAGGAGACCGTGAACATGGATCATATCGTTCGGCACTACTTCTACAGCCATGACACGATAAATCCGCATCGGATCGTCCCCATCGGCGCAAAACTCGATTTTGACGCCCCGCATGAACGCGGCCTTGGGGTATGACGTGGGCCGAGGCGCAAAAAACGCGTTCCATGCCTTGACGCAAAGCGGCAGGCCGCTTAATCAGCCGCAATCACTGAAATGGCGTCGCTTTGGCGGCGCTTTACATGTTTTACGGCGGCGCTGACGTAATGCGCCCCTAACCGAACACGAGGATAGACCCATGTCGCGCCGCTGCGAACTGACCGGCAAAGGCCCGATGGTTGGTAACAATTCCAGCCACGCCAACAACAAGACACGGCGTCGGTACCTGCCGAACCTGAACAACGTGACGCTGCAATCCGAAGCATTGGGCCGCGGTATCAAGCTAAAGATCAGTGCGGCGGCTTTGCGCAGTGTCGACCACCGGGGTGGTTTGGATGCCTATCTTGCGAAAGCCAAAGACTCCGACCTGTCCGAGGCCGCTCTTAAGGTCAAAAAAGAGATCGCCAAGGCCCTGGACGCGAACGCCTGATTTCTTTTGACGGTTGAAAAACAAAGGTCCCGCTTTCGGCAGCGGGACCTTTTTTCTGTGCGGCTCTACTCTGCCGCCATCGCCATGTTGTCACCGACGAAATCCAGAACGCAGCGCTGAAAATAGGCCAGACTCGCTTCGCCGCCCGCACCTTTTGCCAGATGCGCCGCCTTGTAACGCGGCGAGGACAACGCACGCTGCATCTTTTCACACACCCAGACATCCTCGGTTTGAAAGTCTCCGGTTTCCAGCGGGTGGATCGTCCAGTTCGCGGACTTGATGAGGCCGCTGTCCGGATCGTAACCCGGCGCATCTTTCGGACCGACCTTGTAGCTCATGAGGCCCTTGGGCGCCCAGTTGCGCACGCGCAGCAGCGTCACCTCCGGACTGACCGGTTCAATAACGGACACCGAAAACCCCCAGGGATTCGGCGTGAGAATCGTTGTGGGGAAAAGCAGGTACACCCCGCCATATCCCGTCAATTGCGCGTCATGCGCCCGGTTTGACGGCCACGCCTTGTCGGCGTTCTCGACAAACTGCGGGACGCGATGCTTGACACCGTTACGCTCTGTCGACCACCAGACAAGATGACGGCCGAAAGCCTCGTACACATTCTTGTCGTGAGTCGGCCCCCCGAGCGTGTTCTTGTGCAGATAGGCCAGATGATACCCGTCGACGGCGTTCTCGCCGAAGACCTTCCAGTTGCAGCGCATCTCGTAGACGAATTCGCCCGACGGTTCGACCAGCCCGCCGGGGCCCAGGTCGTGCGGCCAGCAAACCGTGTCCAGCCGATCGACCCAGACGTCAAAGGGTTCATCGGGCTGGGCTTCGGGATTGACAAAGACCAGATCGCGAAACACGCCGACCGCCGCAGGGTGCAGCCCGTTCTGCGTCTTGTCGAGGTTCGGAAAACAATCCGATTGCGCCGGGACGCCCCGGAGCGCGCCATCGAGATTGTAAACCCAGTTGTGGTACGGACAGACAATGGATCGGCCCAGATTGCCGCAATCCTCCACCAGTTCGGTGCCGCGATGCCGGCAGATGTTGTGAAACCCCCGCAGATCGCCATTCGCATCCCGTAACACGATCAAGTCATAGGGTCCCGCCTGCACCGTCCGGAAATCGCCGACCTCGGGCAGATCATGGACCGTGCCGGCAAAGGCCCATGTGCGGCCGAACAGATCGCGTTGCTCTCGATCGAACCAGTCCTGCGACAGGTAGGCTTCTCTTGGCAGGAGCTGGGTCGGGGTCTCCGGCAACAAACGCATCTGGCTCACGACGACGGACCTCACTGGCATATCAGAATTGATTGTCAATATAGATTAATAATCATTCTTGACAAGATATACAGCGCGCTTACCCTCGGCTCGTCAATCAACCGAAGGGATTAGCAATGACGCCAAAGCTCCGTGCGCAACGCCCACCATGGCGGCAGGTGATGGCGCAGCAAAAGTGGCTGACCCTGATCGGCCTGCCGATCCTGATCTATTCCACCATCCAGGGTGTGTTTGTCATCTGGGGTCTTTTGTTTCTGTTCTGGGGCCTTGGCTCGCTGAGAACAGGGCACATTTTTCTGCTCGAGGATATCGACAGGGCCGATGACCCGGCTCTCTATTGGATCATCTTCGCGATGTGGATCGGCTCCGGCGCCACGTATATCTACTACGATGCGACGCGTTTTTTTTGAGCGGCGTCGCATGACTCTCACACGCAAAACCCTGTCCAACATCCTGGCCATCTCTGGCCTCATGCTGGTTCTGATCGTCAGCTACGGTCCCGGATTTGTGTGGGGCGACACGCTCACCATAAGGGTGACGGGCATCCGAAGCACCGAGGGAACCGTGCATGTCATGATCTATGACCGGGCGGTCGCTTTCGAAAACTACTCGGAAACCGGGATCACCAGCTATGACACCCGCGGCGCAC
>JBCDEC010000152.1:0-11108 GCA_039179965.1 Pseudomonadota bacterium
CACCCGTCCTTTGTGATGTCTGCCTCTTTCACCAACCAGACCCTGGCGCAGATCGAGCTTTGGACGAAAGGCGACGACTACGACAACAACGTCTATGTCCTGCCGAAGCACCTCGACGAAAAAGTCGCACGGCTGCATCTCGACAAGATCGGTGTGAAGCTGTCGTCGCTGAGCCCGGATCAGGCGTCCTACATCGGTGTCACCGCCGAGGGACCGTTCAAGCCAGAGCACTACCGCTACTAAGCCAAACCGCTTGGCAGGTATGACCGGTCCGGCGAACGCTCGGGCCGGTTTTTCTTTGCCTGGGTTCTGGACCTCTGAACGATGGCGCAGGGAGGTTGGGGGCCCTCTACCTTGCGTAGATTTGCCTGAAAAGATTTCTCGTTGGCCTGATGCGGGCTTGCAGATACGGTGCCCAGACGAAAAACGCGAACGTCAAGGAGGAGGTCATCTTGGGAAAGCGAGACGAGCTTATTGAAAAATACGCGGAAGATCTGAAGTCAAAGTGCGGCATGACGCCGGATATGGATCTTTTGACGAAGGTAACCATTGGATGCGGACCGTCGATCTATGATGCTGACGCCAGCACCGTCGCCTCGTCCCAACCCGGCGAACTGGAGACCGTGAAAGCCAACTTTCTTATGAAAAAGCTGGGGCTTAGCGATGGTCCGGAACTTATGGAAGCCATCGAAAAAGCTGTTGAGACATACGGCAAATCCGAGCGCAACAAGTATCGGGCCGTGGTGTATTACATGCTGACCAAGCATTTCGGCAAGGAATCGGTCTACGCCTGATCGGCGCAGACCGGACCGGCTGGGCCCAATCGGCGGCGTAGGTCTGTCGTATTTGAAGCTTTTGCCGTTTGAGCCGCGGCTCAAAACCCGCTAGACCGAACGGGTCCGGTCAGGATGACTAGACCCAGGAATCTCATAGCGTGTGGTGGATTGGGAGCACGCGGGGGTACGGAGGGTTCTGTCATACCGGAACCCTCCGTTTTTTTTGCGCACAGGTCGGGCAAGGATCTTCTCCACAGGATGATCTGTCAGATTTCATGAGCCAGGACAAAAGGTCCGTGCAGGGCCCGTGTTTTTCAAGGCGATGCCGATACCGGATCCATGGGACAGTGTTCAACCTGTCAGGTCAGGCTCGATGGGCGGGCCAGAGCCAGGACAGCCCCCATCAACCCACATCCAATGGTCGCGTATCCCGCATCGATCAGAACCAGTGCACGCGGCCGGTCCGAGAAGCCGTAGAATGTCGCGATCCACGGTGAGACGATAAACAGGCCAAACCCGAGCCCGGTCGCAAGCCCAAGCGACACAGTGTCGATACCGGAGGTATGAAAGACGTAGTTCATCATGCCTGCCACCAACAACGCCGCGACGAATCCGGTGATGTAGGGCACCGGATCCGAGGCGTTGGCCGGACGACCGGTCGCTGGGTCCACGCCCACACCGGAGCTTTCGATCCACCGTTTCGAAAGCACCAGGTACCAGAACGCGCCAAAGACATAGCTCGACAGCGCCGCCAAAACGATCGTGAGTAGATCCATCAGTTCATTCCACGCGAGATCTCATTGGGGACATCGGCCAAAGTCTGCTCGAATGCCGCAGCGCAAAACAAGCCTATGCCGCGTGGCAGCACCCGAATCGGCCGGCTTTTGCGCGTCACGCGGTTAAGGCTTGACCAAATCGAAACAAATCGGCTCTAGGTCGGGATCTCTGCCATTTCGCAAACAATACGCCATTCGGCCTCGGTCACCGGCTGAACCGACAGACGCGAGTTCTTGACCAGGACCATCTCCTCCAACCCCGGCGCGGCCTTGATCTGGTCAAGTGTCACCGGTTTGGCCACCGGTCTCACCGCCTTGATGTCCACGCATTCCCAGCGGGGATCGTCGGTCGTGCTGTCAGGGTGGATTTCGGCGCAGACCTCAACGACACCGACCACCGCCTTTTCCTTTTGGGAGTGGTAAAAGAACCCCTGGTCCCCGCGCTTCATTTGCCGCATGAAGTTTCGGGCCTGGTAATTTCGGACGCCGTCCCATTCCTCGCCCACGGCGCCTTTGGCGACCTGATCGTCCCAGCTCCAGGTTGAAGGCTCGGATTTGAAGAGCCAGTAGGCCATCAGCCGATCACCTTGTTCCAGCCGATCAATTCAACGCTTTCAAACAGGTCGGCATGGCCATAGGGATCGCCGGCCACCCAGGCCTCGGCCGCGCTCATATCGGCAACATCCAGAACGATCAGCGAGCCGCACATGTCGCCCGCATCATCCAGAAGCGGGCCGGCCATCGACACGGCGTCGCTGGACTTGAGATAGGCGACATGCGCGTCTCGATTGTCTTTTCGCACCTGCAGAGCGCCGGGTTTATCTTTTGCAATCAACGCAATGAGCATGAGGTTTTCCCCTGTGGGCCGCGGCATGATCACCGGGTCTGTGCCCACTCTTTAGCAGGCCAGCGCAAGGCCCGCACGGGGTCTCTTTATGCTTTGGCGCCTTTGCGGCCACCGCCCAGCAGGCTTGGGCTTGCCTGATCCAAAGGCCAGCGTGGCCGGGCCGCCAGATCCATGCCATCGCGTGCACCGGCCTGAAAACGTTCAAGCCCCGCGTAGGCGATCATGGCTGCATTGTCGGTGCAAAGCCGCAAGGGCGGTGCCGTGAACCGGACCCCAGCGCCGGTCGCCACCTGCTCTAGAGCCGTGCGGATCCTCTGGTTGGCCGCCACACCACCGGCGACGGCAAGGGCCGGCGCGGAGGGAGCGTCCTGCAGGTAGATCGCAAGCGCGCGACGGGTCTTTTCGGCAAGCACATCAGCGACCGCCTGCTGGAACCCGGCACACAGATCGGCCCGGTCTGTCTGCGTAAGACCGCCTTGCGCCGCCACGATCCGATCGCGCGCCCGCAGCAGCGCGGTTTTGAGCCCGGAAAACGACAGGTTGCAGTCCGCCCGGTCAAGCAATGGCCGGGGAAAGGCAAACCGGCGGGGATCCCCTTTTGCGGCCTCGCTCTCGACGGACGGCCCGCCGGGTTGCGGCAGGCCCAGAAGGCGCGCGGTCTTGTCAAACGCCTCGCCCGGAGCGTCATCGATTGTCCCGCCCAGACGCTGGAAGTCTTCCGGGCCGCGCACGTTCAGGAACTGGCAATGCCCGCCTGACACCAGCAGCATAAGGTAGGGGTAGGCCAATCCATCGGTGAGGCGCGGCGTCAGCGCGTGCCCGGCCAGGTGGTTCACCCCCACAAGCGGCCGCCCGGCCCCCAGCGCGAGACCCTTGGCCATCATCACCCCGGTCATCACACCGCCGATCAGTCCCGGCCCGGCGGTCACGGCAATCGCATCGACGTCCTGCAGGGTCAGACCGGCCTCGTTCAGCGCCGCCGCGACCACCAGATCAAGTTTTTCGACATGCGCCCGGGCAGCGATTTCGGGCACGACACCGCCGAAATCCGCGTGGATCTCTGTTTGCCCATAGACAACCGAAGACAGGATCTCGGGCACATCCCCGCGCTGGCGCACCACCGCCGCGGCGGTGTCGTCGCAACTGCTTTCCAGTCCGAGAAGTGTCAGGGTTTCAGGTGTCATGGGCCAACGTTGCAACACAATCAGACGGCAGGTAACACTCGCGCCCGTGTCAAACAATGCCAGCCCATCCCACCCTGTCCTGCTTTTGACGCGGCCGCGTGCCGCATCGCAAGCGCTGGCGGCCCGGTTGGATCTTGCGCGCCTGTGTCCCGACCTTGAGCTTGTGATCTCACCGGTCTTGCGGGTAGAACGCCGCCAGGCAGAGATCCCGGATGCACCGGCGGGTTTGATTTTTTCGTCGGTCAACGGCGTGATGCAGGCCGCTGCCGGCGATCTGTCGCGCAGCCTTCCGGTCTATACGGTCGGCGAGACCACCGCGCAGGCCGCGCGCGACGCCGGATGGTCGGCCGAAACGCTGGGCCGGACGGCGGACGAGCTTGTCGCCCGGTTGCCAGACCGCGCCCCGGCGACGCCGCTTTTGCATTTGCATGGCGTCGAGACACGGGGCGATATCGCCCGCCGCCTGTCCGAGGCAGGCCTGCCGACCGAGAGCCGGGTGATTTATGCGCAGGTGCCCGAGCCACTGAGCCGGGCGGCGCACTCTGCCCTCAGCGGCAGTTGTCCGGTGATTCTGCCTATTTTTTCACCATTTTCCGCACGGGCTCTGCTGCAAGGGCAGATTTTTGCGGCGCCCCTTCATGTGATTGCCCTAAGCGATGCGGTGGCGGAGGCTTTTCACGATATCGACATGCACAGCCTGCATGTTTGCGATAATCCGACCCGGGAGGCGATGGAGACTGCGCTAAGAGCGACGATCAGGCAGTTTTGCCGGGTTGAGAGGCGCTTGGGCGAAGATTAGACTTCGTTTACGCAGAGTGCTGCGGCAAAAGAGAATCGACGGGGACGCATCATTGGCTGACAAAAAAGACGAGAACCAGGGCACCGAGGTTCCCGAGGACGCGTCGCCGTCCCAGGGACGGCCCGAGGACCAAGCCGACGGAACGCCTTCGAAGGAAGAGACGGCCGATATCGTCGACGCCGAATTCGAAGAAATCTCGGACGGTGACACACCGGAGGAGACCGTCCCGGACGACGCACCGTCCGAGCCGGTCGAAGAGACCGCAGCGGACGACACGATCCCCGATGACATGGGTGAGGATGCGCCGGTCGATCCTGAAGACACCGGCGAGACAGACGCTGGCCCCGACGACGGGTCAGATGACTCTGACCCGGTCGCGGATGAACCCCCTGCCGAAGAGGCAACGGATGACACCGGCGACGACGTGGCGGACGCCGATCGCGCGCCGGACACCGACCCCTGGTCCGGTACCGAGCCCGATCCCGCCCCAGAGCCCGAACCGGCCGCGGCCGTTGCCGACACACCCACCGAGACAATCGTCGAAAAGACCATCGTGAAGAAAGCCGGGTTCATGCCGCTCTTTCTGGGTGGCATTGTGGCAGCGCTTCTGGGGTTCATCGTGGCCCGCGTGGGTCTGCCCGAAGGCATCGAATCCGCTTTGCCGGCGAGCATGCAGGACCGCGACTTCTCAGAACCGATCGCCGCGCTGCAGGATGCATCGACCGCGCAGGGCGGTCAGCTGACCGAGACCGGTCAGCAGGTCACCGAACTGAGCAGCAAGCTGGACGACCTCACCGGCCAGATTTCGGATGTCGGCGACCGCCTCGGCGCCTTGCAGATCCCGGACACATCGCCGCTGGAAAGCGGTCTGGCGGATCTCAAATCCGCGCTGGAGACCGCGAAGTCGGACCTTGGCACGGCCATCGACAGTGCCTCCACGACCGTGCAACAGGGCGTCGATGATCTGACCTCGCGTCTGAATTCGCTGGATGTGCGCGTTTCCAACCTGGAGAAACGGCCCATCGCCGAGAACCTGTCGGATGACGCAATTGCGGCCTATGAACGTGAGCTGGACGGTGTGCGCCGCGCGCTCTCGGATGAGCGCGATACGATCCAGCAGGCGTTCTCCGAACTGCTGGACGATCAAAAAGCCCAGATGTCGAGCATTGTGGATCAGGAACGCGGCCGGATCGACGATCTCGTCGCCAAGGCGCAAGGCATGGTCGACGATGCGCAGACTGTCGCCGATCAGACAGCGCAGGTTCAGGCCGACGCCAACCGCACACAGCAGGTGGCCGCCGCACAATCCGCCATTGCGCTGATCCAGACGGCCCTGAACGATGGTCAACCCTTTGGCGATCAGCTGGAGCCCATTACCGAAGCCGGAGTGGACGTGCCGGGCGCGCTGACGGATGCCTCGACAGACGGTGTGGTCACGCAAGGCATGCTGCTGCAGGAATTCCCGCCTGCTGCCCGTGCCGCGCTGACTGCGGACCGCGAAGCCGACCCCGACAGCACAAAGGGCATCGGCGGTTTCTTTGAACGCCAGCTTGGTGCCCGGTCCACGACCCCGCAGGAAGGCACGGACACCGATGCCATCCTGAGCCGGGCCGAGGCCGCGGTGAAAGGCGACGATCTCTCGACTGCCTTGAGCGAACTGCAGGCGCTGCCCGCGCCCGCAGCGGAACAGATGGCATCTTGGGTACAGCAGGCCACAACGCGGCGCGACGCGCTGGCGGCCTTGACGACTGTGTCCACAGACCTGAACTCGAACTGAAGGATCCCTCATGCTCTGGTCATTGATTAAAGTTCTGGTCTTTGTCGCCATTATTGGGGCGCTGGGACTGGCGGCGTCCTATCTGCTTGATACCGATGGCGGCGTTCAGGTTCTCGTGCTTGGCAAGGAATACGATTTCACCCCGCTGCAATCGGTCCTTGCTCTTGGCGCCTTGCTCATTGCGCTCTGGCTCATCCTGAAACTTGCCTCCTTCCTGGTGGCCTTCCTGCGCTTTCTTGTGGGTGATGAAACGGCCCTTTCGCGCTATTTCGACCGCAACCGCGAACGCCGCGGGTATCGTGCGTTGTCGGAAAGCCTGATGGCCCTGGCCTCGGGCGAAGGCAAGCTGGCGATGTCCAATGCCGGCAAGGCAGAGCGTCTTCTGGGCCGCCCCGAGATCACCAACATCATTACCGCACAGGCCGCCGAAATGGCCGGTGATACCACCGCCGCGGCAGAGGCCTACAAAAAGCTGCTGGGCGACAAGACCACGCGTTTTGTCGGCGTCCGGGGCATTCTCAAGCAGAAGCTGGTCGAAGGCGACAAGGACACTGCGCGCAAACTGGCCGAGAAGGCGTTTGAGCTTAAGCCACGTCACGAGGAAGTGCAGGACATTCTCTTGCAGCTTCAGGCCGATGCGCATGACTGGAAGGGCGCGCGCAACACGCTGAACGCCAAACTGAAGTCGGGCGCCTTGCCACGCGATGTCTACACGCGCCGCGAGGCGGTGCTGGCCCTGTCCGAAGCGCAGGACATCATCGACACCGATGCATCCATTGAAGCGCGCGAAGCGGCGATCGGGGCCAACAAGAAATCTCCGGATCTTGTCCCGGCCGCCGTTATGGCGGCCCGTGCCTACATCGCGCAGGGCAATGCGAAGTACGCGACGCGGATCCTGAAAAAGACCTGGTCGGTGTATCCGCATCCCGACCTGGCCGTTGCATTTGCTGAAATTGCACCCGATGAGTCCGCCGCCAAACGGGTGGAGCGGTTCAAGACCCTGACCGATATCAATCCGGATCATTCCGAGACCCGGATGCTGAAAGCCGAGGTCCTGATCGCGGCCGAAGACTTCCCGGCGGCCCGCCGGGCGATGGGCGATCTTGCCGAAACCGATCCGACCAAACGCAGTCTGACGCTGATGGCGGCCATCGAACGCGGCGAAGGGTCGGACGATTCCGTGGTGAAGGCCTGGATGGCGAAAGCGCTGACCGCGTCGCCGGGGCCGCAGTGGGTGTGTGAGGTTGATGGAAAGGTCTATCCGCAATGGGTGCCGGTCACCGAAGGCGGCTTTGATACATTGACCTGGAAAACGCCGCCCGTATCCGAAGCCATGTCCGGAAATGCCGCCGGTATGCTGCCGCTGATCGTCGGCTCCGCGGACACCGCAGCGCCTGACCTGCCAGCCACGACGGACGGCGCGGAGGCCAATACCGTGGAGGCCGAAGTCGTCGACGCGACGAAAGCGCCAGAAGAGACCACCGCCAAGGCGTCGTAACGCCCGGGCCGGCGGCGTTGTGCAGCCGGCCGCATCCTAGGCTGTCAGTCAGCCGCGCCTGCGATTGGCCTGATGCCAGACCCGGGGCTATGATCGACTGCGCGCCCGGTGCGGTCAGTCGAACCGCTGCAGGATGTGAGACAACCAGGGCTGTTCGACGCGCATGCCCTGATAGATCACGTGCAAAAAGGCATGAGCGGTCGCGGGATCCCGTGTGAAGGGCGAGACGTTCAGATGCCCTTTGCGCACGCCCTCCTTTGCCTCAAAGATCACGGTGTCTTCCTTGACCGTCGCCAAAACATCCAGTTCGGCCAGGGTCTCGGGATCGACAGCCGTGGGATCCTTGGACAGGATCACGAAATCGGCGAGCTTGCCCACTTCGATGGAACCCTTGTCGGCCTCTTCGAAATGCTGCCAGGCCGGCCAGAGTGTCATGGCCTTCAATGCGGTCATGACATCGACCCGTTGGTGTGGACCGAGAATGTCACCCGATCGCGTCCGCCGCGTCACCGTTGAGGCCAGAATGCGCATGCTGTCCGGCAGAGCGACGGGTGCATCATGATGCGTGCCAAACCGCATACCGCGCGTGTGGATCCAGCCGGTGGGCGAGATGTTCTCTGCGTTGACTGGCCCGACGGTATGGTCGCGGTGCCAATCGCCCCAGTAGAACGTGTGCATGGGAAACACCGACGGAAAGACACCCAGCCGCTGGTAGCTGTCGACCTGATCTTCCCGCAGAAACTGGCCGTGAATCAGAACCGGCCGGTTTCCGGGATCTCCGTAGATCTCCTGCGCGACCTCCAGCGCGGCGATCAGCATGTCCGAGGCCCCTTCGCCGTTGCTGTGCACCAGAATTTGCAGGCCTTTCTCATAACACCAGTTCACGGCGTCCTGCAGTTGCTCCATCGAAATTGCCGCATATCCTGCATATCCAGCCGGATAGGTGCCCACAGGGTCATAATAGGGGCGGTCGCGCAGCGCGGTGAATCCCTGGGGTGAGCCATCGATGGTCAGTTTGCAGCCGCCGACGCGGACCCGGTCGGCATAGTCGCCGGACACAGTCGCAGCGATGTAGTCCCGTGACTCCAACACATCCGGAAACGCCACGATGTCGATCGGCAGATCCCCGGCGGCGCCGACCCTTTTCAGAACCTCGACAACGTCGCCCGTTGACCGCCCGTCCTGCCCGGTCGTGTAGCCGAACCTGGCCCAAAGTTCACTGCCAGCCTGCGCAAAGGCGGCCAGGCCCTGATCCCCCAGACCCGCGATCAGAGGCACCAGAACGCTGAAGAACGCGTATTCCTCCAGAACGCCGTTTGGCTCTCCTGCGTCATCGCGCCGTATCACGCCGCCTGGCGGGGCCTGCGAGGCGGCGGTGATCCCCGCCATCTCCAGCGCCTTGGAATTGGCAACGCCGATGTGGCCGGACTGGTGAATGATCACCACCGGAACCTCGGTGGAGACCGCGTCCAAGTCCTGACGCGTCGGATGCTGGCGCTCAGCCAGCTGGGCGTTGTCATAGCCGAACCCGATGATCATCTGCACCTGATCCACGATCTCGGCGTTGTCCTCGGCCCAGGTCCGCAACGCGGCCTGCAGGCTTGCGACATCCGACACGCCGCCATCGGGCGGGGGCAACATATTGGCCGACAGGGCTTGCAAGCCGCCCATCACAACATGGCCGTGGCTGTCCACAAAGCCCGGCAGCATGGCGCGGCCGTCAAGGTCAAAGACTTGGGTGTCCGGCCCCTGATGGACCTGCAAAGCGCTCAGATCGCCGACCGCCAGAATGCGCCCGTCCTTGGTGGCGACCGCCTCCACGCGCGGCTGATCATCGTTGATGGTCAGGATCGGCCCGCCGAAATAAAGCGAATCTGCCGCCTCCTGCGCAGACAGGGCCGCCACCGGGACAAAGAGCGCAAGGCCCAGCATCCGCAACGTCATATGTATCATGAGAAATTCCCTCCCGCCGTCCCGGAGCTCTCAAGCAGCGGGCTTCTTGTGACCAGATGATCTGCAAGACCGGGACATTTTGCAACGTCAGGATGTCGCACAGGGCTGCGTTCGCTTCGAGGTAACGCCAATCTTGCACCCGTCTTGCACCACGCGCGCGGGTCGGTTAAATGGCCTGCACCAGGATCGCCGCCGCGTGTTTCACCACCCGGCGCCGGCCTTAGGATCACGGCCCCCGGGCTCTGGTCCGCCGCTGTAGCTCAGATGGTAGAGCACGTCATTCGTAATGATGGGGTCGGGGGTTCGAGTCCCTTCAGCGGCACCAGGACTCGCAAAATTCCAATGATTTTCCGGCAAGGCATCCGTCCTATTAACATCGAGTGGCCGGATTGACCGGATTCACGAGCAATGACCAAGTTTTTGAGTAGGGTAGCTCTGCGGGATAAAACCGAACTGCCTATTGCGTTTGCAAATTGCTTGAAAACGCACTAACCTTCTGTTGGTAAGCGCGTCTTTCATAAGCCAGCAGATACATATATGTCAGAACTAAATAAGCTAAGACGTTCAATCGGACGCTGGTATAGAGCTCGGAAGCGAGGCCCGAGTCAGCGTTGGGGTCGAGACTTTGTTAGCGAATACGCACTTCGTGTAAGATCCAACCCGGAAACCGTTCTCGATGTTGGCGGGCACATAGGAGAGACGGCGCTCCTGTACTCTGACTATTTCCCTTCGGCAACCGTCTACACTTTCGAACCTACGGTTGAAAATCAACGGAAAATGGATGTTGTGTTAGCGGGAAAACCAGAAGTCTTAAGGGTTCGGTCAGCAGTGGGAAACGTCGAAGGCAGCGTCAGGTTCGCTTACAACTCTGATCATCCGTCAATGTCTCGCATCAGTGATGATCCCAGCAACGGTTACGAGGTACCGGTCACGACGCTAGACAACTTTGTAAAGCGAGAAAATATCTCAAAAATTGACATCCTAAAAATTGATACAGAAGGCAACGAACTGAGTGTTTTGGAAGGATCATCCAAAATTCTCAACGATGGTATTGCTGAGGTTGTGATACTTGAAGCTGGAATGGTTCCGAATGACAAGATTCATGTTGATTATTGGGACATACATGCGGTTCTCTTTGGTCATAAATACCGGATTTTTGGATTCTATGAACAATTCGAAGATGTATTTGATCCCAAACCGTCGCTGCGAAGATGCGACGTTGCTTTTGTTTCACCAAAGCTGCTGAATTGACTTCCGCCAAAACACAATACTTTCGACCTATGCTATTCGGCCGGTTGGGGCCACCGTTAAAGTTATTGAGCCTTCGATCCTTGCGAGCAGCGTGATCTTCTGCTATGACCATATTGTGTTAAAAAACTGGTGCTTGATCGTCGGCTAAACTGCTGATCCAATTCCCGCACAGAGTATGCTGGGACCCAGGCAGGTAGAGCAAAGTGCGTTTTTTTCATGAGTCTCAATCGAAGAGTTTGTGCCGCAG
>JBCDEC010000153.1:0-11072 GCA_039179965.1 Pseudomonadota bacterium
GGACAATAAAATAAGGGCAGGACGGGATTGTTCACAAAATGCGGCAGGATTTTTTCTTAAAACGCACAAACGCAATAGCACTGATCTGGGCATTGACGGCCGTTACTCCCGCTGTGGGAGAATCGACCCACGGCATAGCTATGTATGGTGAGCCAGCCTTGCCACCGGATTTTGTGTCTCTCCCCTATGCCAACCCCAACGCGCCGCCCGGCGGAACGGTGGTGTTCGCCAATACCGGAGGTTTCGATTCTCTTAATCCCTTCATCCAAAAAGGCACTGTGCCATGGCAGGCACGGTTCTGGGCCTATGAGTCTCTGCTGGGCCGATCCCAGGACGAACCGTTTACCTTGTACGGCCTTCTGGCCGAATCGGTGAGCACGCCAGAGGATCGCTCGTGGGTAGAGTTCACCCTGCATCCCGATGCGGCGTTCTCGGATGGCAGCCCGGTGACGGTCGAGGATGTGATCTGGTCTTACGAGACCCTGGGCACCACCGGGCATCAGCGATATCGCTCGTTCTGGTCGCAGGTCGAAAAAATTGAATCCACGGGCCCAAGGAGCGTCAAACTCAGCTTTGCCTCCGACAATCGCGAACTGGCGCTGATCGCAGGGCTGCGCCCGATCCTGAACAAGGCACAATACGAGGGCAAGGATTTCACCGCCTCGGGCCTTGGCGAAGTGCCGATGGGGACCGCGCCTTATGTGGTGACGGATTTCGTCGCCGGCCGCTCGGTGACCTACACGCGCAACCCGGACTACTGGGGGTGGGACATCCCCTTCCGGCGCGGCACCAACAACTTCGACGAAATGCGCATCGAATTCTTCGGCGACGGCGTGGCCGCCTTTGAAGCTTTCAAAGCCGGGCAGATCTCGGCCCAGCGGGAATTCAACGCCGAAAAGTGGGCCACCGCCTACAACTTCCCGGCAGCCGAGCGCGGCGATGTCGTGAAGTCGGAATTCCCCGACAAGAAACCCACCGGCATGACCGGTCTGGTGATGAACACCCGGGACGGCTTTTTCGAGGACTGGCGGGTGCGCGATGCGCTGATCCACGCCTTCAATTTCGAATTCATCAATGATGCGATCACCGGTGGTGCGCAAAGCCGCATCACCTCCTACTTTGCCAATTCGGTGCTGGGCAAACTGGACGGAACGGCCGAAGGCCAGGTCGAGGTCTTTCTGCAGGACTATGCCGGCGATCTGCCGCCCGGCGCCATCGACGGCTACAGCCTGCCAGTTTCGGATGGCAGCGAACGCAACCGGGCCAATATCCGCATCGCGCTCGATCAATTGCAGGCCGCGGGCTATCGCATCGAAGACGGCAAGCTCACCGGGCGTCAGGGCCCGGTGACGTTTGAAATCCTGTTGCAACAGGCTGATGTCGAAACCCGCACGCTGGTCGATATGTTCCTGCCCGCGCTCGAACGGCTCGGCATAGACGCCAAGGTCACCGTGGTGGACAGCGCGCAGTATACAGAACGTATGCTCAACTTCGATTTCGACATGACGGCCTATCGCCGGGCGCTCTCACTCTCGCCGGGCAATGAGCAAAAGCTGTACTGGGGCTCTGAAGGGCGTGACACGCCGGGGTCGCGCAATGTCATGGGGCTGGCCTCTCCGGCGGTGGACGGCTTGATCGACAAGATGCTGACAGTCACCTCGACCGAAGACTTTACAGCCGCGGTCCGGGCGCTGGACCGGGTGCTGACGGCAGAACGTCTGGTGATCCCGATCTGGCGCTACGATGTCGGACGGATCGCCCACATCAAAGAGCTGCGGTACAGCGATAACATTCCCATCTATGGCGACGGTCCGGAGTACATGCCGCAGGTCTGGTGGTACGAGGACTAGCGCCTGCGCCAATTCGCTTGACGCACATGCCCCACCCTCTTACCTGAGCGCGCATGAGTGGTTCAGTCACAGATCAATTGTCGGCGCTGGCGCATGAGCGGCGGCTCGACATATTCCGCCTGCTGATGCGGCGCTATCCGGACGCGGTGCCGGCAGGCGAAATCGCCCAGGCGCTTGATCTGCGCCCGAACACCACGTCGGTGTATCTGTCTGCGCTGCGCCAGGCCAATCTTGTGTCGCAGACCCGCCGGGGGACCTTCCAGCTTTACCGTATTCGGATGGAGGCCGTGCAGGGCCTGTTTGGAGACATGCTGGGCGCCTGTTGCCGAAACCGGCCCGACATCTGCATGCCCTGGGACATGACCCGCCCGCGCGATCTGAACGCGCGCCCGTTCGAGGTGCTCTTCCTGTGCAGCCACAATTCGGCCCGTTCGATCATGGCCGAAGCGCTGCTGCGGGCGTCCGGGCCGCTGTTTCACGCCCATTCGGCCGGCACCCACCCGGCCGGGACGCCGCACCCGGCGGCGTTGCAGGTCCTTGGTGCGCACGGAATCGAAGTCTCGGGACTGCAGGCCAAGGCGGTCGCGGACCATCTTAGGGATGCGCCCGCGATTGACCTCGTGATCACGGTCTGCAACCGCGCCGCTCACGAGGATCTTTACGACTGGCCCGGCTCGCCGCTGCATGCCCACTGGGGTCTTCCGGACCCGCTGGACGATCCGGACCATACCGAAGCGGCCATGCGGCGGGTGTTCGATATGCTCAGGCCCCGCATCCAGGCCCTGGCCGCCCTGCCGCTGGCCGACCTGGACGCGCCCGGGTTGCAGAGCGCCCTGGACGATATCGGGCGCTGGCCAATTCCGGACATGCCCACGCACTGACCGGCCCCGATCCCTTGTCACAGGAAGGCTTTGATCATGGAATTTCTGCGCAAGCTGACCGATGGTCTGTTGTCCCCCGGCGCGCACCCGGACGGCGCGGCAGAGGCCGTCCCGCCCCGTCTGCTGGTGTCCGAAGCCCTGGGTACGGCGCTTCTGCTGATATCGGTTGTCGGATCGGGCATCATGGCAGAGACCTTGTCGGGCGGGATAACCGCGCTCGCGCTTCTGGCCAATGCCATTGCAACGGGTTGCATGCTCTACGCCATCATCACGGTTCTGGGGCCGATCTCGGGGGCGCATTTCAATCCGGCCGTGACACTGGCCTTCTGGCTGCGCGGTGAAATCGGGCGCCATAGGGCCGTCCTGTATGGTCTGGCCCAGGTCGCCGGCGGCATTCTCGGGGTCTTTGTCGCCCACGTGATGTTTGGCGAACCGGTGTTGCAGATCTCGTCGACCATGCACCGGTCTGGTCTGGCGCAATGGAGTGCGGAACTGGTCGCGACCTTTGGGCTGCTCTTTGTGATCTTTGGCGGGCTGGCCGCGCGACCGGATGCCGTTCCGACCCTGGTCGCGCTCTACATCACCGGCGCCTACTGGTTCACGGCCTCCACCAGCTTTGCAAATCCCGCCGTGACCATAGCGCGCGCCTTCAGCGACACGTTTGCCGGGATCTGGCCGGGACATGTGCCGATGTTCATTCTGGCGCAGATCATAGCCGTCCTGATCGCGCATTGGGCTTTGACTCGACTCTTTGCGGACTAGCGCAAAGGCAATCGCTGCAAAATTTGGGCTTTGATGTGAAATTTTTTGAAATTTTGACCAACGGCCTGTGGCGTGTTGTCACACCTTGCCGTGCTGTCCTGACCAAACCGGCCCCGCGGCCTGCTCTTATGGCCGCATCCCCGCTGTGCGGCTTGCCTAATATATCAGCGCAAATGAATCTGGAAAATTAGCTCCTGTAAAACAGTCGTTTAGGGAAGAATTAACCTCTGTCGCGCACGTCGCACTCATCTTTTGCGAAAGTGTCACCCTTCTCGAACGCGCTAAGGTGTCAGTTCTGGCGGCGCGGACCGCGCTTCGGTCGGCCGGTTGCTGCACCTGGGATACCACGGTTTCCGCACCGCAGAATGTGCGCTGCAGCGCAAAACCAGAAGCCTGCCCTTTACGCACAGGGGGGGGGTTGCTACGTTCAGGTCTGGGGAGTTGGAAGCGACAACATGAGGGTGATGCTGATGTATTGGTCAGATCTGACCCAGAATTGGTCTGTGTGGTTCAACAAGTTCAAGGCGCAGTTTCCAAACCTGGATGATGCGTCCATGCCGTTTCTCAAACTGGATCGCTCCCGTTTTGAGGCCCATCTTGCTGAAACGCACGATATGACATTGCATGAAGCGCGCGATGCGGTTGATGGATTTTTATACATCGAAACACTTGCGCGCACGAAAGGTGCCGCAAAATCCAGCGTGGACGCCTGACGCGGTTTGCAGTCGCAGCATAGCTGCGTGACACGTCACAGAAAACCAACGCCTGTCGGGACGCTCAACCCAGAGACGTGACCCACAGAATCGTGGCGTCGTCTTCGCTGACCGAAAGCACATTGTGACCCATTGCGGCGTCGTAATAGGCGCTGTCGCCCCGTCGCAACTCCACCGGGTTGTAAAATTCCGTGTACAGGAGAATGACGCCCGTCAAAACGTAGAGGAACTCCTCTCCGTCATGGCGCACCCATCCGTCGAACTCTTCCATGGACCGGGCCCGCACACGGGCGCGATAGGGCAGCATGCGTTTCTGGATAAGCTGCTCGGCCAATAGTTCGTGTTCATAGGTCGCCGTGGGCGTCGCGGACCCGTCGCCCGACTTGGTCACCGCCATGCGGCCATTCACCTGCTCGCGTTCGGGCGGGGTGAAGAGTTGGGGTACAGAGATTTCCAGCCCGACCGCCAGCTTCTTGAGCGCGTCATAGGTCGGCGACATCTGCCCGTTTTCGATCTTTGACAAGGTCGACCGCGCCAGCCCTGCCTGCTGCGCGGCCTGTTCAAGCGTCCAGTTGCGGGCCTTTCTCAACTCGCGCACGCGCGCGCCCAGATCCAGAGGTTCGCTGCTGTCCTGTTCACCCGTGCTGCGGGCAATTTTGATGATCGATTTGGGATCGGTTTGGGTCATGCCTGCTTGAATAGGCGGAGCAGGAGCAGCTTGCAACGGCCTGACGCAAGAGCTAGCTCCCCGCCCATGCTGTCGGTTTTCGATCATGGCGGGCCACCCCCCTGTCCCGCGCCCTTCAACCTCGCTGCCCATGTGTTGGGCCGTGCGCCGACGCTTGGCGCCCGCACCGCCCTGTCGGTGGTTCACGACGATGCCGCGCAGAACTGGAGTTACTCTGAACTTGAGGCTGCCGTGCGCGGGACCGGCACCGGGCTTTTGCGCGCGGGCCTTGCGCCCGGTGATATTGCCTTGATGCGTCTGGGCAATTCGGTGGACTTCCCGATCGCCTACCTCGGGGCCATTGCCGTGGGCGTGATCCCTGTTCCGACGTCAGCGCAGCTCACCGCAGACGAGGTCGGCGCGCTGATCGCCGATCTCAAACCGGCCGTCGTCCTGCGCGACCCCTCCGTCGCCTCTTTGAAAGCGCCGTCGGGACCACGCGAGATCGGTCTGGAAGATTTGGCCGCGATGCGCAGCTTGCCTGCCTGCGGCTATGATCTCGGCGATCCCAACCGGATGGCCTACGTCGTCTATACGTCCGGCACATCGGGCAAGCCCCGGGCTGTGGCGCATGCACACCGTGCGATCTGGGCGCGCCAGATGATGATGACGGGTTGGTACGGGCTCACGGCGCAGGACCGGTTGCTCCACGCCGGGGCCTTCAACTGGACCTATACGCTGGGCACGGGGCTCATGGACCCCTGGACGATGGGCGCGACAGCGCTGATCCCGGCTGCAGGGACGCCCATCGCAGAACTTCCGGTCCGGCTGCGCCAACACCGGGCAACAATTTTTGCCGCAGCTCCTGGTGTTTACCGTCGCATGTTAAACCAGAATGACTCCTTCGAGCTGCCCGATCTGCGGCATGGGCTGTCCGCCGGGGAAAAGCTGTCCGAGACGCTGCGCGCCACCTGGCGACAGGTCACTGGTCGCGAGGTATACGAGGCCTTCGGCATGTCTGAATGTTCCACTTTCATCTCGGCCTGCCCGAATCGTCCTGCGCCGCCCGGTCGGCTGGGCACGCCGCAGCCGGGACGGCGCATCGCAATCGTCGACGACAGCGGTCCGGTCCCCCGTGGCGCGCCGGGCGTCATAGCCGTGGACCATCGCGACCCGGGTTTGATGCTGACCTACCTCAATGCGCCGGATGAAATGGCCGCGCGGATGCGCGACGGCTGGTTTCTGACCGGAGATCAGGGCGTGATGGAGGACGATGACCAGATCACCTATCTCGGTCGCGCCGATGACATGATGAATGCGGGCGGCTACCGGGTTTCCCCGCTGGAGGTGGAGGCTGCGCTCTCGGCCTGCCCCGGTCTGGACCAGATCGCCGTTGCAGAGGTTGAAGTCAAAAACGACACACATATCATTGTAGGGTTCTACACAGCGCAAGCGCCTCTCGACGTGGGGACGCTCAAGTCCTTTGCGGCAGAGCATCTTGCACGCTACAAACAACCACGCGATTATGTCGCGCTCAATTCTCTGCCCGCGGGTGCCAATGGCAAGGTGCTGCGCCGGGCCCTGCCCGCTCTATATCCAAGAAAGCCACGATGACACTGAACGCGACCGCCGACTCTCCCGACTCCGTCAAACTGGACATCCTGTCGGACCCGATTTGCCCCTGGTGCTACATCGGCAAGTCCCGCCTGGATGCCGCCCTGGCGCAGGTGCCGGATCACCCGTTTGAGATCGAATGGCACCCGTTTCAGCTTAACCCCGACATGCCTGCCGAAGGTATGGACCGGCGCGACTACCTTGAAACCAAGTTCGGCGGCAAGGCGGGCGCGGTGGCGGCCTATGCACCGATCGTGGAACATGCCGAAGCCGAAGGTCTGAACATCGACTTTGACGGGATGACCCGCACGCCCAACACACTCGATGCGCATCGCCTGATCCATTGGGCCGGCGTCGAAGGCGTACAGACCGAAGTGGTCGATGCGCTGTTTCAGGCCTATTTCGTTGAAGGCCGCGACATCGGTGATCATGCCACGCTTGCCGATGTGGCCGACAGTTGTAGTCTGGATGCGTCGGTGGTCCTGCGCCTTCTTGTTTCGGATGCCGACCGCGAGGATATCCGGTCCCGCGATCAGCAGGCGAGAGAGATGGGGGTGAATTCGGTGCCCACGTTCATTGTAGCACGTCAACACGCTGTGCCGGGGGCGCAGCCTGCGGAGTTGTGGCTCAAAGTGATCGGCGAACTCATTGGTCAGGCGAACCGGACCGGTTCAGCAGGATCTTGAACCACATCGGCCTGGTGACCCTGGTGCTGCGCCTTGGCGCGGTGATTGCCTCTGGCATGGTGTTTTTCCGTCTGGTCGAACGGTGGACATGGGTCGACAGCTATTACTTCACCGTGGTGACCATTTCGACTGTGGGCTACGGAGATCTTGCGCCGGAAACCACCCTGGGCAAGATCGGAACGACCGTCCTGATTTTTGCGGGCCTTGGCGTGTTCGCGGTCACGATCCAGCAATTGGCGACCGAGCATCTGAAAGAGCGGGACCGCAACCCGGGTCTGTTGCACCGGATCCTGATCCGACTGGACCGGGGGCTGCGCAAAAGCGGGCGCGCGCCCGACGATGCCGCACCGCCGCGCGAAGCAGATCAGGACTAGGCCTCAGCCACCGGTCTGTTAAGTTCCCGATCACGAGGATGCGCCTTGCGCTTGTCACCGGGCCGTCTAGGACGGCCACGTAGTCTCGGAGCCTTTATGTCACTTCCCTTGTCCCGCGTCGAATTGATCGCGCTTGTCGCGGCGTTGTTCGCCTGCGTTGCGTTTTCACTCGATGCCATGTTGCCCGCGATGCCGCAGATGGCACAGCAGTTGAGCCCCGAAGACCCCAACCGGATCGGACTGGTGCTCACGGTGTTTGTTCTGGGCCTGGGGATTGGAACTTTCCTGACTGGACCATTGTCGGATGCCTTTGGCCGCCGGGCCGTCATCCTCTGGGGCGCGGCCTTGTTCATTCTGGCCTCCGCCGTGGCCTGGCAGTCCGACGATCTGACAGTGGTCCTTCTGTCCCGGCTCGTGCAGGGGCTTGCCGCGGCCGCGCCGCGGGTCGTTGCCATGGCGGTGCTGCGCGATGTCTTTTCCGGACGCGCCATGGCGCAGGTGATGTCGTTTGTGATGATGATTTTCATGATTGTGCCGGCCATTGCGCCGCTCATGGGCAGTTTTGTCATCAACGCCTGGGACTGGCACGGCATCTTCATGGCGTTTGTGATCTTCATGGGGGCCCTCGGACTTTGGGTGGCGCTGCGCCTTCCCGAGACGCTGGCGGTGTCGGACCGCCGCCCGTTCCGTGCGCCGCTGTTGTGGTCGGCGGTCAGGGAAATGATCCTTCATCCGACCGTGCGGATTTCGATCATCGTGCAGGTGCTTTCGATGGCGGTGCTGTTTTCCACGCTGACCATGGTGCAGCCGATCTATGACACGGTCTACGATCGCGCCGAAAGCTTCCCCTACTGGTTCGGCGCCGTGGCCGTGGTGGCGGGCACCGGCAGTCTGCTGAATGCCGTCCTGGTGGTCAGGATCGGGATGCGGCGCATGGTGGCTTACGTCTATCTCGGCCAGATGCTGATCACCGTAGCCGTTCTGGCCCATATCTATCTTGGTCAGACCGAGGTCGGCGCGTTCTGGGTGTTCGTCTTCTGGCAGGTGAGCATCTTTTTCATGGGCGGTCTGACCATGGGCAATCTGAACGCCATCGCGATGGAACCCATGGGACATATCGCGGGTCTGGCGGCCTCGGTCATTGGTGGCATTGCCACTGTTCTGGCGGCCCCGGTCGCCACCGTGATCGGGCTCAGCTTTGATGGCACCCTGCGGCCTCTGGCGATCGGGATATTGGGTCTGACCGTGGCCGGCTACCTGTCGATGCGGGCCATGGCCAAGGCCGAAGCCCGTATGGCGCGGGATCTCGCCGCCGGGGCCACCGCAGGGCCCTGAGGCGGGCGCATATGACCGCTCCGGGGATGTATGCTATAGGTCGGGACAGCCGATGTCTTGGTTTTGGGGGAGAGTTGGTTTGGAGTACTACGATCTTGGGAGCTATACGTGGCCCGTATCGGTTCAGGGCGCGGAGGCGCAGATCTGGTTTGATCGCGGGCTGGCCTGGACCTACGGCTACAACCACGGCGAGGCGATCGTCTGTTACAAGCGCGCCGCGATGCTCGATCCGACGGCTGCGATGCCCTGGTGGGGGGCGGCCTATGCGGCGGGACCCAACTACAACCTGCCCTGGGCGCTGCTTGATCCCGCGGGACAGGCAAAGGCCCTGCGCGAGGCTTACCTTGCCACGCAGGAGGCGCTCAGCCGCGCCGATGGGGGCAGCCCGGTCGAGCAGGCCCTGATCCATGCGTTGCAGGCGCGCTATCCGCAGGCCGAACCGATCCCGGATATGACAGCCTGGGATCAGGACTTTGCGGTTGCGATGCGCGCCGTCTTTGAACGCTTTCCCGACAATCTCGATGTCCGCGCGCTCTTTGCCGAAGCGCTGTTGAATCTGACGCCCTGGAAAATGTGGGACTTGCGGACCGGAACGCCGGCGGATGGTGCTGCGACGCTGGAAGCCCGGCAGGTGCTGGAGGAGGCGTTGACAGACTTGCCCGGCGCTATGGCGCATCCGGGGCTTCTGCATCTCTATGTCCACCTGATGGAAATGTCGCCCTGGCCAGAGAAGGCACTCAAGGCGGCGGATGTCCTGCGCACCCTGGTGCCCGACGCCGGTCACCTGGTTCACATGCCCACGCATATCGACATTCTTTGCGGGCACTATCAGAACGTGGTGCTGTGGAACCAACAGGCAGTCGAAGCGGATCTGAAATTCTACCGCTCGGAAGGCGCGTTCAACGTCTACACGGGCTACCGTCAGCACAATTATCACTTCGTGATCTACGGAGCGATGTTTCTGGGGCAAATGGCGCCGGCCAGGGCTGCACTGAAGGGGCTGGAAGACACCACGCCCGAGGCCATGCTGCGCGTTCCCTCCCCGCCGATGGCGGATTTCTTTGAAAGCTACCTCGCTTTTGAGCCACATCTGTTGGTGCGCTTCGGGTGCTGGGACGAGGCGCTCGCGCTGGACCTTCCGACGGATCCGGATCTCTACTGCACCAAGACGGCCTATGTGCATTACGCACGCACCATTGCCTTTGCCGCACTGGATCGGGTGGTCGAGGCCGAGGCCGAGGAAGCCCGGTTTCTTGCCGCCTGCGCGCGCGTCCCGGACAGCCGTCTGCTGCACAACAACCGGATTGTCGATCTGCTCGAGGTCGCCAAGGAAATGGTGCGGGGCGAGATCGCCTATCGCAAGGGCGCCCATGACGCCGCCTTTGCCCATCTGCGCCAATCGGTCGCCCTGGAAGACGACCTGCCCTATGACGAACCCTGGGGCTGGATGCAGCCGGCACGCCACGCGCTCGGCGCCCTGCTCTTTGAACAGGGCCGCCTTGAAGAGGCCGAGGCCGTGTACCGCGAGGATCTCGGTCTGGGTGGCGCGCTCAGCCGCGCCAGTGTTCACCCGGATAATGTCTGGTCTCTCAAAGGGTTGCACGATTGTCTGCAAGCGCGCGGTGAAGATCGCGAGATCCTGAACATCCGCCAGCGGCTTGATCTCGCGCTGGCCCGGGCAGATCGCGCCGTTGCCGCCTCCTGTTTCTGCGCTCAGGCCGCGATGCGCGCGGCAGAATGAGCTGAACGACTTTCTGCGCCGCAGAAAGTCCCGTTGAGATTTTTCGACGAATAATCTCCGCCAGGTTCATCCGGCGGGGACAGAGGATTTGCGCACCGCGCCGGACTTTTCCGCCAGATCCCGGGCAATGGCGAAGGCGCCCTTGATCCTGTCCGCCTCCCGGGCCCAGTCACGGCGCACCACAATCTTGTTGTCTTTGACCTTAGCCAACCCGTTTTGGTCCTCGATAAAGGCCACCAGCCCTTCCGGCGAGGCAAACTTGTCATTGTGAAATTGCAGCGTCGCACCTTTTGGTCCGCCATCGAGTTTGGCAATGCCCGCGCGTTTGCACATGGCCTTGATCCGGACCACCAGAAGCAAGGTGTTCACTTCCTTTGGCAGCTTGCCGAACCGGTCGATGAGTTCGGCGGCGAAGCCTTCCAGTTCGACCTTGGTGGTCAGACCCGAAA
>JBCDEC010000154.1:0-11046 GCA_039179965.1 Pseudomonadota bacterium
CCCTTAGCTCAACTGGATAGAGCAGCTGACTTCTAATCAGCAGGTTGAGGGTTCGAGTCCTTCAGGGATCGCCAGTTTCCATCAAAACGACAGAGCAAGAATAGTTTGAGTGCGGCTTCTGTCTCTGGTGCTTAAGGTCGGGTTCATGCCGGTTCTGTTCCGTTCAAAATGCGCTCACGATGTGCACGTGTGATGCCGTGCGTGACTTTGACAGATGTCTCCCGCACCATCCCAGCTTCATTTGGGTGAGGCTCGTCGCTTGGGCCAGCATAGATGAACGCGCCGCGCAATCGGTAACGCAATTCGCCTTCTGTTGTCTCCCTCTGCTTTACCGGCGCGTCCAGAATCCGGGCGGGCGGGAGGTATGGCATGGCACAGATTTCGCATTCAGACGAAGACATGTCGAAACTGGCGCGCGAGATTGAACCAAGGCCAGCAGCGACGAGGACACGGCAAAGCCCTGCCGCAAGCCCGGGATCTGCACCGCACCTTGGTCCAATTGGCGGCGGCTGCCAGCTTTGCCGATGACGCGCAAGGGGCAGTGGGTGAGCTACCCAATGACCGGGCACCCCAGCGTCCGTTGCAGCGCTGCGACCAACTCCTCTACGGTTTCCGTTCGAACAAACAGGCCCCCGGTCTCGTCCGCCAGACAACGCGCGACAGTGGTTGACGCCTGCGGATCCTGCTCGGGATTGTTCCAGGCGAAAAAGTCGACCACGGCGCGGAACCCGATCACGTGGACGGTCAGGTCGCGGGAGGTAGCGCGCAGATTGCGCGCCATTTCACACGGCCGACCGCCGCAGGTTTCGTTGCCGTCGGTGACCAGCACCACGACACCGGCGCGGTTGCGATAGTCCAGTGTTTCCGCCGCCCGCCGCACGGCCCCCGTCAGAGGAGTCAGCCCGTTGGGTTGAAGCGCTTCAACGGCATCTATGACCGGCCCCGCCGACCCGGCAATCGGAGCGAAGCGCAGATCGAGGTTCTCGCAGGCACCAGCGGGGCCCGGACCGTAGATCAACAGCCCCACGCGCCGGACAGGCGCAATGTCGGGCATCGCCCGCCGGATGGCCTGGCGCGCTTCGACGATGCGGGTGTTGGGCCCTGTCTCAAAACTGATTTCGTCCATCGAGGCCGAGCCGTCGAACACCAGCATCGCGTCAATTGCGCAATTGCCGGCCCGCGCAATCGGTGCGCTCATGGAGACGGCAATTGTCGCCGCCGCAACCAATCCGTTTTCAAGAAGACGCCTCATCGACACAGTCTGGCATTCACTCTGACGCCTGTCCATTGGCTCCATGCGCCAGATCTACGCTTCACCCCACCACATTCGCAGATCGATCCTTGCCAAGGCGACAGCGGGGACGGGGTCTAAGCGTTTGATCGGAAACGCAAACGACGTCAAAAGTTTGGCCCGACTTGCACAGGGAACCCCGCGTCGCAGCCATCCGGGGATCAGGCCCGCTCTGCCAAAACCCAAAGAGATCAAACATGCCGCCACACACAGACAGTGCCCTGGACAGGCCGGCCCGTGTTGACAGATCGACGGTTTGAGTGATCCCCTGCACGGCGGGCGAGGTTGGGACTGAGCAGGGATGAAAAAGCAGCAAGGCCGTGCACTTTGGCTCGTCGCGCCGGGATTGGCCCTCCTGGCGTTTAGTTTCGTTCTACCGATCATGACCGTCGTCAATTACTCGGTGCATGATGTCTTTTCCAGCAATTCTTTTGTCTGGGCCGGGACGCATTGGTACGAGACGATTTTGCGGTCGGCCGAGTTCTGGAGCACGCTGGGGCGGACCTTTCTCTACGCGGCCTTGGTCATTGCCATCGAGATTCCATTGGGTGTTTGGATCGCTTTGAATATGCCGCGGGACGGTCCTGCCGCGACACTCTATATCATCATTGCCGCGATCCCCTTGCTCATTCCCTGGTTCATCGTCGGGCTGATCTGGAAGATCATGTCAGACCCGGCGATCGGTCCTTTGGGTGTATCTGCCCTCGCGATCAGCGACGTCTACACGCTCAACACCGTCGTGTTCGCGTGGGCGGTCATTGTGCTGGCAGACGTCTGGCACTGGACCGGTCTCGTGGTTCTGTTGAGCTACGCAGCGCTGGTTGCCATTCCGGCTGCCCAGTATCAGGCAGCGCAGATCGACGGCGCATCCCGGCATGCGATCTTCCGATACGTCGAGCTTCCCCGACTGCGACGCGTTCTGGTCATCGCGCTGCTCTTGCGCCTGATTGACGGCCTGATGATCTATATCGAGCCCTTCATGATCACCCGTGGTGGCCCCGGAGTTTCGACCACATTCCTGTCCCAGGATCTGATCCAGACGGCGATGAAAGAGTTCAACTTCGGCGAAGCCAGCGCGGCGGCCCTTATTTACATCCTGGTATTGGTGACGGCGTCCTGGGCTCTGTTCCGCATCATGACGGCGTCAGATGACTGAGCGAGATGTACCATATGTGCGCCGGCGTTTTGTTCCGCTTCTGTATGCGGCTTTCGTTCTGTTGCCACTCTATTGGCTGATCATCATCAGCTTTATGACGCAGGAGGAGGCCACGGCAGGCCTGTCGGTCTTTCCCAAAGAACCAACACTCAAAAACTACCTCTACATCCTGACCGACCGTGGCTGGGCGATGGGCTTTGTGAACGCCGCGCTCTATACGTGTCTGAATGCGATACTGTCTCTCACCGTGGCGGTGCCTGCGGCCTATGCGTTTTCCCGATACCGCTTCAGAGGCGACAAACACCTGTTCTTTTGGTTTCTGGCGTCGCGCATGACACCTTCGGCGGTTTTGTTTCTGCCGATGGTACAGCTCTATTCCGAGATTGGCCTGATGGACCGCGTGGTCGGTGTCGCACTTGCGCATTGCTTGTTCACGGTGCCGGTGGCGGTCTGGATCCTCGAAGGGTTTTTCAGACAAATTCCTGTCGAGATCGACGAGACATCGAAAGTCGACGGGCGCAGTGGGTTCTCTTTTGCAATTCGGATCCTTCTGCCCGTGGCCGCGCCGGGCATCGGAGTGGCCGCGTTCTTTTGTTTTATGGCCTCCTGGGTCGAGCTCATCCTCGCGAATGCTCTGACAACAACGGAGGCCAAGCCAATTGTTGCGGTCTTGTTCAGGGCAGGGGGACCGCTTGGCTTTGTCCACCTTCCCATTCTGTGTGCCGCTGGTTTCCTGACCATTGTTCCCGGGCTTGGACTGGTCTATTTCGTCCGCCATCATCTCGCGAGCGGGCTGTCGATGGGACGTGTCAATCGCATGTGATGTGCGAAATGGCCGGCGGCGCAGCGGATCGAAGGTCTCGGCCAGTTGCTAGGAAACCTGAGGCGAAAGCACGGGGGGTGTCGCCCCGGCAGTGTCAAACGAACGGTGTTCCAGGCTGTCAGACGTCCACCGCTGCGCGCATTGTCGTGAATTTAAAGGTCCAGAAGATCCGTCACGGATGCCGTCGGCGCGGCCCGGTCTGTCATACGCCTTCCCGCGTTCGCCTGCCCGTCGCTTGAACACCCGGTTTCAAAGTTCGGGTTTGCTCTGGCGTTGGTACAATGGCTGCAGGCCCCAACTTGGTCGCTGATGCGACCGGCGCACCTGACGCCCTCACAAGAGCAGCGCGCGTGATGGCCGCCATCCGGTCGCGTTGCGTTCGGGTGACGGGGACTCACGCTGATGGATCCCCCAATACCCCCGAAGGGACGTGCGCCCGGACTGTAAGAAGGGCCGCTAGGATCCTCCGGTCAGATCCTGGGCCAGCATCAGTGCGTTTTTGTCCGGGTCGTAGAAGGTGGCCGTGGCCACCATGCCCTCAATAACCTCTGTCGGCCCGTCGAAGGACACACCGGCGGCCTCAAGCCCCGCCCGCGCCGTCGCAATGTCTGCCACGCCAAAGACCGGAACCGTGTTGCCAGGTTGCGGTTCGCCCTGTTCGCCAAGTCCAAGCGTCACACCCTCGGTCATGGTCGTCAGTTCGCTCCAGCCGGCCTCATCCGCGTGATAGAGTTCCTCAAATCCCAGCATCTCAAGATACCAGGCCGCGCTGGCATGCCTGTCTTTCACCGAAATGGCCAAGGTCAACGTTGTCTCAAGCTGTGCGACGGGCATTGGGTTTCCTTTCGATCATAAATATAGTTACTATACTTTATGGACATAAGTGAACTTGTCAAGATAACTGCACGGGCCTGGTCATTGAGCATTCTGGGACAGCTTGCAAGCGGCACGCCCGCGCGCCAGGCGCCCTTGCTCGCCGCCACGGGAGCGAGCCGGACATCCTTTGCGCACAGCATGGCGCATCTCATTGATCTGGAGCTTTTGGAGCGCAATCCCGGTCACGGACACCCTCTGAGGCCCGAGTACCGGCTGACCGAAACAGGCCGGCAATGGGCCGAAATCGCTCACCGGATCCAATCCATTGGGCTTGGCGGTGAGGGAGACACGCTTCTCAGGAAGGCATGGTCCCTTCCAGTTCTGGCCGTGTGCGCAGAGCCGCAATATTTCGGTCAGATCAAGCGCGCTCTGCCCCCGATCACCGACCGTGCGTTGTCACAAACCCTGAAGCGGCTTCAGGGCCAGCATTGGCTGTCACGCACGACTGATACTGAAATGCACCCGCCACGCCCGATTTACCGGACCGATCATACGGGGCTTGCCATCGCACGTGCGGCAAAGCTGCCCTCAATGCGATAGCGCCGGGTTATGACGCACAAAGTCCAACCGGCGGCAGGTCAGCGCAGCGCGCTGTCCAGCGCATGTTCCATCCGCGCGCCCGTGTCGATTTTGTCAATCTCCGCCTTTTGCACCCGGGCGCATTCCGTGGCCTCTGGCGACTGCAGCAACTTGAGCGCATCTTGCGTCACCCGGCTCGGTGTGACGCGCAGCACATGCAGTGAAATTGCCGCGCCAGTGCGCTCTGCATGGACCATCGCCATGAGCTGATCGAAGTTTGCGCCGACCCCCAGAACCGGCGTGCCGGTCGAAAAGGCCTGCATCAACTGCGGATGCCCGCCGTTGGAGACGACCAGATCGGCCCAGTCGCACGCCTGATCCCCGTCGATGTAATTGACCACATGCACACGGCCGGACGACATGACCTCATCAGACAATTCGTGTGAGCGTGCAGAAATCAGGATGTCGGTTTCCGCGGCCAGCAGGCCGTCAACGATTTGGGGCAGCAGGTGAACGTATCCGGTTGAGCCAAGGCTGACGTAGACTTTGGAGCGAGTAGAGCCAAATCCGGTCGGCAGGGTCGGAAAGCCCGCCGATTTCGGACGCCAGAGCGCGGGGCCCACCCGGATATGGGTTTCTGGCAGGCCCTCGGCAGGGGCCATGTTGTCTGTGTCGGGAAACCAGACATGATCGCACCCGGCCCACAGTTGGAACAGGTCCCCGTCGTAGTCATCAAGTCCCGCCGCGCGGCGTAGGGCGCTGACCGGTTCGACAACCCGTTTCATCACCCGTGGCCCAAATCGCGGCAGGATGAATTCTGCAAACCTCAGACCGATCTTGCGCACGCCCACCGTGTCTGGAACGGTCATGATCCGTTCGCCGTAGGGGCTCCAGTACGCATTGATCACACTCACGGACGGAACGCCGGACATGGCGGCTGCGATCGGCGCTGTCGGACGCAGATCGTAGGCCACCAGGTCCGCTTTGCTGGACTTTATGAGATCGAGGTCGGTCGCCAGTTGCGCCTTCAGATCCTCCGGCGTGTGCGGCGGCTGTCCCTGGACAATCTTGGCGTAGTACTGATCAAAGCTGGCAGCCTTGATCTCATGAATGTCCGCCCGGCCGTCATCCAAAAGGGGTCTGTATTGAGCCGGAACGGCCCAGGTCATCTGAACGCGCCCTTCAGGCAGTTGATCGAGAAGCCATTTTGCACGGGTCAAGCGAGACAGGCTTGCACCTTCACCGAGTATTAGTATTCCAGGGGCGCTCAAATCACCGCTCCTTTTGGGGACAATTCTTCTTTTTGCTTTTCTGCGTAAAAATAAAACATGCTTGCCGCGGGCCGCTTTACGCAGCGTAAACTAATGCATCTGTCTTTTCTAGACGAGCGGGAGACATAGACACCCTGTTCGGACGCTTGGGTCAAGCACGCAATCCGGTCGCCGATGCTCGCTCGCAACAGGATTGGCGTGCAGCAGAGCGCAACGTGGAGGCGAGACGCAGGCGTGTCTGACTGACCTTCGGGGCGGCAAAGTTCCAAAGAATGGCGTGATTTCCAGTCTACAGGGCGAGATCGACCCCGCGGATCGCGATAGGTGCGCAGTGGCATACTGCCACGGCGGCAGATCGAAAGTGCGGCTGCCGAATTTTCGAGCACATTGATAAAGCCGCGCCAATGCCGGCCGATTGCCTTTATTGTGGCGTGTGTCGGGTCAAAGTCTCCGGCGTGTCAAAGCGCATCCAGCAACCACCGGCGCCGTCAAGTGTCAGCCAAAGACAGATCAGTCCCGTCGCCGGTCCGGCAGATCCGGGTGATGATAGGCTTCCGGATAAGGCATGGGTTCAAACGGGCCTTTTGGCACCACGCTGTTCCAGCTCCGGCCAAAATAGCCCTGCCGGCAATGCACCAGTGCACTGCTGTCAGCCACGCCGGGCATGGCGTGGACCTGGCAGAGCCAACGCCACAGATGTGGATAGTCGAGGATCTTTGCGCCGTTCAGCTTCATGCGCAGGTAGTAGACCGGATCGTGCCGATAGAGGGTCGGAAACAGCCGCAGATCGGCCTCGGTGAAATCCGCGCCGGTGAGAAAGGCGCGACCGTCGGACAAGAGCCTGTCCAAGTCCGCAAGCGCGTCGAAATAGGCGGTGAAGGCCGCATCATACACCTGTTGATCGGATGAGAACCCTGCCTTGTAGGCGCCGTTGTTGATCGCAACGTAGATCTGTTCGTTCAGCGTATCGATCTTCGACTGATGGTCCGGGTCTTGGGGATAGAGACTCGGTGCATCCTCAGAGCCACCCAGGGCGGAGCGATGGCGATCCAGCATCCGGATGATTTCGGCACTCTCGTTGTTCAGGATGCGCTGGGTCTTTTTGTCAAACAGGATCGGCACAGATTGCTCTTCGGAGCCTTCGAGCTGATAGATCTGCTTGGCAAGGCGAAGGTCGCGACCTGTCGCCGTGTCCACGGTGCACTCCGGCAAGGGCGCGCCGGTCAGTGTGGCAACACGCTGCGGGGCAAATTCCCAAAGATTGGGTCCCTCGGGATCCTCTTCGCCCGTGCGGTTCGGGAAGGCCACGTCCATTGTGATGGCGCTTTGCAATCCCAGGATGGTGCGCGCCAGAACGACCCGATGACACCAGGGACAGTTCAGCGCAACAAAAAGATGATAGCGACCCGGTTCTGGCTGCAAGTCCGGATCGCCGATCGCCTGGCGAAACCCGCTAACGCCGCGCACGAATTCTCCTCGGGCGCGGCGCTTTTGTGCGTCGGTCTGATCTTCCTGAACAGAGACGTCTTTCGTCATCGGGCGATCCTTACCCTCTTAGCCGGTGATGCAGAATGATCGGCACGGCAAGGTCCTCTTCATCGCTCAGATGGCGCTTTAGGAACACCTCGATCGTCTCTGCCGTCCCGTGCAAAGGTCCGACCTCATCCCGGACCTGGCCCGGGTCAAGGCGCATCAGTTGTATCACCCGGTTGGCCTGTCGCGTAAAGGTGTCGAGCACCTGATCGAGGTCCGCATGATCCTTCTCCAACAGGTCGAGACCCGCGTCGAACCGAGAATCGGCGGCGGAGAGCTCGGGGAAGTAGCTGTGATCTTCCCAACCGTGATGGCCGTGCAAGTTCCCCACCAGAGCGCCCCCGAACCGGGACAGATCGCGGGCGTAGTCATCGTCGTCGACCGTTTGGTCCAGCCAGCCTTCGGAGTCCAGCCGGACCTTTCGGGCCAATTGCCGGAACATCTCGTGCGCGCGCATCCACGCCTGGGTCTTTTCTTTGAAACCCGGGTGGGTGTCCCAGCTGTCGCGGGGGTATGTGTTGAGCAGCAACCGCATCTCTTCTGGCATGTCAGCGGTCCGCATGGTGACGGTATCGAGCATCGGTTCTCTCCTTTCCCCACCCAGATGGTGTCTCGTTTTCAATACACCAGAGCGGGCAGGGCAAGACAGCCTTGCCCTTAGGTCAAGGCTTGGACGTCCCGGTCCGGCGCGGCGACGGGCTCACACGTCTGGTGTTCCGCGTTCAAAGACGCCCCGTTGTGCGGATCGCGCATCCCCTGTGTCAACTCGGCAAGGGTGTTCACGATGATCGGACCAAGCCGCGTCAAACGCGATTATGCGACAAAGGCGGATCCTGGCGCCGGAACTGCGGGATGTGCGGGACGTTGGGCGGGTTTGATCGAGAGTTCTCACCAAGGACCATTCCCGCCTGTAGAGGTCTCCGATGCGTGCCGATACCTTGTGGTCCCAAAAGACGAAGCGGCCGCGATTGAGGCGGGCAGGGGGTCAGATACCGAAGACTTCCGTGGGAGATAGGACGCGCGCGCCGGAATGTGCGTTCAATATGCCAAGAAGCGCGTCACAAAACATCCAGACCGCCTCGTCATGGTCGATGTGATGCGTGACCAGCCCTGTCGGCTCGGTGGGATCGACCTCTCCGCGGCGGCGGGCCGCCAGATGTGCGGTCAGGAACGTCACGGCCTTGCCCGTGCCGGTAAAGCGCGCGCCGCCTTTCCATTTGATCGGGTCACAATGCGTGTTCACCTGGCAAAGCCCGGGGACCACTTCGCACGCGGCGCGTGGTCCATAGGTCGAGACACCCCGAAAACCCAGTGCGGGAAGGTGCGCCGTCACAACCGGATCAATCCGGTTCCAGGGCGGTACCAGTACGGGCAATGCCCGATCCGGACCCACGAGATCTGAAAGCCGTTGCCAGCCGGCTTCAAGCTCGCCCGACACCACCTCCAACGGGCGCTGCAGCCCCATCTCCCATGCGCCGGAAACATCGGTGCCCTTGGCATGGTTGATATGGGCATAGCCATGTTGCAGGACGTAGGCCCGCGGCGCGCTATCGAGCGCGGGCTTCAACGAGGTATCGACGTCGCGAGGCACCGAGGCCAGTGCCACGGGCGCTGCATGCTGCTCGGACAGAGACAAAAGGCGTGACAGGCGGGGTCCCGCACGGGTCGCATCGTCATCGCGCCACCAGAACGTGGCCTGCCGCCCCGCGTCGCTCCAGACCGAAAGCTCATCGGTCAGGGCAGACCAGGCTTCACGCTCCAATCGATCCTCAACGCTGTGCCGCGTGCGTGTCATGCGCCGATCCGTCTGCAATATCCAATCGTCTTCCTGAGCTAACGCAAAGCAAATGGCAGCGCCATGACTGAGCGGCGCGCCATTCGGTCGGCCCGCACAATTTTTCCGGAGAAAACAGTTGTCCGAAGCGGCTTTCGGCCAATAGGCTCCCCTCAGGTGATTAACTGCGACTGGGGAAGCTATGGGGGTCAGGCCAAAGACTGAAACGTTGCGGCGCAGCATTCCTTTGGGTCTGGCATGCCTTTCACTGGCCGTTCTGGCCGGCTGCTTTGAGGAAGACGCAACGACGCCGACGCCGTCTCCTCCGAAGGTTGTGGTGGCGCAGGCAAAGACCGAAACCATCCCGCTTTATCTCAGCCTGACCGGGCGCACGGAGGCGCCAAATACCGTCTCCGTCAGAGCGCGCGTTGACGGGCATGTCGAAACGCGGCCGTTCCAGGAAGGCGCGGATGTTCAGAAGGGTGACACGCTCTTTGTGCTCGATCAGCGCCCCTACCTCGCAGAGCTCAACCGGACGACCGGAGCGCGGGACAGCAGTCAGGCGAGTCTCGATCTGGCCAACCGTGAGGAGGCGCGGTTTGCCAAGCTGGCCAGCGACGGGACGGTCGCGCCGGAGCAGCTGGATCAGCGCACCACGGATGTGGCCGAGGCGCAGGGTGATCTGGTCAGCAATCAGGGCGCCGTGGACGGCGCGCAGGTCAATTTCGAATACACGACAGTGAGCGCCCCTATCGATGGGCGCGTCGGGCGGGTGTATCAGGACGTCGGAAATGTGGTTTTGGCCAATGAAACGGTTCTGGTGGATCTCGTGCAGATGGATCCGCTTTATGTCTACGTCAGCCCGAGCGAGGCGCAGTTCCTGAGCCTGCAAGCCTATCTGGATGCCAATCCGGATCTGAAGGTCTCTGCCACGCTGGTTGACGGCTCCGCGCATCCGCATTCCGGCAAGCTCGATTTCCTGGCGCCGGGCGTGGATGCGGGCACGGGCACGATTGCGGTCAGGGCCGTGTTTCCCAACCCCGACAAAACGATGCGTCCGGGCCAGTACGCGAAGGTTGCCATCGAACTGACGGAACAAACGGGGCAGATCACCGTGCCGGCGGAAGCCGTCAACCAGGACCAGGCCGGGTTCTATGTCTTTTCAGTCGACAAGGACAACAAAGCATCTCTGGCGCGCGTGACCGTGGGCCGTGTGCACGACGGAAAGCGCGTCATTGAAACCGGGCTGAAGGAAGGCGACACAGTTGTAATCCAGGGCCAGCAGAAGGTGCGATCTGGCGCGACGGTCAGCGTGCACGAGGCTGGCAGCCTCTCCGGGCCAACGCAGGCCGATGAATAGATGATCAGTCGGTTCTTCATCGACCGACCGGTCTTTGCCACCGTGATTGCCCTGGTCATGGTGCTGGCCGGGCTGATCTCGATTCCGCAATTGCCGGTGGGCGAGTTCCCGCAGGTTGTCCCGCCCACGGTGGTGGTCAGCGCCACCTATACCGGGGGCGATGCCGCGGTGGTCGAGCAATCGGTGACCATTCCGCTTGAGGAGCAGATCAACGGCGTGGAAGGCATGGTCTACATGTCGTCCACCAGTTCGAACGATGGCACTTCGAACATCACGATTACCTTTGAAGAAGGCTACAATCTGGAGAGCGCGGCGGACGCCACTCAAAACCGCGTCTCAACAGCCATTGCGCGCGGGCCGCAGGGCGGAGTCCTGCTACTCGTGAGTGTCTGCGTGCGCATTGGCGATGCTGATGGACATAACAATGCGCAGCTTCTCGATCG
>JBCDEC010000155.1:0-11035 GCA_039179965.1 Pseudomonadota bacterium
CCTTACCTGAAACAGGCCGAGGCTCTGGCCGACGATCTGGGCTCGCGCGGGTTCGGGCTGATCGGGCTGTCCTCAGACGATCGCGAGCGGGCCCAGGCCATGCAGCAAAAGGCCGGCGTGTCAAAGATGCAGTTCGGGTATGGCCTGGCGCTGGCAACCGCCCGCGCGTGGGGTTTGTACCTCTCGGAAGGTCGCGGCCCGACCTCCATCGGCATCGAGGAGCCCGCGCTGTTTTCCGAGCCTGGCCTGTTCATCGTCAAGCCGGACCAAACACTTTACTTCGGCAACGTGCAGACAATGCCGTTCATGCGTCCCGATCTCTCGGGCATGATCGGCGCGCTGGATTTTGTCATCGCCAAGGACTACCCGGCGCGCGGCGAATACACCGGGGAGCTCCCGGTCGCGGCCGAATAAGTCTTCCTGACGAGAAAGCATCCAGCGGAATGGTCTCCGCTGGATACGCCAAGCGTCGCAACCTGGCCCGCAGGATTCTGTCCCGGGGGGCGAGGCTCCGGGAGGCGCTCCACAAAGGGTCGACGCATCGGGGCATCCGATGCGCTTTGCGGGATACTGGCAATCGGGACCTGGTCTAGCCGCTCTGACAGGTGTCGGTGGTTTCGAGAAAGGCGCCCGGCTGGCCCATGTTCCCCCAGAGTGCGTCAAAAACCATCCGTACCATGGCATGGCGCCCCGCGCGTCCGGGCCGCCGACAATCGGCACCACCCATGTGGGACCACCCGTATCGCAACGCGCGCCAAACGCGCCGGGCCAAGGTCGCTCGGAAAGTCACGCACGGAACGAGGCACCGCAACCCCACGTGTACCATGGTCGCACAGGTCGTTCACCGGACACAAAACACCCATTGGCATGGCAGATCGGGAGGCGTTTAGGATGGCAGGGGCAGCAGGGTTCGAACCCGCGACCTACGGTTTTGGAGACCGTCGCTCTACCAACTGAGCTATACCCCTACGCGGTGTGTTCCTTAGGTTTTTCCGCTGAGAGCGTCAACCGATTATCCTGCACCTCCGGCGCGCGGGCTTGTCATTCCGGGCAATCTCCGCACTCTGGCACCCGGACGACGGGAAAGGGCATGGGCATGGGCGATCATCTGCTGGGGATCGATTTGGGCTCGACATCGATCAAGGCGGGCATTTTTGCGCCCGACCGCACAGCCGTACAGATGTTTGGCGAAACCTACCTCACCCACCGCACACCCGGCGGGATCTGCGAACAAAACCCCGACGATTGGATGCGGCTCATCGACAAGGCCTTCGCCCAGTTTCGCGATGCCGGTCTGACCGCGCGTGTCGGTCGCGGCGCGTTGACCTCGCAGGTCAACACCCATGTCTTTGTCGACCGCCATGGCCAGCCCCTGGCACCGGCCATTCTCTGGCAGGACACCCGTGCGGCGGCAGAGGCAAGCGAACTCGACGCGCGCCTCAGCGATGCAGACAAAAGCGCCTGGCTGGGTGCCCCGATCCCGATCGATGCCTCCCATTGCCTGGCCCGGATGCTCTGGATGCAGCGCCATCACCCCGACATCTGGGACAAGACGGCTCATGTCCTTCTGCCGAAGGACTATGCGCTCTTCAAACTCACCGGAGATCTAGCGACCGACCCCTTGTCCAACGTCGGGCTGGTCGGGCTCGACGGGCGCTACGTGACACCCATTCTGGATCTGGTGCCCGGCGCGGCAGACCGGATGGCACCGATCCGTGGCCTGACCGAGATCATGGGCGAGACCTCGGATGGTATCGCCATGGCCACGGCCACGATGGATGGCTGGGTCGGGCTTTTTGGCGCCGGGGCGTGCCGACCCGGCGCCTTTGCCTACCTGAGCGGGACCAGCGAAATTCTGGGGGCGGCGTCTGCAACCGTGACCAACGAACCGGGCGTCGTGGTCTTTTCAGAAATCGAAGGCGTGCGCCTGCACGCGGGGCCGACGCAATCCGGGGGTGCCACACAACAATGGCTTTGCGACCTCACAGGGCTCACGATCCCGCAAATCGTGCAGATGCTCGACCGGTCCGGGCGACAACCGACCACCCCATTGTTTCTGCCGCATCTGGCCGGAGAGCGCGCCCCGCTCTGGAACGCTGATCTGCGCGGCGCCTTTCTCGGGATGGAGACGGGCGCCGGGACAGGTGACCTCGTCCGTGCGGTCTATGAGGGCATCGGATTTTCGGCCCGTCACCTGCTGGAGGCACTGGAGGCCTCGACCGCGGCGACCGCCGATACGCTCCTCTGCGGGGGCGGTGGGTTCAAGTCCGGGCCATTGGCCCAGATCCGGGCGGATGTTCTGGGCAAGCGGCTGAAGCGTCTGGCCATCAACGAACCGGGCGTTGTTGGTGCGGCTTCAATTGCCGCGGCCTCGGATGCGGCGGCCCGCTCTTTGACCGAAGCACATGCCCCCTTTGCCCGTTTCGACCATTCCTGGGAGCCGGACCCGGCACGGCGCGGGTTCTACGACGACCTGTTCGGGCTCTACAAAGAGGCGCTGGAGATCAATGCCACGCTGGGTCATCGGATCTCCACGCTGCGTCCGCAAACCTAGGCGCAAAACCCGTGCCAACGTCTCGACAAAACCATCGACCCGCCCCATGATCCGGCCAAAATCAGACAACGGGGAGTTCAGCGTATGAAGACTTTGGGAAAGGCCCTGCGTGCAACGCTTGGCGCGGGCGTCATGGCGGGCGTTGCGACTGTAAGCTGGGCACAGGATGTGACCGTGGTCACGCCCTATCTGGCGCAGCCCGGCACACAGATGTATCTGGAAGGGTTTGAGGCCGACGCGGCAGCTGCCGGTTGGGACGTCAATGTCATCGACACGGCCGGGGACGTCGCCGCCGTGATCGCGCGCATCGAAGACGCGGTGGTCCAGAACGTCGATGCCATCGTCATCAACGTCGATCCCGCGCAGATCGCCGCCGGGCTTCAGGCCGCGTCCGACGCAGGCATCCCCGTCATCGGAATGGACAGCGGCACCGATCCGCTCCTGTACACCAACGTGACCTCCAACGGCTACGCCATGGCGGCTGAGACATCGGTCTTCGTCGCCAATGAAATCGGCGGCGCAGGCAATGTGGTGATGTTCGTCTTTGACGCCTTCCCACCGGTGCAGATCCGGGGCGTGGTGGCTGATGCGATCTTTGGCAACTTCCCGGATATCGACGTCATCGACCGGATTACGCCAGATGTGCAGGACGGCGGGATCGCCGACAGCCGCGCCAAGATGGAAGCGCTTCTGGCTGCCAACCCCGAACCCGGCAGCATCGCTGCCGTCTGGGCCGCCTGGGATCAACCTGCCCTTGGCGCGTTGCAGGCCATCGAGGATGCCGGGCGCGCCGGTGAAGGCATCGTGATCGTGGGTATGGACGCCAACCCGCAAGCCCGCGACGCGATAGCCGCTGGCGGCAACTTCCGCGCCTCCATGGCGCAGGACTTCCAGGGGATCGGCTCTGCCGTTGCCGCCGCGACAGCGCAGGCAATCTCCGGCACACCCAGCGCGGCGTCGGTGACCTATGTGCCAACCAAGTTGATCACGCCGGCCAATGTGACCGACTGAGGACGCGCGTCTTGGCGGTGGACGCGCCCCTGTTCCTGGAGGGGATGACCAAGCGCTATGGCGCGACGGTGGTTCTGGAGGATGTGTCCCTGACGCTCCATCCAGGGCGTATCCACGCGCTGATGGGCGAGAATGGCGCGGGCAAATCCACCTTGATCAAGCTGATCGCGGGGGTTGTGCCCGCCGACCGCATGGTGGCGCGTCGGGGCGATCAGACACTGCCGCTGCGCTCGGCCAGCGATGCGGCGGCGGCGGGGTTTCGCTTTATTCACCAGGAGCTCAACATCGTGCCGCAGTTGTCAGTGGCCGAAAACATCCTGCTGGGTCATCGCAGCCCCACCCGGCTTGGCGTGCTGGTCAATTGGCGCAAGATGGCACACCGGGCCGAGACCGCCTTACGTCATCTTGGGGTCTCCCACATCGATCCGCGCGCGCCGGCTGGCGATCTGAGCACCGGCGACCGGATGTTGATCAAACTGGCCTCGGCGCTGGTGGCCGATCCCGGCGCGCGGCCCGGCCTCTATGTGCTCGACGAGCCCACGGCGGCCTTAAAAGAGACCGAGGTTGAGCGACTTTTCAACGTGTTGCGCGGGCTTAGGGACGAAGGGGCGGCGCTGCTCTATGTCTCGCACCGGATCGCGGAAATCGAAGAGATCTGCGACGATGTCACGGTGCTGCGCAACGGGCGGCATGTGAGCACCCGGGCCATGACAGAGACCCGCGCAGCGCAGATCGTGCACGACATGACCGGCAAAGAGGTCACCGCCAGCGTTCCTGCGCGCATCGGCAAACCGGGCGTTACCCCGATCCTGCGGCTGCGAGATGTCCGCACGGATCGGTTGGAGCAGGTGTCATTCACCCTGGCCAGAGGCGAAATCCTCGGCCTTGCTGGACTCGCGGGTGCGGGACAGACCGAGCTTTTGCGGCTGTGCCTGGGGTTGGAGCGCCTGCGCGGCGGCGAGGCCGGGCTGCAAGACGACCCACTGCCCGCCTCGCCCAGCGCGGCCTGGGCCGCAGGCGTGGCCTATGTCCCGCAGGAACGGCGCAGCGAAGGGTTGATGATGGGAATGGGCGCGCGGGCCAATTCCCTCTTGCCGCACCTGCGCGGACTGCTGGCGCAGCCGGGATCTGAACGCCGGCGCAGCCGGGCGCTGACCGAGCAGGTGCGCCTCAAGGCCACCTCTGTCGATCAACCGGTCTGGCGGCTGTCGGGCGGGAACCAGCAGAAGGTCGTTTTTGCGCGGGCACTGGCCGGGCAACCGCGTCTGCTGTTGCTCGACGAGCCAACGCGCGGCGTCGATATCGGCGCCCGCCAGGAAATCTACCGGCTGATCCGCGCGCTCGCCGGACAGGGGTGCGCCTGCCTGCTGGCGTCCAGTGACCTGCCCGAGATTGTGGGGCTGAGCGACCGCATCCTGATCCTGCAAAATGGACAACAGACCGCCTTGCTGCCCGCCAAGGGTCTGACGCCCGAAGCGCTTCTTACCGGAATTTATGATCAAGACAATCGGAGCCGCGCAGGATGACCCGCTTGCGCCAAATGGGCACGCTGATCGGTCTTGGCCTGATCGTGGCGTTCTTTGCCATCCAACTGCCCGAAACCTTCCTGACCCCGCGCAATCTGCTCAACGTCAGCCAACAGATTTCGATGCTGGCGGTGGTCGCCTTTTCCATGACCATTGTCATGGTGATGGGCGATTTCGACCTTTCGGTCGGGTCGATGGCGAGCCTGGCGGGGGTCGTGGCCGCCACGCTCTTTGTCGCCGGCCAACCGATCTGGGTCGGCGTCGCCGGAGCCTTGGCCGTCGGGCTGCTGGGCGGGCTGTTCAACGGGGTGCTGGTGTCGCTCATCGGCATTCTGCCCTTTGTGGCCACATTGGGGACACTGACCATGTTCAGTGGGCTGGCCTTTTACATCAGTGACGGGCGAACGATTTTTGGCCGCGATATCCCGTCGGAGTTCTCCGGTTTTGCGCGCTCTGGCGTGCCGCTGGAACCTCTGGGGCTGGAGGCGTTGACGCTGCCTGCCCTGTCGCTCACCGCGCTGGTTGTCCTGGCGCTGGTCTGGGTGCTGCTGGAGCAGACAAACTATGGACGCAGGCTTTACGCCATCGGCGGCAACATCGAAGCGGCCCGCCTTGCCGGTCTGCGGGTGCGGGCACTGCGCCTCAGCGCCTTTGCGCTGACAGGTCTTGGCGCGGCGACGGCCGGGCTGATGTATGCCAGCCGTGTCGCCTCGGCCAACCCGACGCAGGGCGCCGGTCTGATGCTCGACGCGATTGCGGCGGTCTTTCTGGGCATGACCATGGGCCGTGAAGGCGAACCTCGGGTGCTGGCAACGCTGGTTGGTGTCCTGATCCTTGGCGTTGTGGACAACGGCCTGACGCAGATGAAGGTCGACAGCTATATCCGTGAAATGCTCATCGGTGCGATCGTGATCGCGGCCGTGGCCACCTCATCGCTGGGTCGGCGGTCCTGATCGCGCGGCAGGCTGGCGGATCACGCGCCGTCGATGGCCCAGGGCAGGGTCAGATCAAACCGGGCTGCGAGCGCTTCGAAATCTGCGGCGCATCCGGGATCGACAGGAGCGCCATTGCTCCGGCGCTGGCGCTCCACCTCCCATTCGCGGTCGCCCGGCGCCATGACCTGTCCGTCGGCGCGCGGCTCTGATCCGCGCAGGGCGTCAAGATAGCGTTGCATTCCATCATCGTAGCGCTCCCGCGCGACAAAGACTGCCGGATCAATCGCCAGCACAAAGGCACCCAGCCCGCGCGGCGTCGAGAAATCCGGACCGCTCATCGGCGCGAGTTCGGGGCTTAGCTTCATGCCTGTGACCACGGCACTCAGAATCTCGACCAGCCCCGCCAGACCGGCCCCCTTGAAGCCAAAGATCCCACCGAGCGGCGCCAGCATCTCGGCCAGATCCGGATCGGTCGTGTCCTGCCCCGACACATCTGACGCCGCGCCCTCAGGCACAGGCTCGCCGAGGTTGCGGTAAAGGCGCACGCGGTTGAAGGGCACCGCGCTCGTGGCCATGTCCAAAAGCCACGGGCGCATTCCCGGCACGGGCGCCGCGGCGGCTATGGGGTTTGTCCCGTGAAACCGCACCGCGCCTTCGTGCAGCCGCATGAAACTGTCGGAGTTGCACACAGCGAGCCCGAGATAGCCCATCTCCGCGGCCCGGAGCGCATAGGCCCCGGCGGCCCCGAAATGAGAGGAGTTCTGAATGCCGACAATACCCACGCCGGCGTGTGCCGCCAGCGCCACGGCCCGCTCCATCGCCGCATAGGCGGCCCGGGCCCCGTGTGCATGATCGGCATCGAGCGCCTCGGCGGCCGGTTTGTGGCCGTGGAACACGAGGTTCGGGCCCTTGTTCAGGCGTCCGCCGTCCAGCGCCTTGACGTAGTGGGCGAGCAGGCGAACGCCATGGCTGTCCACGCCAAGCCGTGTGGCATGCATCATCGCGCGGGTGGCGCTGTCCGCCGTCGCTGCATCGGCCCCAACTGCCGTCAGCGCCGCCTCACAAAAGCGGGAAAGATCGTCCAGCGCGACGTATCGCACGGGCCCCGCCGGTGCCTCGGTCATTGACGCGGCCTTTCTCTCTTCGATGTGTTCCAGGTGATGATGATACCCTCCCGCCGTCACGTGCCAGCGCCAAGCCCCGCTGAGGTGGCGTGCACGCCAAACACTTTGTGCCAACCGCGCGGGTCGAACAAGGGTATTGCTGTGCAGCTTGGGATCTCCCTGCCCGGGCCCGCGCACCCACCCGAACCGCTCAGTCCTGTTTCGCCCGAGCCGTGAGATAGATCCCGGCAATGATCATCGCGGCCCCCAAAAGCTGCAGCGGCACAATTGTCTCGCCGAGAAAGAGCGCGGCGTTGATGAAGGTAAAGACCACCGAGAGGGCAAACATCAGAGAGGCCGTCAGCGTCGACAGGTCGGCGGCGGCCTCATACCAGCAGTAATAAAGCAACGCGGTCGCGAAGATGCCAAGAAAGCCCAGAGGCAGTAGATCACGCAGCTTTGGAAACTGTGCCTCAGGCGCGGCGATCGGTAGGAACAAAATGGCCGCCACCAAAAAGATCCCGAAGAGGAAATTGAGCCGCTCTCCCGTCGATTGCGAGGCTTGCATGGCCCGGCTTGAGGCGATCAGAAACACCGCCCAGGACAACCCGGCGCCAATTTCCATGATGTCCCCGCTCAGCCGGAGCCCGCCGGCGAACAGATCCTCCAAGACCGTCAGCGACACCCCAACAATTGCCAGCAGCGTTGCGCCGACTTCGCTCACGCTCACCGGCGTTCGCAAGAAGATCACCAGGATCAGGAGGACAAAGAATGGCGCGGTGTTCTCAAGTACCATGGCGCTGGCCGCATTGGTGCGCTCCAGCCCCATGTGAAAGAGGATGTAATTGACGAAGGTGGCGCCGGTCGCCAGCCAGAAGTACCGGCTGCGCACCGGGATTGATATGGGCTGGCCGAGTGCTTTGAGGACAACAAACAGCGTGACAGCCGCAATACCCAACCGCATGGCCGCGATCTGAATGGCTCCGAGATCACGCGTCAGGACCTGGACCAGCACGCTGTGCGTGCCCCAGAGAAAAGCCGCGTAAAGACCCAACCGAATGGGCCTGCTCACGTGCGCTGACTTTCAGCAGATGACATTGCGCCTGCGTGATGTCGCGCGCGCCAGGGTAGACTTGGGCTGGGCCGCCCCCGGCGCTGATCTTTCACGTGCGTCCACCCCTCCGCGGTCCGGAATGCGACACAAGCATAAAGGCATGACGCGGAGGGGTCCATGACGGTTGCGCCGCGCCGGGACCTGCAGGGTTGACTCTGCAGTGGCATGGTCCCGGCGGGCTGACTTGGGACCCTCTCAGCGGGTAGACCGAGAGGATCCCACGTTCACATCCCTGGCCATTTGGGGACTATCACAACGCCCTAGCGTGAAAGGGACAGCCATTCACGCGAGGGCCTTGCGACTGGCTTCAGAATGCGGACGCGTGGTAAACGCTGGGAAAGCGTTGGGTCTGTTGTGCGGTGCGGTCTGGCTTGGCATCGCGTGCTCCGTCCAGGGGATAGTGCCGGCATTCGATATTGCCGGTATCCGGGTCGATCGCATCCATGGTCAGACCGTCTTGGAGTTCCGAAATGTCCTTGCTCTGGAACAGACGTGCGCCAGTCGAAAATGCAGCAAACGAATGAAAAAACATCGAAGTCTCCTTACTTTAAAATTGCCGCCGGTCGCTCGTCCAACTGGAGGTCTGGCTGGCGACCGACGGAGGTTGGCGCTGTGTCGCAGCGAGCTGAGCGCCTCCCTTGACCTGTGAGATGGGCTTGCCAGTAAGGAATTTCGATCCTATGAAACAGGAAAGTTCAAAAGGATTTTCCTATCAATGGAGTCCATGCCCACGCTGAAACAATTGCGGTATTTTGCGGTGCTGGCCGAAACCGGCCACTATCGCCGTGCGGCCGAGCAGATCGGCATCTCTCAGCCCTCCCTGAGCCAGCAAATCAGCAATCTCGAAGAGGTGCTGCGGCTGCCGTTGGTGGAGCGTGGACGTTCAGGCGCGGTCCTGACCCCGGCCGGGCGCGAGGTGCTTCAGCACGCCCATCGCATTCTTGCCGATGTCCGGGGACTGGTCGAAACCTCGGACATCATGAAATCCGGCATGGCCGGCACGCTGCGACTGGGCTCCTCCCCCACGCTGGGCCCATACATCCTGCCGAATGTGGTGCGCAGCCTGCACCGATCCTATCCCAAGTTGCGACTGATCGTACGTGACGGCTCCCCGGCGGAACTGGTGGACGCGTTGGTGGCCGGCAAACACGATCTGATCATGACGCCATTGCCAATTCGCGCCGCCGAAGTAACCGTGACACGGCTCTTCCGCGAGCCCATGCGCCTGGCGGTGTCCCGCGAAAACCCCCTGGCCCAGAAGGTTGAAGCGACCGATGCGGATCTGGCGAAGGAAGGCATCATGACCCTGGCCAGCACCTATGCGCATCATGCCCAGTTGTCGGAACTGGCGCGCGAGATCGGCGCAACCCTGCGCCCCGACTATGAAGGCACCAGCCTGGACGCCTTGCGTCACATGACAGCGATGAACATGGGGGTCACGTTCTTGCCCGCACTCTATGTCACGTCCGAAATCCCGGATCCGGACGAAGGTGACGTCGCACTTGTTCCGTTTCGCAAGGGGCGGTTCTTTCGCTCCATTGGTATCGCCTGGCGAACCTCGGCCACGCATACGCCCATGCTCAAGACCTTCGCGGATCTGGTCCGCACCACGGTGAAGGAACATTTCGGCGATCTGGTGATCATGGAACGCTAAGACCCCCGTCGTTTTTCAGGGCGCACAACCTTCGGAATTTGCCGCCTCTACCCAGAAATCGTGTCGGTTGCGCGACGCTCTCGCGCGCAACCGGCCCGGGGTCAGGTCCGCGATGGACTTGCGCAAGGAAGACCGTGATATCAATAGAGCATAGAAAAATGTCGCGAGTGACCCATGCAAGGCAAAAAAAGCAACCGCGTCATTGTCGCGGGCATCACCGGCAATGTTCTGGAATGGTATGACTTCGCGGTGTACGGGTTTTTTGCGCCCATTCTCGCGCGCTTGTTCTTCCCGTCCGAAGATCCGACCGTCTCTTTGATCGCCGCCTATGGCGCCTTTGCCGCCGGGTTCCTGATGCGGCCGCTGGGCGCGGCGCTCTTTGGACATGTCGGAGACAGATACGGGCGCAAGAAGGCCCTGATGCTGTCGATCATCATGATGGCCATTCCCTCTTTGGCTATCGGCTTTTTGCCGACCTACGACCAGATCGGTATCCTGGCGGCTGTGCTTCTGGTCATCCTGCGGATGCTGCAGGGTGTTGCGGTGGGCGGTGAATACACCACGTCGATCGTCTACCTGTCCGAAACCGCCCCGGCCGACCGCCGAGGGTACTTTTCAAGCTGGGCGATGTCCGGTGCAAACGGCGGCATTTTGCTGGGCTCGCTGATCGGCGCCGGGTTGAGCTTTTTGATCACCGACGCGCAACTGCAAAGCTGGGGCTGGCGTGTGCCATTCCTGCTGGGTGTCCTTGTCGCGGCCTCGGCCTTCTTCCTGCGTCGTCGCATGGACGACAGCAAATCCACGGAACGGCTGAGCTTTCCTTTGGGCCATGTCATCAAGCACCACTGGCGCAAAGTGGTGCACATCATCTGCCTGAACGCCGGCTTTGCGGTCGCCTATTACATCGGTTTTGTCTATGTCAGCGGATGGCTGGTTTCGGAAATGCACGAAACCCATGCCGAGGCGATGACGATCAACTCCATCGCCATCGCTTCGATGTTTGTTCTGGTGCCACTTCTGGCCCGACTGTCCGACAGGGTCGGTCGCAGACCGCTGCTGATCACGGGCGCGGCTCTTGTGACCCTGCTGGTGCATCCCCTCGGCTGGGTGATGGCCCAGCCAGATCCCGCCTACGCAC
>JBCDEC010000156.1:0-10837 GCA_039179965.1 Pseudomonadota bacterium
ATTCGCCGCATTGGAACACCCAGTTGGGCCACCACTTTCTGGGCGTGCCGCATCTGACGGGCAAGTCAGTCGATCCCATTTTTCCCAATCTGTTTCGCTACTCGTATGATCTGAACGTGGATGTGGAACTGGCGCAACTGGCCTGCAAACATGCAAGAGAGCTGGGGCTGGTCAGCAAGATGATGACCAATCCGCGGTTCCGGGTCGATTACGGCACCATCACATCGCTGCATCTTGCGCGTCCGCAATGGGACATCCCGGTGGTGGGGCTGTCGGCGAACAATTCGCCCTACTACCTGACGACCGAGGAAGGGTTTGAAGAGATGGACCGGCTGGGCAAGGCGACCCGCAGAGCCATTGAGGAAAGCGGGCGGCGCGCCGTTGTGCTGTGTTCTGCCACGATGAGCCACCGCCACTTCCAGGAAGAGCCGGAGACTCCCGAAGATATGAGTCAGGAACATCCATATTCGATGGAGATGTACCAGTGGGATATGCGCCTGATCAAAATGATGCGCGAAGGCCGGATGCAGGAAGTGCATAACCTGTTGCCAGAGTTTGTCGAAATCGCCTTCGCCGAGTTCAAGGCCGGGTCGTTTAACTGGATGTGCTCGGCGATGGGGTATCCGGAACTGCCGGGCGAGCTTCTCGGGTTCGGCAATGTGATCGGTACCGGAAACGCCGTTTTCAAATGGGATCTGACCAAACACGGCCTGGCCACACCGGCGAACCAGTGGACCGGTGGCGCAGCCAGTTTTTCATCTCCGCCGGCCGCCGCCACGCCTGTGCCAGCATTCGGCAACAGCGGCGGCGTGTTCGCAGGCGATGGCCCGTCCATTGGCGCCCGGCCTCTGAACTCCTGACGGGGAAAGCACAACATGACAGTCGTTGCAGCCTATCTCGTTCCCGGCAATCCCTTGCCTTATCTGCGCCCCGAAAATCCGCCTTGGGCCGGGATCGCCACCGCCTATCGGGCCGCCGGACGCGCGCTGACGGCGGCGCGCCCTGATACGATCCTTGTCTATTCGACACAGTGGATGGCCGTGTTGGATGAACTTTGGCAAATGCGCCCGTCGTTCAACGATCTGCATGTGGATGAAAACTGGTACGAATACGGCGATCTGGAGTATCAGCTGTCCTGCGATACCGAACTTGCCGCGGCCTGTATCGAAGGCAGCAAGGCCATCTCGATCTCGTCCAAGGGCGTGAACTACGACAAGTTCCCGATTGATACCGGCACCATCGTTGCGAACGGGTTCCTGAACCCCGGCGGGCGCATTCCGCTGACGATCGGAGCGAACAACCTCTATCACTCTTTCGACGACACGATGCGACTGGCGGAAATGGCAGTCGGCAAGGCGCGTGATCTGGGCCGTCGCGTGGCACTGGTGGGCGTGGGCGGATTGTCAGGATCCATCTTCCGCCACGAGATCGACATCACGACCGACGGCATCGCCTATGCCGAGGATGATGAATGGAACCGCAAGATGCTGGCCCGTATCCAGCAGGGCGGGTCGGCGGGCGAACTGAGCGCCTTCGCTCAGGAATATGCCAAGGAAGCCAAGGCCGACATGGGCTTCAAGCATTTCGCGTGGATCCTGGGCGGTCTGGGCGGGCGCATCAGCGGCGCTCAGGTGCAGGCCTATGGCGCGACCTACGGCTCAGGGGCCGCCGTTATTGAATTTCGGACCTAATCGAAACAACTCATGGAGAGTGATGTGAAAAAGTATCTTTTGAGCGGGGCCATTGTGGCCCTGAGCGTGAGCGCAGGCGCCGTCTTTGCGCAGGACTGCACCATAAGCGTGGGCCGCGTTGTTCCGATTACCGGCGCGCTGGCCGATGTCGGGCGCGAAACGCCCTGGGTTGACGATCACAAGCTGCGCCAGCTCGCCGGTGGCCAATTGAAGGTTGGCGATCAGATGTGCACGATTGAATACAAGATCTACGACAGCAAGAGCACGGCCGCCGGGTCCGCCGAAGCGGCTCAGGCGGCGATCCTGAACGACGAGGTGGATATCCTGATGGCGCAGGGCACGCCGGACACAACCAATGCCCCCTCTGACCTGTGCGAGCGCTACGAGATCCCCTGCATCACGACCAACACACCGGTCGAGGCATGGCTGTTCGGCCCGGACGGCAAGCCCAAGGACTATGACCATACGTTCCATTTCTTCTTTGGCGTGCCGGATCTGGTGGCCAATCATATCGGTATGATCAAGGCGCTTCCGGGCGGCTTTAATGGCCGCATCGGCTTTCTGTATCCCAATGACCCGGACGGCGTCGTCTTTGCCTCGATCTTCACGCCCGCCTTCGAAGCTGAAGGCTGGACGAATGTCGATCCCGGGCGGTTCGAACAAGGCCTGCCGGACTTTTCCTCGGTCATCAATCAGTTCAAGCGCAACCGCGTAGAGGTTGTCGCCGGCGTGCTGGCACCGCCAGACATGCAGAACTATCTTCAACAGGCCGCACAGGCTGGCTTCGCTCCCAAAATGTACATCATCGACAAGGGAACGGGTTATCCGGAGCCAATGAAGGCCCTTGGCGATTTTGGCATCGACCTTCTGGGCGTCAACTTCTGGTCCCCGGCGTTCCCGGGCGAGTCCAAGTACGGCGGGTATACCGGTCAGGGACTTGTGGATGCCTATCACGGTGAAAACCCAGGCAGCTTCTATTCACCCTCACTCGCATGGACAGACGTGTCTTACGATGTGCTGTTCGATGCGCTGGAACGCGCCGGGTCCACGGACCGGGCCGCCATACTCGAGGCTCTGGCGGCAACGGACCTGACCACGGTGGGCGGACAGATCGACTTCAACGATCAGAACTTTTCGGTGCAGCCATTGGGCGGCGCCCAGTGGGCCCGGACCGAGAATGGCGATCTCGTCAAGCAGAACGTCTTTAACGACGTCTACCCGGAAGTCGAGATCACCGGCGAAATGCGGGTCTTCGGTCAATAATACGCGCCATCACCAAAGATGCGCCCGGCGGTTTTCCGGGCGCATTGCATCCAGGGAACCCTGCACATGTGCGCTGCGATCTATCGAGATTTCACCAGTCAGGACGCGTTGGACCGGGCCTATGATGTCGAGGCATCGGTGCCCGATTTCATGGCCTATGCCAATGAATACATCGCCCAGAGCGCGCTGGCGCGCCGCTCTCTGCCAGTGCACGAAAACGTGGCCTTCGGCCCGACCCTGGCCGAACATGCCGACATTTTCCCGGCCCGGCGCCCCCGTGCGCCGGTTCTGATCTTTATCCATGGCGGATACTGGCGGATGCTGACGGCCAAGGAATTTTCCTTTGTGGCGCTTGGGTTTGTACCTCATGACGTGACGGTGATCGTTGCGACTTATGAGCTGTGTCCGACGGTTTCGATCACTGAAATTTCGCGCCAGATGCGCAGCCTCGTGGCTTGGACAGCGCGCAATATCTCGCGTTTCAATGGCGATCCCGATGCGATATCGGTCTGCGGCCACTCTGCGGGCGGGCATCTTTCGGCCATGTGCGCGCTTACCGATTGGTCGACGTATGGCCTGCCGGCCAGCACCATCAGGTCGATTGTCCCGATCAGCGGGCTGTTTGACCTTGAACCGATCTCGCACACCTTCCTGCAATCCGATTTGCGCATTTCAGAACGCGACATCGCACACGCCAGTCCGCAGCGCCTGATACGCCCGTGTCCGGTGCGTATGCTGCTGAGCTACGGCACCAACGAACCCGCAGAATTCGAACGCCATTCCGAGGACTTTCTGACCGCCTGGCGTAGCGCTGGAAACCACGCCGCCAGGTTTGCACTGCCGGGCCGAAATCACTTCAGCGCTATCACCGATCTTGCAGATCCGAACAGCGAACAGGTGGCCGCCATTCTCGACGTGATGGACGCCCCCCGGGTGCGGACCTTCTCGCGAGTCGACCGGCGGCTTTTCCCGCAAAGGTCGGTCTCATGAGCATGCTTCTGAGGACAACAAATCTCAACAAGTCCTTCGGCGCGGTGCGCATCGCCGAGGATATCAGCTTTGATATTCCCGAAGGCGAGGTGGTTGGGATCATTGGCCCGAACGGCGCGGGCAAGACGACGCTGTTCGGCCTGCTTGCGGGCACTGTGGGGCTGGACAGTGGCAAGATCAGTTTTGGCGGGCAGGACGTGACTGATCTGCCGACCCATGACCGGGCCCGGATGGGCATTGCGCGCACCTACCAGATTCCGCGCCCGTTCACCCATATGAGCGTGCGCGAAAACCTGCGGGTGGCAGCGCTGTTTGCCGGACAACTGGAACCTGCTGAATGCGACGAGTGGGTCACACAGGTGCTTGATTTCACCGGGCTGGAGCGCGAAGGCGATCTGCTGGCCGGGCGCTTGTCGCTGCTGGGGCGCAAGCGCCATGAACTGGCCCGCGCCCTGGCCACGCGACCCAACCTTTTGCTGATCGATGAGGTTGCCGCAGGTCTCACGGATGCCGAAGTGGATGATTTCATCGAACTTGTGGCGCGCATCAAAGGCGTGGGTATCACAGTGATCTGGATCGAACACGTGATGAAGACCATGCTGCGCGCCACCGACCGCCTGCTGGCCCTGTCGGGCGGACACATCATCGCCCAGGGTCCGCCAGATCACGTGATCAACACGCCGGAGGTGCAGCGTGTCTACCTTGGTGCGTAAAGGCAATCTGTTTTCCAAGCCCGGTCGCGACGGCAAATACCCCATTCTGACGGTCGAAGGCCTGTCAGCCTGGTACGGCGAATTGCAGGCGCTTTATGATCTGAGCTTCTCGGTCAATCCCGGAGAGGTGGTGTCCGTCATCGGCGCCAACGGCGCGGGCAAGTCCACCTTGCTGCGGGCGATGACGGGCATGATGAACCGGGGGTCGGCTGCACATATCTCTGGCATGATCGAATGTCAGGGGCGCAGGCTCGACAAGTTGCGCACTGAAACCATCGTCGACTCGGGCGTGACGATGGTGCCGGAAGGCCGGATGCTGTTTCAGCGCATGACGGTGGAAGAAAACCTTCTGGTGGGGGCTTATCTGCCGCGCGCCCGCGAACAGGCACGCGAAAAGCTCGACGAGATCTACAGCTTTTTCCCCCGCCTGTCAGAGAGACGCCAGCAACCCGTGAGTCAGATGTCGGGGGGCGAACAGCAAATGGTTGCGATCGGTCGCGCGCTGATGTCCCAGCCTTCGGTGGTTCTGTTTGACGAATTGTCGCTGGGACTGGCGCCCATCATCGTCGATGAGATCTATGAAAAGGTCCGCGAGATCAACCGCACGGGCGTGACATGCCTGGTGATCGAACAGGATACCAAGAAGGCGCTCGCGGTCGCGGACTATGTGCTTGTTATGCTTGAAGGCCAACTGGTGCTGTCGGATCGCCCAGACCGTCTGTCGATGGACGATATCACCGCCGCCTATTTCGGCGCACATCGCTCGGGGGGGCGCTGATGGACGATTTGCCCTTTGAAGAGGCGGTCTACTGGACCTTTATCGACATCGCCAATGCGTTCCTGACCGGCACCTTCATCGGCGGGTATTATGCCATTTTGTCGATGGGTCTGGCGCTGTCCTTCGGGGTGATGCGGCTGGTCAATCTGGCCCATGGCGAATTTCTGATCGTCGGGGCCTATCTGTCAGCGGTGATCCTGCAAGTGCTGCCCATGCCGCCCTTTCTGGTGCTGATCATCGTTGTCCCGATCATGTTTTGCATCGGATATGCCCTGCAGCGCTTTCTGCTCAACCATGTGTCGGTGCAGGCCATGGAGCGGCGGGGAATGTCCACCAATTTCGGTCTCATGGCCCCGATTCTGGTGACCTTTGGCCTTGGCATCTTCGTATCTCATCTGATGTTCGCGATCTTTGCCACGGATGCGATGTCGATAAAGAACGGGCTGGCCTTTTCCGCGATCCGGATCAGCATGGATTTGTCGGTGTCGACCCTGCGGTTGATATTCTTCTGCATCGCGATCCTCCTCCTGATCGCGCTTCTGCTCTTCCTGCGCTATTCCACCATGGGTCGCGCCATCCGCGCCGCGTCCGACAACCCGACCTATGCCGCGCTGATGGGGATCCGAACCGACCACATCTTTGCGGTTGCGCTCGGGATTTCGCTGGCTATCAGCGGGGTGGCCGGCTTCATGATCGGCATGACCCGCACCTTCCAACCTTTTGACGGGCCGCAATTTATCCTGATTGCCTTTGGTGTTGTGATCATCGGGGGCATGAATTCCATCGCAGGATCGCTGATTGGCGGCATCCTGCTGGGCATCGTGCAGGTCCTCGCGGGCACGTATTTCGGCCCGTCCGCGCAACTTGTCGGCGGGTACATGCTGGTTCTGGCGGTCCTGGCCTTTTTCCGCGAAGGGCTGTTTTTGCGATGATGGTCGGGCGGGTCCTCAACAAGATCGCAGAACCGATTGCGGCGCGCTGGCTTCTGGCCGTCTTGCTGGCGATCCTGATCCTGTTTCCCTGGGCGGCGGGCGAAGGCGGGCGGTACTATACGTTCCTGCTGATGACGGTGTTCATCTTCGCCACGCTTGGACATGCTTGGAACCTCCTGGCGGGGTTCTGCGGTCTTCTGAGCTTTGGCATTCAGGTCTATGTCGGGCTGGCCGGATTCACGGTTGCGATCCTTGTCTACTACGTCGGCGTGCCCGTCTGGTGGGCGATGCTGCTGAGCATCATTCCAACGGTGGCCTTTGCCTGGCTTCTGGCGGCGCCGGTCTCGGGGCGGCACGGGCGGCGCAACACCTGGATCGGGGTGATCATCGCGGTGATCCTGTGGATCATCTATGAAATTGTCATTGCCTATGATCCCGGTGCGGACCTCTTCGGCAGCGCCTACATCCGGCGGGTCATCTTTCTGTTCGGGATTTTCCTCGGCGCGCTGCCGCTTTTGAAACTGCAGGGCGCCTACTTTGCCGTGGCCACCTGGCTGATTGCCGCCGCCGTTGCATCGATTTTCAACGAATGGCAGGTGGTTGGTGCGGGCGGTGGCATGAACATCGCCAATGATACAACGATGATGGGGCGCTATTATGCCGGGCTGGGGCTGTTGGTCGTCGCCAGCGCCGTTGTGTGGTGGCTTTTGGGAAGCAAGTTCGGTCAGGCCTTGACCGCCGTGCGCGACGACGAGGAAGCCGCCACCGCCATTGGCGTCGACATCCGCCGGATCAAGACCATGGTGTTCCTGATCTCGGCGCCGATGGCCGGGCTTGCGGCGGCTCTCTATTACATTGATGCGGTGACGATCACGCCGCCGGATGCCTTTCACATCCGCTGGTCAGCCTATGCGGTGTTCATTGTCGTGGCGGGTGGCATGGGCACGCTGTCCGGACCGATCATCGGGGCAGTCGCCTTCATTATCGTGCAACGTTTTCTGGTCGGGATCTGGGGCGGCGGCGATCTGACGCTTGGCATCGCTGCGGTCTTGCTGATCCTGCTGCTGCCGCGCGGCATTGCCGGGGTCTTGGCCGACCTGCGCGAGGGCGCCGCCAAGACTGCCCCGGAGCCGCGCGCACTCGATCTCTCCGCCGCGCAATCAAACGGCCGCATCGTCGCCGCCGGGCTTGTCCCGTCCAGCCCGGCCTTGCACCTGGTACCCGGAACGGCGGCCTGGCGGGGCCTGCGCGAGGGCATGAGCGCGCTTTCCGCGCGTATCCGCGATGCGCGCCCCGATGCCATCGTGATGCTGGGCACGACACCTGTCCCGGCGACACACGGCAGACCGGCCGCCCGCCTGAGCGGCGCGTTGCGCGACCCCGGCACTGCGGCCCTTGGCGATGTGGTTTATGACGTGGAGTTTGACCTGCCGCTTGGAGAGGCTCTGCGGTCTGCAGGTTTCTCTGTGCATCAACCCGCCCGGTCTGAAGATGTGACGGACGCCGGCGCAATGGCGGCGCTGGCGCAAATTGATCCGACACGTCGGATTCCTGTTGTGGTGCTGGATGTCTCTACCCGCGCCGAAGGGCTGGAGCGGGTCATCGCGCAATCCGGGCGGCGGGTGGCCGTGGTGGCGCTGAGCGGGCTGACCGGATCGGCCCGGCGAACCGACTTGAATACCGACCCCGGAGGGTTGGCAACGGTTGAAGACGACCGGATCAACCGGCAGATCTTGGGCTGGTTCCAGGACGGACAGCGCGGCGCTGATCTGAACGCCCTGGCCCGCCAAAGCGATATAGAAAACGACGGAACCGTGCTGGCAACGGCAATGACGCTGTTGCGCGGCCCGGCGCGGGTGCTCAGCTACGGCGCGATTTTCGGGGCCGGCGCAGCGGTGGTTGATTTCTCCGTCGAGGACGGCGCGGGATGAACGACATACTCAACTTCATTGACGGCGCCTATGTGCGGGGCAGCGCGGGCAACTGGTTTGACGATGTGAACCCCTGCACCGGCAAACCTCATGCCCGCATCTCCGAGGCAAGTGCTGACGATGTGGATCTGGCCGTGCAGGCCGCCCGCGCCGCGTTGACCGGGCCCTGGGCCGCCTGCACGCGCAAAGAGCGCACCGATATGATCCGCGCTATCGCGGACGAGATCGACCGGCGATCCGCCGCTTTCCTGGAGGCCGAGGTCGCCGACACGGGAAAGCCCCATTCGCTCGCCGGTTTGGTCGATATCCCGCGTGGGGCAGCCAACTTCCGCATCTTTGCCGATATTCTGGCAAACCTGTCGGAACAGGCCTTCCCGATGGATACGCCCGATGGGGGCCGCGCGCTGAACTACACTTCGCGACGGCCCAAAGGGGTGATTGGTGTCATAAGCCCTTGGAACCTGCCGCTCTTGCTGATGACCTGGAAAGTGGCGCCTGCGCTGGCGTGCGGAAACACCGTTGTCGCCAAACCTTCCGAAGAGACACCGGCCACATGCGCCATGTTGGGCGAAGTGATGAACACCGTCGGCGTGCCGCGTGGCGTGTTCAACGTTGTACATGGTTTTGGCCCCGGATCGGCCGGCGAGGCGCTGACAACACATCCCGGGGTAGACGCGATCACCTTCACCGGTGAAACCCGAACGGGCGAGGCCATCATGAAAGCCGCCGCCCATGGCACACGCGATATCTCATCCGAACTGGGCGGCAAGAACGCGGGGGTCATCTTTGCCGATTGCGATCTGGACAAGGCCGTCGCGGGAACGCTTCGATCGGCCTTCACCAATTGCGGACAGGTTTGCTTGTGCACGGAACGGCTCTATGTCGAGCGCTCCATTTTCGACAGCTTTGTTGCGCGCCTGAAGGAAGGGGCCGATGCCTTGCAACCCGGTGCCCCTCAAGAGACGGCGACCGGGATCGGTCCGCTGATTTCGGCGGCGCACCGGGACAAGGTGATCGGCTACTTCGATGCAGCCCGCGCAGCGGGCGCGACGGTCGTGGCTGGCGGTTCAGCCCCGGACCTGGCCGGTGATCTGGCTGGCGGCTTCTGGGTGCGTCCCACGATCTGGACCGGCCTGACAGAGGACAGTGCCCCGGTGCGGGAAGAAATCTTTGGTCCTGTCTGCCATGTCGCGCCATTTGATACCGAACACGAAGCCATCACCCTGGCCAACAACACGCGCTACGGTCTGGCGGCCACGCTCTGGACGGAAAACCTAAGTCGCGCTCACCGTGTCGCGCCACAGCTTGAGGCCGGAATTGTCTGGGTGAACACCTGGAATCTGCGCGATTTGCGCACGCCTTTCGGTGGGGCCAAGCAGTCAGGTATCGGACGCGAGGGCGGAGAGTATTCGCTGGATTTCTATACCGAATTATCAAATATCTGCATCAATATCTGATGGGCAGACCACGACAGAGGAGGCCTGCATCCCATGAACGCCATTGACCAACGCATCGCCGATTGCGGGCTGGAATTGCCGGCCGTGCAACCCCCGCTTGCGGCATTGCTCAAACCCACCCGGTTGCTGGGACGCCGGCTGGTCGTGTCGGCCCAATTGCCGAAGCTGAACAGCAAGGTCATCTATACCGGGCGCGTCGGCGATACGGTCAGTCTGGAAACGGGCCGTGCAGCAACCCGCCTGTGTGCCCTGAACGTTTTGGCGCAGGCCCGTGCCGCGTTGGATGGCGACCTGGCACGCGTCGAAGCGGTCGTGCAGGTGCGCGGCTACGTCAGCGTCACGCCCGAGTTCAGTGAAATCGCTCAGGTTGTGAATGGCGCGTCACAAGTGATCCTGGACGTCTTTGGGGAAGAGGTCGGAGCTCATTGCCGCTCGGCCATTGGGGTTGCCAACATGCCCTTCAATGCCACCGCAGAGGTCGAAGCAGAATTCTATCTGAGCGCCTGATCTGGCGGTCTGTTGTCGTTCAGAATCTGGGGGCAATTCAGCGCAGGCTGCGGCACCGGTTCAGCAGCACAAATACGCGCGTTCGACAACACATTGATCCATGGGTGTCGCCAAAAACGCGGCAGGATCGGGACGCATGCGGTGACTGCGCAGACAATGCGCAGGTGCCATCCCTCGGACGCTTCACTCTGGCGAGTAGGCAAACCCAGACTTGTGACAAGACGGCCGGCGTGCCCTATGCTTGTCAAATCGTTGCTGGATTGCGGACTTACGTCACGATGTCTGACCCCGAAAATGGAGCAGTTTCCCTCGAACGACGTTCCGGACAAGTTCCTGACCGCGCATTCGTGGGGTATTGCGACATCGTCGAATCCGTGCGGCTTTACGACCTTTATGGAACGCGGCTCGGTGAGCTTTGGGAGTCGGTGATCGAGAGTTTCGCTGAAGCGCCGGGTCGATGCGAGGTTCTGACGGTCGAGGGGGATGCGTTCATCTATGCGACGCCGCGCGCTGCGGATGTGGCCGATATCGCACTGGAGCTTCAGGACCGTCTCGGCAAGGAGCAGATCGATGGC
>JBCDEC010000157.1:0-10826 GCA_039179965.1 Pseudomonadota bacterium
GTTCGTGATCAGCCTCGCCTTTTACGGCATGTCGACCTTTGAGGGGCCGATGATGTCGATCAAGGCCGTGAATTCGCTGAGCCACTATACCGACTGGACCATCGGCCACGTGCATTCCGGTGCTCTGGGGTGGAACGGCATGATCACCTTCGGGGCGCTCTACTTCCTGACGCCGCGCCTCTGGGGGCGGGAGCGGATGTATTCCGATGTGGCGATCAACTGGCATTTCTGGCTCGCCACGATTGGCATCGTGCTCTACGCGGCGTCGATGTGGGTGACCGGCATCATGGAAGGTCTGATGTGGCGCGAGGTCGATGCCCAGGGTTTCCTGGTCAACTCCTTCGCCGACACCGTTGCCGCGAAATTCCCGATGTATGTGGTGCGTGCGCTGGGTGGGGTGCTTTACCTCGCCGGAGCGGTGCTCATGGTCTGGAACCTATGGATGACAATCCGCGGCAAGGCGCCGGCCGAATCCGCCGTCGCGACCCCGGCCGAGTGAGGATGAAACATGACTGACATCAACACATCTGCGAGCCCCGAAGCGTCTGCCCCCCCCAAACACAAGGGGTTGATCGCCCGGCACGGGCTTCTTGAACGCAGCCCCACCTTGCTTTTTGTCTTTTCTTTCCTGGTCGTGACCATCGGAGGGATCGTTGAAATCGCGCCGCTCTTCTGGCTCGAAAACACGATCGAAGAAGTGGAGGGCGTACGACCCTATTCGCCGCTGGAACTGAAAGGGCGCGATATCTACGTCCGCGAAGGCTGCTATGTCTGCCACAGCCAGATGATCCGGCCGATGCGCGATGAGGTCGAGCGCTACGGGCATTACTCTCTGGCGGCGGAGTCGATGTATGATCATCCGTTCCAATGGGGCTCAAAGCGCACCGGGCCCGACCTGGCCCGTGTCGGAGGGCGCTATTCGGACGCCTGGCATGTCGATCACCTGGTCGATCCCGAAGCGGTGGTTCCGGAAAGCGTGATGCCAAAATACGGCTTCTTGCTGGAGACAACGCTGAACTTCTCGCAGATCGAGGCGTTGTTGCGCACCCACAGAATGGTGGGCGTGCCCTACACCGACGACATGATCGAAAACGCGCGGTCTGATCTGCTTGCACAGGCCGATCCGGACCGCGACTACGACGCCATGCTCGAACGCTACCCGGGCGCCGTCGTGTCGAACTTCGACGATCAGGCGGGCGTGACCGAAATGGACGCACTGATCGCGTATCTTCAGGTGCTTGGCACGATGGTCGATTTCTCGACCTACACCGCCCAGCCAGGCCGATAGGAGGGGCACATGGACACCTATTCACTGTTTCGCCAATTCGCCGACAGCTGGGCGCTTTTGGCCATGTTCCTCTTCTTCATTGGCGTCGTGGTCTGGGTCTTTCGCCCCGGCGCCAGCCAATCCTATCGCGATACGGCCCATATCCCTTTGCGGGATGAGCGGCCCGGCCCGCGCGAGAGCCGGACGGACGCGGACAGCAAGACAACGGAGACGACCTGATGGCGGACGATCTGCACAAGGATGCGGTAACGGGCATCGACACGACCGGCCATGAATGGGACGGGATCAAGGAACTCAACAACCCCTTGCCGCGCTGGTGGCTCTGGATCTTTTACGCCACCATTGCCTATGCACTGGTCTATACGATCCTCTATCCGGCCTGGCCCTTGGTCCAGCGCGCCACCGGCGGCGTTCTGGGCTATTCGGCGCGCGGCGAAGTGGCTGCCGAGATCGAGCGGGTGGCGATGCAGAACGCCGAAGTCTCCCAGCAACTGGCGAAGGCTGACCTTGCCACGCTCGAACCTGCCAGCGCCGCGCATCAATTCGGCATGGCCGGGGGCGCGGCGGTCTTTCGCGCGCATTGCTCGCAGTGTCATGGCTCGGGGGCCGCAGGCGCAGTGGGCTATCCCAACCTGCTTGATGATGCGTGGCTCTGGGGCGGTGATCTGGAAAACATCGAGTACACGGTGCGCCATGGCATCCGCAACGACTCCGACCCGGATGCGCGCTATTCGGAAATGCCGGTCTTTGGGGAGATCCTGGAAGACGAAGAGATCGCGAGCGTCGTGGACTATGTCCTCTCGATCTCCGGGCAGGATCACGACCCGGCTTTGGCCGAGGCCGGCACCATTGTCTTTGAGGACAATTGCTCGGCCTGCCACGGCGAGACGGGCGAGGGCGACCGCTGGCAGGGGGCGCCCAACCTGACCGATGCGATCTGGCTCTATGGCGGGGATCGCGAAGCGCTCACCGAAACGGTGGTCTATTCGCGCTTTGGCGTGATGCCGAATTGGGGGGCACGCCTCAACGATGCCGAAATCAAGGCTGTGACACTCTATGTTCACGGGCTTGGAGGCGGCGAGGCAACGCCGCTCGACGAGTAGGCAGGCCCCGTGTCGCACTCCTTCGCCCATCCCATGCCGCCCGCACCGGAGGTCCGCCGCCGGTGCGGTTTGGTCTGTGGGCCGGTCGCAACTTCCCAGGGACCGGGGGCGTGCCCGGGCCGGAGGATGAAGGCGACTGCGGCAGCGCTTCGATCAGTCCGGGCGCGGCACGCGGGCGATGGTGCGCGCAATGATTGTCCGGTTGGCGCCTTCGGGTACCCATTCAAAGGCCTCCTGTGCCCTCTCATAGGCCTCGGCATAGACAGCCATGTCGCCATTGGCGCGTGCGGCATGCGCCAAGATCGCCTGACCCAGAGCCACCTCCCAGGCGTCGGGATCGTCTTCGGCAATCACCGCCCAACCCACCGTTGCAAACGCTTCGGCGGTCGGGCCCGAGTCGAGATCGGCATGAGCCGCGGCCACAAGCAGTTCAGCCCAGGCGCGCTGGCTGGCGTCACCGACCTGGCTCCAGTGCCAGCATGCGGCATGGACCGCGTCAAGCATCTCCCGGTCCTCATGCGCCGACCGGTCGGCGTTTTCAAACAGGTCCCAGCCCCGGTTGTTGGCGCGTCCGGCAAAGCTCTTTTGCACGGCCACTGCAGCATCGGACATATGCGGCGAGTCGGGCATGTCACTCATTGTCGCGACTCCTTTTGGAGACTCAGAAAACGCGTACCATTCGCGTCAGACCGCCGACGCCGATTTGACTTGTATCAAGGCTTGGAAGGCCGGACCCCGGTAGGTCCTGGCCTGCGTGCCGTTCCACGTATCATAAGGCCTATCCTCTGATGAGCAACTCCGCACCAGAAAGCCTCTACGCCGCTCGCGAGCCGATCTTTCCGCGCCGCGTCGCCGGTCGCTTTCGGACCCTGAAATGGTGGATTATGGGCATCACGCTCGGGATCTACTACCTCACGCCCTGGATCCGCTGGGACCGCGGCCCGGACCTGCCGGATCAGGCGGTGCTGATCGATCTGGCCGGACGGCGCTTTTACTTTGCCTGGATCGAAATCTGGCCGCACGAATTCTATTTTGTCGCGGGATTGCTGATCATGGCCGGGCTCGGGCTTTTTCTGTTCACGTCTGCACTGGGACGGGTGTGGTGTGGCTATACCTGCCCGCAGACTGTCTGGACCGACCTGTTCATGCTGGTGGAGCGCTGGATCGAAGGGGATCGCAACGCCCGGGTGCGGCTCTGGAATGCGGATTGGAGCGCCCAAAAGATCGGGCTGCGCGCGCTCAAGTTTGCGGTCTGGCTGCTGATTGCGCTGGCGACCGGCGGGGCTTGGGTCTTTTACTTTGCCGACGCTCCGACGCTTGCGCAGCAACTGGCCACTTTCTCTGCCCCACCGGCCGCCTATTCGACCATCCTGATCCTGACCTTCACCACCTTCGTCTTTGGCGGTTTCATGCGCGAACAGGTCTGCATCTACATGTGCCCCTGGCCGCGCATCCAGGCGGCCATGATGGACAGCGACACGCTGACCGTTGCCTACCGCGAATGGCGCGGTGAGCCGCGCGGCAAACACCGCAAGGCCGAAACGGCCACGCCTCTGGGCGACTGCATCGACTGCATGGCCTGCGTCAATGTCTGCCCGATGGGCATCGACATCCGCGATGGCCAGCAGATGGAATGCATCACCTGCGCGTTGTGCATCGATGCCTGTGACGACGTCATGGAGAAGATCGGCAAGGACCGCGGCCTGATCGACTATCTGGCGCTCTCCGATCAGCCGCGCGAGGAAGCGGGCGAGAATCCGCGCCCCGTCTGGCACCACGTCTTGCGCACCCGCACGATCATTTACACTCTGCTCTGGGGCGGCTTTGGCCTGGCGCTGCTCTGGGCCCTGTTCATCCGCACGGACTTCGACGTCAATGTGTCGCCGGTGCGCAACCCGCTTTACATCACGATGTCCGACGGCGCGGTGCGCAACGCCTACGACATGCGCGTGCGGAACAAGACTCTCGAAGAGCGGTCCTTTCAGATCCTGGCGCTGGGCGATCCCTGGCTGCGCACGACGCTTGAGGGAACCGTCTATCAAAGCGTGACCGTGCCGGCGAATGAAACGGTGACCCAGCGGGTCTATGTCACGACGCCCCGCGATTCGACCCCGTCCAGCGAGGACCGGACGGACATCCGGTTCTGGATCGAGGACCTGAATTCGGGCGAACGGGTGCACCATGATACCATATTCAACGGAAGGGGAGACGAATGAGCGACTTCACCATGACCGGGCGCCACGTCGCCCTGATCTTCGGGACCGGGTTTGCGGTGATCATCGCCGTGAATATCACGCTCGCAGTCAATGCCGTGCGCACCTTTCCGGGGTTGGAGACAAAGAATTCCTACGTCGCTAGCCAGAGCTTTCAGCACGACCGCGCCGCGCAGGAAGCGCTCAACTGGGCGGCGTCGGCGATGCTCGAAGGGGAGGCTCTGGTGGTGCGGTTTGACGGCGCCGAGGGTCCCGTCAAACCTGTGATCACGCAGGCGACGCTGGGCCGGGCGACCCATGTCGGGGAAGACCGGGTGCCGGTGTTCGCCTGGGACGGGCAGGCCTATGTCGCCCATCTTCCAGGCCTGGGGGCAGGCCGCTGGGACCTGCGGCTGGAGGCCCTGGCCGAAGATGGCACCCGCTTTCGCCGTCGCTTTGAACTGGAGCGCGGAACGTGACGGTTGCGGCCTGTCCCGGGTGCGCGGCGAACGGGCTCCCCGCGCAGGACGGGTCGGCGACGGGGCAGGCGACGCATCTTCTTGTGCTCCCGCAGATCCACTGCGCCGGGTGTATCCGAACGGTCGAAGAGATCCTAACAGCATTGCCGGGTATCGCATCGGCCCGGGTCAACCTGACCCTCAAGCGCGCCGCCATCACCGCGCCCGCTGAGGCCGATCCCACGCCCTGGATCCAGGCGCTGGCCGCGGCGGGTTTCGAGGCGCATGAAGCCCGGGACATCGCCAATCCGGACGATCGTGACCGGGTGATGATGATCCGCCTTGGCGTGGCGGGCTTTGCAATGATGAACGTGATGTTGCTGTCGGTCGCGGTCTGGTCCGGGGCGACGGATGCGACGCGCGACCTCTTTCACTGGATCTCTGCGGCCATCGCCGTGCCCGCGGCGCTGTTTGCGGCCCAGCCATTCTTTCAGAACGCCTGGCGCGCGCTGCGCGGCGGTCGACTCAACATGGATGTGCCGATTTCGCTGGCGATCCTGCTGGCCTGTGCGATGTCACTTTACGAGGTCCGGCAGGGCGGGGCGCATGCCTATTTCGACGCGGCCCTGTCGCTGACGTTCTTTTTGCTGGCCGGGCGCATCCTGGATCAGCGCATGCGGCGGGCGGCCCGCTCGGCCGCGCGCAATCTGGCGGCGCTGGAGCCGTCCCGGGTCATGCGCATTGAAGCCGGTCAGCCGGTCAGCCGTGCGCTGTCCGACATTGCTGTCGGCGACCGGCTTTGGCTCGCCGCCGGGGCGCGGATCCCGGTGGATGCGGATCTGATCTCCGCGCGCGCCGATCTTGACCGATCGGCGGTCACCGGGGAATCCGAACCGGTTCTGCGCGCGCAGGGCGCGCAACTGAGCGCCGGCGACGTGACGCTGAGCGGTCCGATTGAAATCCGCGCCACGGCTGTGGGCGAAGACACGACACTGCGGCGCATGACCCGCCTGGTCGCAATCGCCGAACAGGCCCGCAGCCGCTACACCAGCCTGGCCGACCGCGCCGCGAAGATCTACGCACCCGGTGTGCATCTGATCGCGCTGGTGGCCTGTGTCGTCTGGTATGCAGCCACGGGCGATCTGCGCCAGGCGCTGAACGTGGCGATTGCCACGCTCATCATCACCTGCCCCTGCGCGCTTGGTCTGGCAGTGCCCGCCGTGGCCACGGCCGCTACCGGCAAACTCTTCCGCCAGGGGCTCTTGGTGAAATCCGATACGGCCCTGGAACGTCTGGCCGGCATTGACACGGTGGTCTTTGACAAGACCGGCACGCTGACCCGCAATGAACTCACGCCACCGGGCGATCTGCCCGATGACCTCGTCGCGGTGCTCAGCGCCCTGGCGCGCGCCTCCGATCACCCGCTGGCGCGCGGGCTGGTGGCGCGCCTCGGGCCGCAGCCGCCGGTCGCGCTGGACGCCATCACCGAAACGCCAGGCAACGGCGTTGCGGCCCGCTTTCACGGGCAGGCGGTGCGGCTGGGGCGCGCGGACTGGGCCGGGGCCCCGGATCACACGGGCACGGTCCTGGCCATCGGGGCGCGCACCTGGTCGCTCTCGACCTCCGAAACGCTGCTGCCGGACGCCGCAAACATCGTCGCCGATCTGTCCGCGCAAGGCCTGCCCGTCCACATCCTCACCGGCGACACGGCGGAAAAAGCTGCCATCATCGGCGCCCAGCTCGGCGCGCGCGAGACTCATGCAGAAATGACGCCCGAGGCCAAGCAAAGCTATATCGCGGCGCTGCAGGCGCGCGGTGCAAAGGTGCTGATGATCGGCGACGGGTTGAACGACACCGCCGCCCTCGCCGCGGCGGAGGCTTCGATGGCGCCGGGAAGCGCGCTTGAGGCCTCCCGCAATGTGGCCGACATCGTTCTGGTGAGCGGAGATCTCGGCGGCATCTCCACCGCCCTGCGCACCGCCCGCGCGGCGCGCCGCCGGATTTTGGAGAACTTTGGCCTCGCGGCATGTTACAATGCGGTGGCGATCCCGTTTGCCGTCCTGGGCTTTGCGACGCCGCTGTGGGCGGCGCTGGCCATGTCGGCAAGCTCTGTCACTGTTGTCCTGAACGCCATGAGGCTGCGCTGAGCAATGAATGTCCTGGTTATCCTGATCCCTGTTTCGCTCGCTCTGGGCGGTCTCGCCCTGGCCGGATTCCTGTGGACCATACGCACCGATCAATATGACGATCCGGACGGGGACGCCTGGCGCATCCTGAACGAAGACGACTAAAGCCGGGCGCGCGTGACGGTCCGGTCCGCGCGCCGCATGCCGCTTCTTTCTTTTTTCAAATACCCCGGCGCGACGATGGCCAGAGCGCGCGCGCTCACAGCGGAGGCAATCCGGCCGCGGCCCGGCCGTCGTCCGTCTTGAGCGAAAAGTCCCGACCCAGCCAGTCATCGGCGCCGGGTGTAAGAAGATAGGCCAGGCCCTGCGCCACCCATTCGGGCGGAATATGTACGTCCCAGTCCAGCTGGCTCACCGGATTGACACCGGACTCTTTGATGTCGCGCTGCATCTGCGTGGCCACTGTCCCGGGCGACAGCCCCATCACGCGGATCCCCCGGGCGCCATATTCCAGATGAGTCGCGCGCGTCAGCGACAGAACCGCGGCCTTGGTGCTGCAATAGGCGCTCCAGCCCTCCAGAATACCCGTGGCCGCACCCGAGGAGATATTGATGATCGTACCGCCCCCTTGCGCCAGCATCTGCGGGATGGCCGCACGCAGCCCGAAGAACACACCCTTGACGTTGATATCGACCGCCGTGCTCCAGGCGTCGGGGTCGGCCTCCGAGATCCGCGCAATCGGCTCGATCACGGCGGCATTGTTGATCAGTCCATCGACCCGCCCCGTCTGTTTGCGTGTCTCCTCCACCAGGGCAGAAACGGCGGCAAAATCGCTGACGTCACAGGTCTGCGCCCAGGCCGTTCCGCCGGCGGCCGTTATCTCGTCGGCGATGCGCCGGACAGCGTCCGCGCTGCGCGCCGCCAGCATCACCTTTGCGCCCTCGGCCGCAAAATACCGGGCTGCGGCTTCGCCAATGCCGCGGCTGGCGCCGGTGATGATGATCGTCTTGTCTTGGAGTGCAGCCTGTTTGGTCATGAGATGTCCTCTGGATCCGGTCCCCGCCACCCTAGGCTGCACAACGCGCGGCGAAAACCCGAAGGCGTGCAGGATGGTGCTGCATCCGCTGCAGGAATAGGCCCGCGCCAGCGCCGGCTTGGTCGCACCGCAACACTGCGCAGCACCCGTCCATTTGCCTCGTTGCGTCAGCAGCGAAGACCGGGCTAGATCCGCCCGAAAGGAGACTGGCATGCGCGAAACAGACATGGCTGCAGGGGCCGCAAGATGACGTTTGGCCAGGCCATCCGTTTGGGCTACCGGCGCTGTCTGAGCTTTGCCGGGCGGACCAGCCGACCGGAATACTGGTTTTTCATGCTGTACTTCGTGCTCGGCAGTCTCGCCGCATCCCGGCTTGACAACGCGCTGTTCGGCCCTTTTGGCCCGACCCCTTTGTCGGCGCTGTTTCTGTTGGGCGGGGGCTTTCCCCTGATCGCGGCGGGATGGCGGCGCATGCATGACACCGGGCGCTCGGGCTTGTTCCTGTTTTACCCGGTTATCGTGTTCATCGGCACCACGTCTTTCATTGGCATTCTGGGTGGCGTCATGCCGCAAGAGCCAGGTGAGGCATTCGGCGTGCTGCGCGAAACCATGGGCGCGTTGGGCGGTTTTGTGGCCTTCTTTGCCCTGATCGTCATGGTGATCTCGCCGCTTCTGGTGATCTGGTGGCTGACACGGCCCAGCGAACGCGGCATGAACCAGTGGGGCTGGCCGCCGGTCTGACACCTGGGTTTCCGAAGATGCCGCGAAGACCAACGCGTCAGGTCTCAATGCCTTGAACAGGTTGTACCGGGCACCTGTATCGCCCAACGCCCCACCGACACCCGATACGCCCCCCAATCCTGGCGGCAGAGCCTCAGCCCCGGCGCAATTGGCTCAGGCTCAGCGTCAACCCAAAGATCACCGCCGCCGCACAGACAATGGTTGGGCCGGTCGGAGTGTCGAGCAGGAAAGCCATGCCCAGACCGCCGAGCGCCGCCGCCGCGCCCACAAGTGCCGCGCCGATGGCCATGGCCTCGGGGGTGCGCACCAGCGGGCGGGCCGCCGCCGCCGGGATCACCAGCATGGCGCCGATCAGCAGAACGCCGACAACCTTCATCGCGACGGCCACAACCACCGCCAGTGACAGCGTCAGGATCAGATCCTCGCGCTGCGGGTTCAGACCGGAGGCGTGGGCGAGATCAGGATTGAGCGTGGCGGTCAGAAGGGCCTGCCAGCGCCATGACATCAAGGCCAGCACCACCGCTGCGCCGCCCCAGATCACCACCAGATCGGATTTGGTGACCGCAAGGATATCGCCAAAAAGGAACCCCATCGGGTTCAGCCGCACCTCCGGCAGCAGCGCAACCGCGACCAGCCCGGCGGCCAGGGCCGTATGCGCCGCAACGCCCAGCAGGGTGTCCATCGCGTGACCAAGTCCCGACAACGCCGACACCAGGCGCGCCATGACCAGCGCCACCAGCAGGATCGATGGCAACATCGGCAGCGAAAACCCGAGCGCCAGCGCCACGCCGAGGATCGCAGCATGCGACGTCGCCTCGCCGAAATAGGACATCCGGCGCCAGACCACGAAGACCCCGAGCGGTGCCGCGGCCACCGCCACACCCAGCCCGGCCAGCGCCGCGCGAACCACAAAATCGTCGAGCATCAGGCCTGGGCTTTCTCGGAGGACGGACGGTCCGTCGCGCCAGGAGAGGCGGCAGCGTGATCATGCGCGCCGCCATCGCCGCCATCATCGAGATGATCATGGGTGTGGTGCGGCCCGTGCTGGTGGCGGTAGAGCGCCAGCGCGCCCTGCGTTCCGGTGCCAAACAGCGCGTGATATTCCGGGGCCGAGGCCACCACGTCCGGCGTGCCCTGACAGCAGATATGGCCATTCACGCAGAGCACCCGGTCGGAGGCTGCCATCACCACATGCAGATCGTGGCTCACCATGACAACGGCGCAGCCCAGCGTTCTGCGAATCTCCTCGATGCGGCGGTAGAAGGCGGCGGCGCCCGGTTGATCCAGACCCTGCGTCGCCTCGTCCAGCAGCAGGATCTCGGGAGCACCCAGCAAGGCGCGCGCCAGCAGGACCCTCTGCAATTGCCCACCTGACAACTTGGCCATTTGGCGCTCGCCAAGTCCGGTGGCACCGGCATGCTCAAGCGCCTCGCGCGCGGCGTCGCGCGTGATGCGCCGGGGCAAGGACAGAAAGCGATCCACTGTGATCGGCAGGGTCGGATCGATTGCCAGCTTCTGTGGCACATAGCCGATCTTGAGCCCGGGCTTGCGGCGCACCCGGCCTTTTGCCGCCGGCACGGCGCCGATCAAGGCGCGCAAAAGCGAGGACTTGCCCGACCCGTTGGGGCCGACAATCGTGATGATCTCTCCGGGATGTACGGTGAGGCTCACATTGCGCAAGACGACCCGTCCGTCGAGCTTCAGTTCCAGATCCTTGGCGTCGATCAGAGCGGTCATGGGGCGCAAGCCGGACACAGCCCTTCGACCTCCACAACCATCCGCTCGATGGTAAAGCCGGAGGAGGTGGCGGCGTCTCTCAGCGCGCCCGAGGCCCATTCGGTCTCGGCCTCGGCAACCAGGCGGCAGTCGCGACAGATCAGGA
>JBCDEC010000158.1:0-10794 GCA_039179965.1 Pseudomonadota bacterium
ATATCCTCCGGCAGCGTCCGGCCGAGGATCTGCGCGGCGGCAAAGCGGGCAAGGGCGGGTGCGGATTGGATACCATAGCCGCCCTGCCCGGCGAGCCAGTAGAACCCGGGCACAACCTGCGAGAACCCCGCCACGGGTTCCTTGTCGCCGACAAAGCTGCGCAGACCCGCCCAGCGGCTTTCGATGCGGCGGATATCGAGATCACAGGCCGTGCTCACCCGGTCGATGCAATAGGCGATGTCAAGCTCGTCGGGCTGGGCATCCATGGGCGCCTGCGGATCGGCATTGGCGGGCGAGATCAGGAGCCGCCCGGCATCGGGTTTCATGTACCAGGTTTCAGAGGCATTCACGACCAGCGGCCAGGCCGAGACATCCATGCGCTCCGGAGCAGAGACGATCAGGGCGGTCCGGCGCTTGGGAACAAGACCGATGGGTTCCGCCCCCGCCAGGGCGCCCAGGCGATCCGCCCAGGCGCCGGCCGCATTGACCACAAGCGGCGCTCTGACCGATCCGGCCCGGGTTTCCAGATGCCAGAGGCCATCGGCGCGCGTCACGGCCGTGACTTCGGCTTTTGTCAGGACATCACCGCCCGCCGCGGGGATCTGGCGCAGATAGCCTTGGTGAAGCCGGGCCACATCGATATCCGAGCCGCCGCGATTGAGCGCGCCGTCCACCGCGTAGCCGTCGCGCAGGATCGGAACCATGGCGCGGATCTGCTCGCTGGAAAGCGTCTCAAAGCGCTCCGGCCCGACCTCGGCGCGCATCTCATCGAGGAGCGCTCGCTCCTCCTGCGTTGCAATGAACAGCGAGGCGCGTGGCGAGATCAGCGGGTCCGGCCCAAAGATCGCGGGGGGCGTGGCGAAATGGGCGTGGCTGGCGCGCGTCAGCGCGCGGATCGCACGCGGCCCATAGGTGGGTTCATACATCGCCGCCGAACGCCCAGTGGTGTGATAGCCCGGCTGGGCCTCCATCTCCAGAAGCAGGACCCTGGCCGCACCGGCCAGTTCGGCTGCCACCGAAGCGCCGGCCATCCCGGCGCCAATAACCACAATATCAACTTTTCTGTCGCTCATTACCCTGCCTTTCGCCGCCTGCCCGGCCTGCCCGACCTGATGGTGTTACGTTAGCTTCATGAAAACGTCACGTATCCGTTTCGCAAGTTTCCTACCCCCGCCCGCTAAGGGGTCTTGGATGGGCCCCCTCAATCATGTGGAGAGTCTTATGACTTTGACGAACAAATTCGCGGCTGCCGCCGTAGCCGTCTCCGGTTTTGCCGGTGCTGCTGCCGCGCAGACCGAAATTACGTGGTGGCACGCCATGGGTGGCCAGCTGGGCGAGACCGTCAACCAGATTGCGACGGACTTCAACGCGTCGCAAAGCGACTACGTGATCACGCCGGTCTACAAGGGCTCCTATGAAGAGACCCTGACTGCAACCATCGCCGCATTCCGCGCGGGCGAGCAGCCCAACATCGTACAGGTGTTCGAGGCCGGTGCCGCCACGCTGATCGGAGCCGAAGGCGCGGTCATCCCGGTCGAGACCATCATGGCCGAAAACGGCGTTGATTTTGACATCAACGACTATGTCTCGGGCGTGCGCTATTTCTACGCAGACAGCGACGGCACGATGATCGGCATGCCGTTCAACTCGTCGACCCCGATCCTGTATTACAACGTGGACGCGCTGGAAAAAGCCGGTGTGACCCCGCCGAAGACATGGGAAGAGTTCCAGGAGGTCACGGCCCCTGCGCTGAAGGAAGCCGGCTACATCCCCGCTGCCCAGTCGCACCTGCCGTGGATCTTCACCGAAAACTTCATGTCGCGCCACAACCTGCAGTTCGCCACCGAGAACAACGGCTATGACCAGGGCGTGCCGGAAATCCTGATCAACAACGACGCGCTGAAGGCCCACTTCACCGCCGTCAAGTCCTGGCTGGATGACGGTCTCTTCGGCTGGTACGGCACCGGTTGGTCGGACAACCAGAAGCCGTTCCAGGACGGTGAGGTTGCCATGTGGATGGGCTCCTCCGCCTCCTTCGGCGGTCTGCGCAACACGGTTGAGTTCCCCTTCTCGGCAACGTACCTGCCCTATTGGGAAGCCGTGACCGAGACCCCCACCAACACCTTCATCGGCGGTGCGGCTCTTTGGGCCCTGACCGGCCATGACGATGCCGAGAACAAGGCCGTGGCCGCGTTCTTCCAATTCCTCACCTCACCCGAAGTGCAGGTCTTCTGGCACAAGGAAACCGGCTACGTGCCGATCACCGAAGCGGCATATGACCTCGCCAAATCGGAAGGCTACTACAACGACGTGCCGCAGGCCGAAGTGGGCATCCAGCAGCTGAGCTTTGACGGCGGCGACTGGACCAAGGGCTACCGTTTGGGCTTTTACGTTCAGATCCGTGACGTGATGAACCGCGAGTTTGCGCGCATCATGACCGGTGAAACAGATGTCGACAGCGCCTTTGACGCCATCGAGTCCGAAGCCAACCAGCTGCTCGAGCGGTTCTCGAAGACCCAGGGCTAACGCCTGAACATCCATGAGTGGCCGCGCCCCGCGTGCGGCCACTTTTTGCGTTTGGAGGGTCGCATGAAGCGCGCCGGATTTACCAACATATGGCTGCCTGTGGCCCTGCTGCTGCCGCAGTTGATGATCATTGCGATCTTCTTTTACTGGCCGGCCGGATGGGCCGTGCAATCTTCGTTTTATCTGCAGGACCCGTTCGGGTTCGGCTCCACCTTCGTGGGCCTTGAAAATTACACCGATCTGGTGGGCAATGGGGAATACATGCGCATTGCCAGGTTCACGGTGGTGTTTTGCGGGCTGGTGACCTTCTTTTCGCTGGCCATTGCCCTGTTGCTGGCGGTCAAGGCCGACAACGTGATCCGCGGCGCGCGCAGCTATCGCACCCTGCTGATGTGGGTCTATGCCATCGCGCCGCCGGTCGCCGGCTTCATCGGCATCATGTTCTTTGATCAACGCACCGGCACGATGACCCATTTTTTCCAGAGCTTCGGCTGGAATTTCAGGATGGGCGTGAATTCCCTCGACACCGCCACGGCGATGATCATGATCTCGGTCTGGAAGCAGATCCCCGTGAATTTCATCTTTTTCCTGTCGGGTCTGCAGTCGATCCCGCGTTCCGTGCGCGAAGCGGCGATGATCGACAACAGGTCCGCGGCAGGCCGCTTCTGGCAGGTCACCTTCCCGCTTTTGGCCCCAACCGCCTTTTTCCTGCTGATCATCAACATCACCTATTCGATGTTCGACACCTTCGGCATCATCGACACGGTGATGAAGGGCGAGCCCGGCAACAACCCGATGACGCTGGTCTACAAGGTCTTCCTCGACGGGTTCCGCGGCAATGATCTGGGCGGCTCGTCCGCGCAATCGGTGGTGCTGATGGTGCTGGTGCTGGCGCTGACCGTCTTTCAATTCCGGCTGATCGAACGCCGGATCCACTATACCTGAGGGGGCTGAAATGGCCGAGCTGTCCGTCGAACATGTCGAGACCAAAGCCGCTGCACCCAAGCGGCGTGCGATCAAATGGAACGTCGTGGTCGATCATGCGGTGCTGATCGCGGGCTCCGCGCTGATGCTGATACCGGTGATGATGGTCCTGATGACCACAAGCTTTCCCGATGTCGAGATCCTCAAGAACGGGCTCATGGTCGGCTTTGGCCCGGAGATGGGGCGCAACTTCGACAATGCGATGTTTGAGAAATCAGGCTTCACCGAGGCCATCACCGGCACGCGTATGCTGATGAACTCGCTGATACTGGGCGTGGGCTTCGCGGTCGGCAAGATCATCATCTCACTGATGGCGGCCTATGCGATCGTCTATTTCCGGCTGCGCTTTGCCACGCTGGCGTTTTGGATGATCTTCACGACGCTGCTGTTGCCGTTGGAGGTGCGCATCCTGCCGTCCTACGAGGCGATCCAGCGTCTGGGTCTGACCAATACCTACGGGGGGCTGATCATTCCGCTGATCGCCTCTGCCACGGCGACCTTCTTTTTCCGGCAGTTCTTCAAATCGGTGCCCGAAGAGCTGGTCGAGGCCGCACGGATCGATGGCGCGGGACCGGTGAAGTTCTTCATCGACATTCTCGTCCCGCTCAGCCGCACAATGATCGCGGCGATCTTCATCATCATGTTTGTCTTTGGCTGGAACCAGTACCTGTGGCCCACGATGATCACCACCGAAGAGAGCATGTTCACGCTGGTGCGCGGGATCAAACAGATCGTGGCGGTGCTGGAGAGCGGCAATGTCCCGGAATACGGCAAGTCGCTGGCTCTGGCGATCATCGCAATGATCCCACCCGTGGCCATCGTGCTCTTTTTCCAGAACTGGTTCGTCAAGGGCCTCACGGAATCCGACAAATAAGGCGATCAACGCATGTCAAACGTATCTCTTAGCGACGTGACCAAGGTTTATCCAAACGGCACTCAGGCCGTTTTTCCGACCTCATTTGAGATCGAGCCGGGCGAGTTGATCGTGCTGGTGGGCCCGTCCGGGTGCGGCAAGTCCACGCTTTTGCGCATGGTGGCGGGGCTGGAAGCGATTTCGGAGGGCCATGTGACCATTGCCGGTCGCGAGGTGAACGACCTCGACCCCGCCGAGCGCGACATCGCCATGGTGTTTCAGAATTACGCGCTCTACCCGCATATGACCGTCTACAAGAACATGGCCTATGGTCTGAAAAACCGAGGCACGCCGAAGTCCGAGATCGACGCAAAGGTGCGCGCCGCGGCGCAGACCCTGAATCTCACGGAGTATCTGGATCGCAAGCCGGCGCAGCTTTCGGGCGGGCAGCGTCAGCGGGTGGCGATGGGCCGCGCGATTGTGCGCGAACCGGCATTGTTCCTGTTCGATGAGCCGCTGTCCAATCTGGACGCCAAATTGCGCAACCAGATGCGGGTGGAAATCCGGGCGCTGCAGCGCCGGATCGGTGTGACGTCGATGTATGTGACCCACGATCAGGTCGAAGCCATGACCATGGCAGACCGGATCGTCGTGCTGAACGGCGGGCGGGTCGAACAGATCGGCACGCCCGACGAGATCTATCACCGCCCCGCCTCGACCTTTGTGGCCAGCTTCATGGGCGCGCCGCCGATGAACCTGATTCCGGCGGACTACAACGGGAATGGCACGGTGCAGGTCGCCGGGACCGCGCTGGCGGTCGGCGGCCCGTTTGCCCACTCCGGCGCGGTTTCGCTCGGGGTGCGGCCGGAAGATGTGGACGTGCTGCAGGATCAGGACGCGGAGGCGAGCCTGCCGTTTGATCTGGAACTGATCGAGGCATTGGGGGCGAACCGGCTGCTGCACGGCAAGGTCTACAACCACCCGTTCGTGGTGAACGTGAGCAACACCGCACAGGTCAGCGAAGGCCGGATGTATCTGCGCGTGGCGCCCGGCAATATGCATCTCTTTGCCCCCGAAAGCGGCCAGCGGATCTGACCCGGCGCTGCCCGCAGGCGCCTGTTGGCGCTGGCGCGACATGCTGGCGGCCATCCTGCGCCACACGGCTGTCCTGCCTGCGGGTCATGGGCGGGTCATGGGCGGTTCACGGGCGGTTCACGGACGCTTCTGGGGCAGATCCGGTGCAGATCCGGGGGCAATTCGATGCCGATCCGGGGCAGATCCGGGGCTCCCGCCCCCCGGGGCGCCGCGGCTGGCGCCGCACCATCCCGCGCGTTGGGCCGGGCCGCGCCCGCCCTGCGGGCGCGGCGGGTGTGCTGCTGTGACCAGCCCAGAGCCCATTTGCCGTTGTCAGATCAGGCAATTCATGCAGGATGGCAGAAAACCAACAGATGCGAATTGCGCGCGAGGAGGACAGATGAAACATCTTTCAACGGCGGCCGCAGTGCTGGCCTGCCTGACGGCACCGGCGGTGTCCGCCAGCGAGGCCAAGATCGGCTTTGTCACCACCCTGACAACCGGCGCGGCGGTGATCGGCAACGACATGAAAAACGCCGTCGATCTGGCCATGACGCATCTTGGCGGCAAGGCCGGGGACACCACGCTTGAGGTGATCTTTGCCGATGACGGCTTTGCGCCGGAGACCGGCAAGCAGGTCACCGACAAGCTGGTCAAACAGGATGACGTCGACTTTGTCGCGGGCTTCATCTGGAGCCACGTGTTGCTCGCCTCCCGCAAATCCGTGCTGGATGCCGACAAGTTCCTGATCTCGGCCAACGCCGGCCCCAGCCAGATGGCCGGCAAGCTCTGCAGCGAGAATTTCTTCTCGACCTCCTGGCAGAACGACCAGACGCCGATGGCGATGGGCGATGTCCTGAACGCGCAGGGCGTTGGCTCGCTCTATGTCATGGCGCCCAATTACGCCGCCGGCAAGAATATGGTGGCCGGTGTCGAGCGCACCTTCAAGGGCGAGATCAAAGGCAAGGATCTGACCAAATGGGGCGCCGATGCGCAGCTCGATTTCTCGGCCGAACTGGCCAAGGCCAAGGCCTCGGGAGCCGAAGGGCTCTTTGTGTTCTATCCCGGCGCGGCCGCGGGCGCCTTCATCAAGCAATACAATCAGGCCGGTCTGAAAGACGAGATGCCGCTCTATTCGGTCTTCACCGTGGATGCGCTGTCGCTGCCCAAGCTGCAGGCGGCCGGATTTGACGCGGTGCTGGGCAGCCGGATGACGCAGGAATGGGATCCCTCGCTGGACTATGATGCCAATGCCCGGTTCGTCTCTGATTTCAAAGAGACATACGGAGCCTACCCATCCTTCTATGCGGCCCAGTCCTACGACGCGATCATGCTGATCGCCTCGGCGGTCGAGGCTGTGGGCGGCAACATGGATGATACGGACGCGCTGCGCGCCGCACTGAAGGCTGCGCAGTTCGACAGTGTACGCGGGTCCTTCAAGTTCGGCACCAACAACTTCCCGGTGCAGAACTTCTACCTGCGCGAAGTGGTGTCAGACCCCGACGGCACCTGGACCACGCGTGTGGTCGAAACGATCTACACCGAACATGTCGATCCCTACGCGGCTGAGTGCAAAATGAAATAAACCGCTCCGCTACAACAGACCGCCCGGCGCGCGCTTGCAGCCTGCGCCGGGCAGCGCTTGGGCCGTGGATATTTCTCTCTTCATCATTCAGCTCTTGAACGGGCTTCAGCTGGGCTTGCTGCTCTTTCTGGTGGCCTCGGGGCTGACGCTTGTCTTCGGCATCCTGGACTTCGTGAACCTCGCCCATGCCTCGCTTTACATGCTGGGCGCCTTCGTGTGCGCCTCGCTGACGCTGTGGCTGGGCAATTTCCTGTGGGCCGTGCTGGTCGCGCTGCCGATCACTGCGGTCATCGGAGTGGTTGTCGAACGCGTGGTGGCACGCCCGCTCTATGCCCGGGACCATCTGGATCAGGTGCTGGCAACCTTCGGGCTGATTCTGGTCATCGACACTCTGGCGCAACTGATCTGGGGACCGGCCGGCATTGCCGTGCCCCTGCCCGCCTGGCTCGACGGTCAGATCGAGATTGGCGCGATCACGCTGCCGACCTTCCGGCTGCTGATCATTGGCGCGGGGCTTCTGGCGGCAGGCGGGCTGTTCTGGCTGGTCAACTACACGCGCCTTGGCATGCTGATCCGGGCTGGCGCGTCCAATCGAACCATGGTGGCTGCCCTGGGCGTGGACATCCAGTCGCTCTTTTCGCTGGTCTTTGCGCTTGGCGCCGTTCTGGCGGGACTGGCGGGCATGCTGATCGCCCCCATCACCGAAGCCTCCATCGGCATGGGCAACGCCGTCATCATCACGGCCTTCGTTGTGATCATCGTCGGCGGCATCGGCTCGATGAAAGGCGCCTTCATCGCCGCCCTGATCATCGGGCTGATCGACACGCTGGGCCGGTCTTTCCTCGACACGATTTTCAAGCTGTTCATGTCCACGGAAGCGGCGGAGACCTCGGCCCCGGCGGTCTCCGCCATGCTGATCTACATCATCATGGCGGCGGTGCTGGCCTTCAAGCCGAGCGGTCTCTTCCCGCCGAAAGTGCGCTGATGCGGACGGCACTCAGCATCGCGGTGCTCCTTGCCCTGGCCATACTGCCGCCGGTTTTTCACGTCACCGGTCAGGCTTTTTTCGTCGATCTGGCGACCCGGCTGGTGATCCTGGCGATCGCCGCCGTCTCGCTGAACCTGATCCTGGGGTTTGGCGGCATGATCTCCTTCGGGCATGCCGCCTTTGTCGGTCTGGGCGCTTATGCGGTGGGCATCCCGGCCCATCACTGGCTCTATTATTCGACCGGAGACTGGGCGATTTCGGGTCTGGCCCAGATACCCATCGCGGTGGGCGTCACCGCGGTGTTTGCGCTGATCACCGGGCTCATCTGTCTGCGCACACGGGGCGTGTACTTTATCATGATCACCATGGCGTTCGCGCAGATGGTCTATTACCTGATTGTCTCGATCGAGGAATACGGCGGCGACGACGGGCTGGTGATCGACACGCGCAGCCAGGTGCCGTTCCTTGATCTCGACGACCCGCTGCAGCTTTACGCGCTGGCCTATGTCTCGCTTCTGGTGGCGATGGGGCTTGTGTGGATGATCGTCAATTCGCGCTTCGGCATGGTCATCCAGGGCGCCAAGGGCAATGACGAACGGATGCGCACGCTGGGCTTCAACACCTATGCGTACCGGCTCACCGCCTATGTGATCTCGGGCGCGATGTGTGGCTATGCCGGGGCGCTTCTGGGCAATTTCACCACCTTTATCAGCCCCGAAATGATGGACTGGACCCGGTCCGGGGAGCTGATGTTCATGGTCATCCTGGGCGGAGCCGCGACGATCCTGGGCCCGGTTCTGGGCGCGGCGGCCTTCATCCTGCTCGAAGAAATCCTGTCGAGCTTCACCATCCACTGGCACCTGCCCTTTGGCCTGATGCTCATCGGTGTGGTGCTTTTTGTGCGTGGCGGGCTGATGGGGCTGCTGGGAGGGCGCAAATGAGCCTTCTGGAGGTGCGCGGCCTCACCAAGAGCTTTGGCGGCATCACCGCCAGCGACGATCTTTCGCTGACCGTCGAACCGGGTGAGTTGCATGCCGTGATCGGGCCCAACGGCGCGGGAAAGACCACGCTGGTGTCCCAGCTCTGCGGGTTGCAACTGCCCGACAGCGGGACCATCCATTTTGGCGGGCGCGACGTCACCCGCCTGCCTGCGCATAAACGCGCCCGGATGGGGCTGGCGCGGTCCTTCCAGATCACGTCGCTGATCCAGGACATGTCGGTTGAAGACAATGTCGCGCTGGCCGTGCAGGCCCGCGAGCCCTCCGCATTCCGCTTTGTCCAGCCCGCCCGCCGCGCGCGCGCGCTGCGTGACCCGGCGCGGGCGCAGCTTGAGCGCGTCGGGTTGCTGGACAAGGCCGATCACGTCACCCGCGCGCTGAGCCATGGCGAGCACCGCAAAATGGAGATCGCCCTCGCCCTGGCCGCCGACGCGCGACTGATGCTGCTGGACGAGCCGATGGCGGGGCTCGGCAGCGAAGGCTCGGCCCAGATGATCGCGCTTTTGCGCTCGATCAAGGGGCAGCAGGCCATCCTGTTGATCGAGCACGACATGGATGCGGTCTTTGCGCTGGCCGACCGGATCTCGGTTCTCGTCTATGGCCACATCATCGCCACCGGAACGCCGGAAGAGATCCGCGCCAATGACGCCGTGCAGCAGGCCTATCTGGGGGAAGACGGGTGCTGATCCTGCGCGATGTCACCGCCCACTACGGCCCGTCTCAGGCGCTGTTTGGCATGGGCTTTGAGGTGGCCGAGGGTCAGGTGACGACGCTTCTTGGGCGCAACGGCATGGGCAAGACGACGACGATCCACACGATACTCGGGATCGTCCCGGCCTCGGGTGGTTCGATTTCCTTTGACGGGCAGGAACTGGTGGGCCGTGCGTCTTTCAAGACCGCCAATCTTGGCATTGGTCTGGTGCCCGAAGGACGGCAGATCTTTCCCAACCTCACCTTGATGGAGAATCTGGTGGCCACCGCCTCAAACCATCTGGACCGCGCAGATCCCTGGACGGCGGACAAGGTCTTTGCCCTGTTTCCCGAACTGGCCGAGCGGCGGGCGTCGATGGGCAATCTCCTGTCGGGCGGCGAACAGCAAATGCTGGCCATTGGCCGGGCGCTGATGACCAATCCGAAGCTTTTGATTCTGGATGAAGCGACCGAGGGGCTGGCACCAAGGATCCGCCACAAGATCTGGGCGGCCATTGAAGAGATCCGGCAGGAGGGCCTGTCGATCCTTGTGGTCGACAAGAACCTCTCCGATCTGCTGCGCATTGCGGATGCGCATGTCATCGTGCAGCGCGGCCGCGTGGTCTGGCAAGGCGACAGTGAGGCGCTGCAAATCGACACCGCCCTGCGCCAGAGCTATCTCGGCTTCTAGGGTCCGCCCCGTTCCCCCTGCGGCGCAGATGTCGGAATCGCGAGACTTCGCGGGCATGGGCTGCTTGGATCCGGAGGTTGCCTTTTCAAAGGGGCGGGCCGCCGAGACACTGCGGTTCCGGCGCCTTGCACGTGGCGGGGTTTCCAATCTGACTGTGCTACAGATCCTTGAAACAGACCCCCCTGTTCCTGCGACTCTCCACATAACCCGCACATGCATCGGGCGAACCTGCCCTGCGGGAGGGATGGCGCGTCGGGCCAATGCTCATCCGCCAATAGCACCCCCCGGCGCGACGCGTCCTCGGCGGCGCGCCGTTGCGCCGGTCAGGACATGCTTCGGATCATCCTGTTTCCCGGACAATGACCCGCCCTCACCACATCGCGCGCGGGCAGCGCCGGCCCGCGG
>JBCDEC010000159.1:0-10761 GCA_039179965.1 Pseudomonadota bacterium
GCCGGCATTCCCGCAGGCCGACTCGGCGAGCCCGCCGAAATCGCACGATGCGTCGCCTTCCTCGCCTCCGATGACGCAGGCTTCATCAACGGATCAACCCTCTCCGCAAACGGCGCTCAGTTCTTCGTCTGAGACAGAGCCCGGTTCGAGTTTGCGAAAGCCGGGAGCGCCACCCTCGGCTTTGTCGTTACGCCTGGGTGTGGCGGCTGAAGGCGCGCAACAGAACGCCAAAGGCATTCATAACGGCCAAGCTGCGCTCGGCGTGCGCTGTTTGCATGAAAGCGCGGATCTTCGGGTCTGTGGACGTGTTGTACATTTTAAGCTCCTGTTCAGATCAGCTTGGCTTGACTAACGGGAATATGCTCCCCACGCTGGAAACACACAAACGAGACTTTCAAGACCTTCAGACAAGCTGAGCTTAACTGACATGTCCGACCGCCTGCCTCCGTTGACAGCGTTGCGCGCCTTTGACGCCGCTGCGCGCCACATGTCCTTTGCCCGCGCAGCCGAAGAGATCGGCGTGACCCCGGCCGCCCTGTCCTTTCAGATCAAGTCGCTGGAGGATCACCTGGGCCAGCCCGTCTTTCGCCGGCTGAACCGGGCAGTGGAACTGACTGAGGCGGGCCGGATGCTTGCGCCGGGTGCCGAGGAAGGCTTTCGCACGCTGGCGCGGGCCTGGAGTGCGGCGCGCCGGTTGCAGGATGACCGAACCCTGACCGTCACCGCCGGGCCCGCGTTCACGGCCCGCTGGATGGCGCCGCGCTTTTACGAGTTCGCGCGCGCCCATCCGGAGATCGAATTGCGCTTTTCCGCCTCGCTGCGCATCATGGATTTTGAACGCGATGAAGTTGATGTCGCGATCCGCTTTGGCCAGGGGTCCGATCCGGGGCTCTACTCGCTGCCATTGGCCTTTGAATGGGCCACGCCGGTGATGCTGCCGGAATGGGCGGAACGATATCAGACTCCCGAAGACCTGACCCGCGCGCCGCTTCTGGTCGACGAATCCCTGAGCTTTCTCGATCCGCCCTGCGACTGGGCCGCCTGGTTCCGCGCTGTGGGGTTGGACCACAGACCCTCTGGCGGCGCCCAGTTCAGCCAGGGCGATCACGCCATAGATGCGGCGCTGGCTGGAGCGGGCGTCGCGCTGGGCCGGCGTGCGCTGGTGATCAAGGATCTGCATGAGGGCCGGCTCGTCGCGCCGTTCAAAGTGGCGCTCCGCCCGGACGCGCAGTTCCGGTTCCTATGCCCGGAAGGGATGCAGGAGCGCCCGGCCATCCGGGCGTTTCGTGACTGGATCCTGACAGAGATCGACAAAACCAGCGTCATATCGGACGAGATGCAACTGGTGTCGACCGACGAGGTCGCGCCCTGATGTCTGGTTCGACCCGCCGCCGGGCCACGGCGATCGGTTTTGTTGCCGTGCTGCTCTGGTCCCTTCTGGCGGTCCTCACCGTCGGCTCGGCCCCGACGCCGCCCTTGCTGCTCAACATGATCTGTTTCGCCATCGGGGGCAGCCTCGGTCTGATCTGGACTGCGGCGAGCGGTGGCCTGGGACAACTCCATCAGGTGCCAGTGAAGGTCTATGTCTTCGGCACGCTGGGGCTGTTTGGCTATCATGCGCTCTATTTTTCGGCCTTGAGACTGGCGCCCGCCGCCGAGGCCGGGCTGATCGCCTACCTCTGGCCCCTGCTCATTGTTCTCTTCTCCGGCCTACTGCCCGGGGAACGGCTGCGGCCAGGTCACATAGTCGGTGGCCTCTTGGGGTTCGCGGGCGCGGGGCTGCTGATCTCAGGCGGGGCCGAAGGGTTCAACGCGCTGCATCTGCCCGGCTATGGGCTGGCCTTGCTTTGCGCGCTGACGTGGTCGGGGTATTCGGTGCTGTCGCGGCGGATTGGCAATGCGCCCACCGCCTCGGTTGCCGTCTTCTGTCTGGCAACCGCAGTGCTCTCTGGCGTGCTCCACCTGCTGGTGGAGCCGACGGTGTGGCCCGGCTCACCCCGGGCCTGGGCGGCGACAATAGGGCTGGGGCTCGGCCCGGTGGGGCTTGCCTTTTATGTCTGGGATATCGGCGTCAAGCACGGCGACATTCAGCTTTTGGGCACAAGCTCCTACGCTGCGCCGCTCTTGTCGACTATGATCCTTGTCCTGGTGGGTGTTGCCGACCCGGGCTGGTCATTGGTCCTTGCGACAGGCCTGATCACCGGAGGCGCAGTGATCGCAGCCCGGGCGAGCCTTGCCACCTAAGTCGTCAGACGCTCGATCTCTTCTTTCAGCTTGAGCTTCTGCTTTTTCAGCTGCGCAACCTGCAAGCCATCCACACTGGGCGCGCGTTGTGCTTCTTCCACCTGATCGCTTAGAGTCTGGTGTTTTCGCTTCAGTTCAGAAACACGGGTGCTGAGAGTCATACAAATTCTCCTTTTTCCGATCTGGGCCGGAGTATCGGAGCACAAAAAAGGCGATGTGTCACGCATTGAACAAAGTGAAATTGTCACATACGTGATGCAAACCAGCGTCTAGTCCGGCCAGCACAGCTTTTGACCATTGCGCAGGACATCGGCAATTTCTCGGCTGTAGTCTTCGGCATCCTGTGTATGGCGCGCACCGGTGTGCAGGACCTTCGGGAAGTGGATCCGGAACGCCGCCCGCCCGTCCTTGCGGGCGCGAAACAGGATGTGTTCGGCAGAGCGTCCCACCCGCGCGGCCAGCGGCAGAACCTCGACAGACCCCAGTTTTCCCTCGGCGGCGACCAGCAGGTCGGGCAACCTTTGGCTGCGCTGGATCATATGCAGATATCCGCGTGGACGCAGGCGTCGGGCCGCAAAAGCCACCCATTCCGCAAGCGGCACAGCTTCGGACAGGGCGCGCTCGCGCCCCGCATCCGCCGCCGCCAGCCGGGCGTTGGGGTCAAAATAGGGTGGATTGGCCAGAATATGGTGAAAGCTCATCTGCCGGACCTCGGCCGGGGGCGCCGCGATGTCACCGTCAATGACCTGCATCTGCTGATCCGCCGCAGCGGCATTCCGACGCGCCAGCGCGGCGTAGGCGGGCTGCATGTCCAGACCGGTCAGGCGCAGACCCGGGATGCGGGTGCCCAGGGCGAGCGCCGCCGCACCGGCGCCGCAGCCCAGATCCAGCACTTCCTGTCCCGGCTCGGCATCGACCGAAGCCGCCAGAAGGATCGGATCCACACCAGCGCGGTAGCCGGATTTCGGCTGCCACAGGAACAGCTTACCACCCAGGAACGCGTCGCGGCTAAGCGCCGCCTCGGCAAACCCGCTCATCGCCCGGCTCCCGCGCGGCGGACCCGGGGGAGGTCAATGGCCCGTGTCGATCTCATTGTCGGTCACAACCCGCAGCGCGGCATCGTAGTCGCCCTCGCGCACCATCAGTCGGCGCGGAAAAATGCCGATGCCACCTTCCAGGACGCTGATATTTACGTCGATCTCAAAGCACTCTATATCCTCTCCTCTAAGGAGGGCGGTTGCAAAGGCGATGATCGTCGGATCGGTGCTGCGCAAAAGCTCTTTCATGGGGTGGATTTAAGCCTACGGCTCGGACTTGTCGACCCGTGCTTGGGAGGTTGTCATGGATCAGGTCACAGTTGCAAAACCACATGATCGCCTGGCTGAAACGCTGGACGCGGAAATGCGCGCGGTCGATGAACTGATCCGCGATCGCATGGTGTCTGATTATGCACCGCGCATCCCCGAAATCACGGCGCATCTGGTCGAGGCTGGCGGCAAGCGCCTGCGCCCAATGCTGACGCTCGCCGCAGCCGGTCTGTGCGGGTATGAGGGCGACAATGCCGTCAAACTCGCCGCAACCGTGGAATTCATCCATACCGCCACGCTTTTGCACGACGACGTGGTCGACGAGAGCGCCCAGCGACGCGGGCGCCCGACAGCCAACCTGCTGTGGGACAACAAGTCCTCGGTTCTAGTCGGCGATTACCTGTTTGCGCGGTCGTTCCAGCTGATGACTGAGACCGGATCGATGCGGGTGATGAAAATCCTGTCGAACGCCTCGGCCACGATCTCGGAAGGCGAAGTGCTGCAACTGACCGCGGCGAGCGATCTGCGGACAACCGAGGACGTCTATCTGCAAGTGGTACGCGGCAAGACGGCCGCCCTGTTTGAAGCGGCCTGCGAGGTCGGCGGGGTGATCTCCGAAGCGCCTGCGGCGCATATCACGGCGCTCAGCGCCTATGGCGACGCGCTTGGCGTTGCCTTTCAGATCGCCGACGACCTGCTGGATTACCAGGGCGATATGAGTGCGACTGGCAAATCGGTGGGCGATGATTTTCGCGAACGCAAGCTGACCCTGCCGGTCATCCGCGCCGTCGCGGCCGCCGATTCCGAGGAGCGTGCCTTCTGGGAACGCTGCATTGCGCGCGGCCAGCAAGACCCCGAGGATCTGGACACAGCGATGGCGCTCTTTGACAAGCACGGCACGCTCGACAGCACCCGTGTCACCGCCGAAGACTGGGCGGAAAAGGCCAGACACTCGATCAGGACGCTGCCGGCGCATCCGATCCGCGAGATGCTGTCTGATCTGGCGAGCTATGTTGTGGCGCGGCTGAGCTAGCGCTCAGTGCAACCCACCGGAGGCCACCCACCACTGGGGATGCACGGCCGCCACCGACCGCTCGGCCTGTGCCGCTGTAGTACCTTTGGGAAACAGAGCGAAGCAGGTCGCGCCGGACCCTGACATCGCGCAATGTAGCGGTTTCAACGCCTCAAGCTCCTGCAAAACCTTTTCAATTTCAGGGGCATAGGCAATCGCAGGCGCAGCCAGATCGTTGCGTTGTTCTTTGAGCCAATCGAGAAATCCGTGGTGGTCCGCCGGGGGCGGATCCGTCATGGGCGGGTTGTGCCGCGACGCCAGGCCGGCAAAGACAGCAGCGGTCGGCACAGAGACGCGCGGGTTGACCAGCAGCACATCAAGGGGCGGCAGGTCCGGTATCGCCTCCAGATCGTCTCCGATCCCGCGCATGCGGCAGGGCTTGCCGTGCAGACAGACCGGCACGTCAGCGCCCAGAGCCGCGAGGCGGTGCGGTGCGGGCAAGGGCTGCTGCCACAGCGCGCAGAGGGCGCGGATTGTCGCAGCCGCATCGGCAGACCCACCGCCGATCCCCGAGGCCACGGGCAAGTGCTTGGTCAACCGGATCCGCGCGCCGCGACCGGGATCAAGAAACCGGGCGGCCCGCAGAACGAGGTTGTCGTCTTCGGCAAAAAGCCCGGCCGCTTCAGGTCCATCGATGGTCAGAGACAGGGCCGCGTCCGACGACACGGTCACCTGATCGCCGATATCCGCAAAGGCGACGAGACTGTCGAGCAGATGATAGCCATCGTCTCGCTGCCCGGTCACGTGTAGCGAGAGGTTGACCTTGGCCGGGGCAAAGCCCGCGACCTCACCGGTGTGCATCAGCCTTCGTCATTGGCGAACGTCAGCGGCGGGGCGCCTTCTTCAACCAGAACTTCATCCAGACCGATCTCAAGCTTGCGGCGGATGCGGTCGGGTTCCGCTTCGTTTTCCGTCTCTTCCGGCGGGATGAACGACAAAGCGCGACGCCATTGGAATTCGGCTTCCATCCGGCGCCCTACGGCCCAGTAGACATCGCCGAGGTGGTCATTGACGACCGGATCGACCGGCATCAATTCCACGGCACGTTCCATATGATCGACCGCCTCGTTGTAGCGGCCGAGCCGGTACAGCACCCAGCCCAGACTGTCGACGATGTAGCCGCTGTCCGGGCTCGCGGCGACGGCCCGTTTGATCATATCGAGCGCTTCGTCCAGCTTGATCTTCTTCTCCACCAGCGAATAGCCGAGGTAGTTGAGAACCTGCGGCTGGCCGGGGTTCAGCGCCAGCGCCGCGCGGAAGTCGGTTTCCGCATCGTCCCACTCGTCCAAACGTTCATGGCTGATCCCACGGGCGTAGAGCAGGAACCAACGGTTGCGACCATTGTCCGGAGTGAGCTCCAGCGCCTTGTCATAGGCCGAGGCGGCGGATTGGAAATCTTCCAACTGGCGGAACAACGTGCCCAAGGCCGATTGCACCGGGGCCTGCTTGGGATAGTCGGTGGCAAGCTGCTGGAGCACTTCAATGGCAGCATCCGGCTTGCCGCTGCTGCGCAAAGCCTCTGCACGGCCCAGTTCGGCGGCGTGGAAATCCTCACTCTCCTTGGGCACCAGCCGGTAGGTTTCCACCGCCAGATCATATTGGCCCACGTCGTCCAGCAACTCGGCGCTCAGCAAAAGCGCGTCAATGTGGTCGGGGCGCAGGTATCCCGCCATACGCGCATGAACCAGCGCATAGTCCAAAGCGGTTTCACCGTTCAGCACCTCGGCAATCGAGAAGAACAGTTCGGCCATCCCGTCGCGCGGCGAGCGCACATGCGTGAAGGGCACGGTTTCTCCGGAATCAAGTTGCATGATCAGGGTCGTCACGCCCGGATCCGCATTCGGACCGAACGCATCGCGCAGCAGGTCCGCGGCTTCGCCGTTGCGCTCAAGCTGCGACAACACTTCGGCATAGGCCAGAGCGGCCCGGCGTGACACCACGGCAGAGCCCCCCTGCGAGGTATCGCCAAAGATCACCTCGGAGCCTTCGAAATCACCGACAGAAGCCAGGGCCAGCGCCTTGTGATACATGGCAAACCCGCGCAGCCCGCTATCGCTGGCCACGTCATCGAATTGCTCCAGCGCCTTGGTGACGGAGCCCAGGCCCAATTGGGCCCAACCGATCATCAGACCGTCCACCAGAGGGCTCACACCGCGTTCTTCAGACGCCCGCGTCAGCACCGTCTCGTAGTCTTCGCGGCCAATCATATCACCGATAAGGGCCATGCTGGCGATCTGGCTGAAGAGACCCAATTCCTCGAGTCTCTTCGCGACCGGCAAGGCCGTATCCACCCGTCCCAGCGCCAGTTGCGCCGTGATCATGGTCTCCATGATACTGGGGTTTTGCGGATCCCGGGTGAGCGCTTGCGTGTAGTAGCTGGCCGCTTCGCGGAAGTCGCTGTTGATCAGGGCGATGCGCGCCGCCAGATAAGATCCGGCGGGGGCCCGACCGTCGCTTTGGGCGGGAGCGACCTGGGGCGTCATTGCTGCGATGAAAAGTCCCGCAAGTGCGGCGCGGGACAGGGTGAACACACTCACGATCTCTGCCTCTTTGTTATCACTTTATTAACGCTAGAGGCTGGCCGCCGCCCGTGCAATGGCACAGCATGGTTAAGCCCATCACAACTGCGCTTACCTGTGGCAGCGGTGCGCGGATTGAGCGTTTGCGGCCCCGCGCGACGGTGGGACCGCTCCGGCGCGTTTACATATTCGGGTAGTTTGGCCCGTCGCCACCCTGCGGCACGGCCCAGTTGATGTTCTGGCTCGGATCCTTGATGTCGCAGGTCTTGCAATGCACGCAGTTCTGGAAATTGATCACAAAGCGCGGATCCTTGCCGTCTTCCTCAACCACCTCGTAAACGCCGGCCGGGCAATACCGCTGCGCGGGCTCCGCATAGGCGCGCAGATTGACCGAGATCGGTATGTTGCTGTCCTTGAGCTGCAGATGGCAGGGCTGGCTTTCTTCGTGATTGGTCATCGCGAAACTCACATTGGTGAGCCGGTCAAAGCTGAGCGTGCCATCCGGTTTGGGATAGTCGATCGGGGTGTAGCCGGATGCCTGCCGTGTGGCCTGCGCATCGTTTTCCCCATGCTCAAGGGTCCCGAAGAGCGAAACGCCAAAAAGGTCGTTGGTCCACATGTCCATTCCGCCAAGACCCAGCGAGGCACCGAGACCATAGTGCGACCACAGCGGTTTGACATTGCGCACCTTCTTGAGGTCCTGACCGATCGGTCCCTGCCGGACGTCGGTTTCATAGGTGCTCAATTCATCGCCTGACCGGCCGGCCTGAATCGCCTCGTAGGCCGCTTCGGCTGCGGCTTTGCCCGACAGCATGGCGTTGTGGTTGCCCTTGATCCGCGGCACGTTGACCATGCCGACCGAACAGCCCAGCAATGCCACGCCGGGCGCCACCATCTTGGGCATCGACTGATAGCCGCCTTCCGAGATCGCCCGCGCACCGTAAGCGATCCGTTTGCCGCCCTTGAGCAGCTCGGCCACCATCGGGTGATGCTTGAAGCGCTGAAACTCCATATAGGGGTAGATGTAGGGGTTCTTGTAGTTCAGGTGGACCACGAAGCCGACGTAAACCTGATTGTTCTCAAGGTGGTAGATAAAGATGCCGCCCCCGGCATTCGAGCCAAGCGGCCAACCCATCGTATGGGTGACCGACCCTTCCTTGTGCTTCTCGGGATCGATCTCCCAGATTTCTTTCATCCCAAGCCCGAATTTCTGCGGCTCGTGTCCGTCCGAGAGATTGTACTTGGCAATCACTTCCTTGGAGAGCGAGCCACGCACGCCTTCCGACAGGAACACGTACTTGCCATGCAATTCCATGCCCGGCTCGTAGCCAGGTCCCGGAGTGCCATCGGGGTTCTTGCCGAACTCACCGGCCACCACGCCCTTAACGCCGCCGTCATCGTCGTAGACGAGCTCGGAACAGGCCATCCCGGGGAAGACTTCCACACCCAGCGCCTCGGCCTGTTCGGCCATCCAGCGACAGACATTGCCCATGGACACGATGTAGTTGCCATGGTTGTTCATCAATCGGGGCATCGGCCAGTTGGGAATGCGCAGGCCGCCCGCTTCGCCCAGAAAGTAGAACTTGTCTTCGACAACCGGGACAGTGACAGGGGCGCCCTTGTCTTTCCAATCGGGAATCAAGGCATCCAGTCCGCAGGGGTCCAGCACCGCACCGGACAGGATGTGTGCGCCAACCTCGGAGCCCTTTTCCAACACCACAACGGCCAGATCTTCATCCAATTGCTTGAGACGAATCGCCGCTGAGAGCCCCGCTGGCCCTGCGCCAACGATCACAACGTCAACTTCCATCGCTTCGCGTTCCATCTCGGCCATATTGGCGGACCCCCGTGGCTGCTGGACGAAGGCTCAAACAGCCTTCGAGACATATGTAAATTCGCTCGATGTTCTGGCAGCCCGCCCGCCTAAAGGCAACCTAGAGCGTAACGTCGAAACCCATTCGCCGCACCCTGACCAGGCAGGATAAATCGATTGCACCGCGAACGGCCGGGATCCGCCCGGATTGCGCTTGACGATCAGGCACCTGAGGTGCCCTTTCATCGCCTCTTGCGTTTCGCGCATCCCATGGCAATGCTACGGAACACCGGCTCAACCGGCGCCAGCCAGAGCAGAACAAGACGCTATCCAGGACTGAAGTTTATGGACAAGATCCCGATGACGCCCACGGGCCATGCCGCGCTCGAAGCCGAACTCAAACAGCTCAAGGCCGTCGAGCGTCCTGCCATCATTGCCGCTATTGCCGAAGCCCGTGAACATGGGGATCTGAGCGAGAACGCCGAATATCATTCCGCGCGCGAGAAGCAGTCCTTCATCGAAGGCCGCATCAAGGAACTGGAAGGCATCCTGAGCCTTGCCGATGTGATCATGCCAAGCAAACTGTCCGGCGCCATCAAGTTTGGCGCCACAGTCACTCTGGTCGACGAGGACACGGACGAGGAAAAGACCTGGCAGATCGTGGGCGAGCACGAGGCCAACGTCGAGCGCGGGCTGCTCAACATCAAATCGCCGATTGCGCGCGCGCTGATCGGCAAGGAAGAAGGCGACAGTGTCGAGGTGCGCACCCCGGGGGGAGAGAAGTCCTACGAAGTCCTCACCATCGCTTATGTCTGAACCTGTCCCGACCGGCCGCGCCCGTCTGCGGCCCACGGTAATGAGTACAGAGAGGGTCCATGACCGGCCCGACCCCGCCTGACCAGGAGACGCGCAGCACGCCGCTTGGTGTGTATGATACGCCGCGCCGGGCGCCCATAACGGGTATCGAGATCGTGGCGATCGTGCTGAGCTTGCTTTGGCTCGGCGCGGCGGTGGTGTTTTTTGTGGTCGCGCCCCAGGGCGAGACCGGGATCGACAGCCTGCAGTTCCTGATGACGATGCTGGCGATTTTCATGCCCGTGGCCATGATCTGGGTGGCGGCCACGGCCGCCCGCGCCAGCCGCGTGATGCGTGAAGAAAGCCAAAGGCTACAGACGGCCATCGATGCCATCCGACAGGCCTATCTGGCGCAAAGCCAGCGTGGCGCGGGGGCGACCGAACCATCCGTACAAAAACGCCTCGACGAGATTGCCGCCGTGACCCGCAAGGCCGAAACCGCGATCGCCTCTTTCACCTCGGTCCATGACCGCGACTCCGCGGCGTTGTCGCGGCCGGCTGCGCCGCCGTCAGAGGCGCCGGAAGATACCCAGACAACACTCGCCCTGGGCACCCCGGTTGAGGATCTGGAACCGCCGCCACCTGTCTCGGACTTCATCCGGGCGCTGAACTTTCCCGAAACGGCCGAGGACACCGAAGGGTTCGCGGCACTCCGCCGGGCCCTGCGCGACCGCAAGTCCGCGCAGTTGATCCAGGCCAGCCAGGACGTGCTTACGCTTCTCAGCCAGGACGGCATCTACATGGACGACCTGCGCCCCGATCTGGCGCCCCCTGAGGTCTGGCGCCAGTTCGCGCAAGGCGTGCGCGGCCGGGGTGTTGCCGCACTGGGCGGCGTGCGCGATCGCTCCTCACTCGCACTTACCGCAGCGCGCATGAAGCAGGACCCGATTTTCCGGGACGCGGCGCATCACTTCCTGCGCAAATTCCGCGAACATATGGTCGAATTTGCGC
>JBCDEC010000160.1:0-10691 GCA_039179965.1 Pseudomonadota bacterium
CCGAGAAAGAGATACAGCACCAGGGCGATATGGGGCGCTGTCAAGAGAAACACGACCCAACCGACCGCACCCTGCGGTGTGCGGGCCGTCCGGATTGCGCGCCAGGCCGCCCAGAGCGAGGCCACCAGAAAGCCGAGTGTCACGACCGGCACAACGACGGTGAGTATCATGGTCCGGGTCTCCGTTTCGCCCTTCGGCGCATCAAAGCGCATTCGTCACCGCTTGTCTCTAGACCGAATGGGCAGAAGCGACACCGTTGCTCTGGCGCGGCGCGCGGGATACATCGCCGCGCATGACCCAATCCCGACCCCATCGCAACTTCTACGGCCGCCTCAAGGGCAAGGCGCTCAAGCAGAGCCAGAAGGCGTATCTGGCCGAAGACCTGGCCGGCCTGTCCCCTGGTCCCGTGTCCTGGGACTACAATCCAGAGCGGACGCCGCTCGATCTTCCTCGGCGTTTCGGGAACCGCCCGGTCTGGCTTGAAGTGGGCTTTGGCGGCGGCGAGCATCTGGTCCATCAGGCCCAGAACAATCCGGGCGTGGGGATAATTGGTGCCGAGCCCTACATCAACGGCGTTGCCATGCTGCTGGGCAAGATCCGACGCGCCGGTGTAGGCAATCTGGCGGTCCATCCCGGGGATGCCAGGGATTTGCTGGATGTGCTGCCCGAGGCCTCCATTTCAAGGGCGTTTCTGCTCTACCCGGATCCATGGCCAAAAACCCGCCACCACCGCCGGCGGTTTGTGACACCCGAACATCTCGATCCGCTGGCGCAAGCCTTGGCGCCGGGCGCGATCCTGCGGGTGGCCACGGACATCCCCGACTATGTCAGGCAGACGCTGGAAGAGGTGCCCAAGGCCGGATTTGACTGGCTGGCCGAACGCCCGCACGACTGGCGCACACCGTGGAGCGACTGGATCTCGACACGCTACGAACAAAAGGCCCTGCGCGAAGGTCGCGTACCGCACTACCTGACCTTTCGCCGGCAAGGCTAACCTGATCTTTGTAAATGCTTAACGGCTGGTATTGTGGGCGTGTAACGAGTCGCCGGAGCCAACCTGTATGTCTGCACTTCACCCCTCTTCGCCCCTGTCGCCTGAACAGGACGCACCTTCCATCGAGATCATCAATTGTCACGTGCACTTGTTCACCAAGTCGCACATTCCCCGGCATTACCCCAGCCGGTTGATCACGCCGTTCAAACGGATGGATTGGGTGCTGGTGCCGCTTTCCTGGATACCGCGTTTTTTCGGTTTCACCTACACTGCAGAGCAGATCCTGCGCCTTCGCCGGTTCTATGCCGAAACCAAACAGGGCAGTCAGCGCGAGATTCTGGACAACCTGCGCCGCCATTATCCGTCTGGCACGAAATTTGTGGTCCTGCCCATGGATCTCAGTCAAATCGGGCACGGAGACGTTCCGAAGTCTCTTGAGGCGCAGCATGACGAACTGGCTGATCTGAGCGCGGACCCGGATGTCGGACAATACGTCATCCCCTTCGCCACGATCGACCCCAGAGCGGATCCGGAGGCCAGGGAGCTCTGGCGTGCCATTGACGAGCTTGGGTTCAAGGGGATCAAGATCTATCCCCGGCTCGGATTTCCGCCAGATCATCCTGTGTTGATGACACATGTCTATCCGCGCGCCCAAGAGAGGCGCCTGCCGGTCATGTCCCATTGTTCGCGCGGCGGAGTGCAGGGCGAGACACGCTATGATCCTTTTGAACCAGATGTGCCAAAGGCAATGGATACGTTCTGGGCGGACCGGTTCACCGAACCGGCAGCCATGAAACCTGTGCTCGAGTCATTTCCGGATCTAAACGTCTGCTTGGCCCATTTTGGAGGCGGCAGTGATTGGCATGCCTATGCCAACCCAAAGGAACCGACGCCCTACCGGGATGAATATCTCAGAAACTGGCAAGCGCAGATCCGGGACATGATCGGCAGTGGTCAGTACGAGGGCCTCTGGACCGACATTTCGTACACGCTCTTCGATTTCGACGACAACATTCCCTTTCTCAAAGTCTTCCTGTCGCCGGCTACGGCGGAGGGGCGCGCGCTCGGCCAAAGGGTGCTCTTTGGCTCCGACTACTACATGACCAAACAGGAAGCCTTGTCCGAACGGTCGGTTTGTTTTCGATTGCGCGCCGCCTTGGGCGACGACATGTTTCGCCAGATCGCTGAAACCAATCCGCACGGCTGGTTGATCGGTGACCGTGGAGTGGCTGAACCACCGTCCAACGATGCCATTGTCACTGGACGCTAACAGCCCAAAGGAGTAAGCGCAGGGCCGCATGTCAGACAAGGAATCCAACATGTCCGCTCACGGCCCTTCGATCCCGATGACCGCCTATCCCAGCGGCCCTTTGGCCGGTACGGCGGAGGTGCCCGGGGACAAGTCTATCTCGCATCGCGCATTGATTCTGGGTGCGCTGAGCGTCGGCGAGACCAAGATCTCCGGTCTGTTGGAAGGCCAGGACGTTCTTGATACCGCCAAGGCCATGCAGGCCTTTGGCGCGGAGGTCATCCAGCATGGTCCCGGTCGGTGGAGCGTGCACGGCGTGGGCGTGGGCGGCTTTGCCGAGCCCGCTCAGGTGATTGACTGCGGCAATTCGGGCACCGGCGTTCGACTGATCATGGGCGCCATGGCGACCTCGCCGATTGCGGCGACCTTTACCGGGGACGCATCGCTCAACAAACGGCCCATGGCGCGGATCACCGATCCTTTGGCGCTCTTTGGCGCGCAGTCTCATGGCCGGTCGGGCGGACGCCTGCCGCTGACAATCACCGGCGCCGCAGATCCGGTGCCTGTGCGCTATGCGACGCCCGTGCCCTCGGCGCAGGTGAAATCGGCGGTGCTGTTGGCGGGGCTCAACGCGCCGGGACAGACGGTGGTCATCGAGAAGGAGGCCACGCGGGATCATTCCGAGCGCATGCTCGCAGGCTTTGGCGCCGAAATCTCCACCGAGGCGACCGACGAAGGTCGTGTCATCACTCTGACAGGCCAGCCCGAGCTGAAGCCCCAGACAATCGCTGTGCCGTGCGATCCCTCCAGCGCCGCTTTTCCGGTTTGCGCGGCGCTTATCGTGCCGGGTTCGGATGTGCTGGTGCCGGGGATCGGGCTCAACCCGACACGCGCGGGGCTCTTTTATACTCTGCAGGAGATGGGCGCCGATCTGACCTTTGAGAACATGCGCGAGGAAGGCGGCGAGCCCGTGGCCGACCTGCGCGCCCGGTTCAGTCCGGATATGAAGGGGATCGAGGTGCCACCGGAGCGCGCCGCCTCGATGATCGACGAATACCCGATCCTGTCCGTGGTTGCGGCCTTTGCCAAGGGCGAGACGGTGATGGCGGGTGTCAAGGAACTCAGGGTCAAGGAAAGCGACCGGATCAACGCAATGGCCACCGGTCTGCGCGCGGCCGGAGTTGCGGTTGCGGATGGCCCCGACTGGTGGACCGTGACCGGCGCGCCGCGTCGCGACAATCGCAGCGGTGTCAAAGGCGGCGTGACCTGCCAGAGCCATCTCGACCACCGCATCGCCATGTCTTTCCTGATCCTCGGGATGGCGGCAGAGCAGCCTGTGTCAGTGGATGACTGCGGCCCGATTGCGACGTCATTCCCGATATTCGAACCTCTGATGTCCGGGCTGGGCGCCGATGTGCGCCGGAGCGAAGACGTGGCCGCATGACCACGCGGCCCTTCACCGTCGCGCTCGATGGTCCGGCGGCGTCGGGCAAGGGAACGATCGGGCGGGCGCTGGCGGAGACCTTCGGCTTTGCCTACCTCGATACGGGCCTGCTCTACCGCGCCGTTGGGGCCGGCGCGCGGTCGGGGCAGGATCCGGTTGTGGCCGCCGAGCAGTTGACCGCCGAGCAACTGGACAACCCTGAACTGCGATCCGCCGCCGCAGCAGAAGCTGCAAGCAAGGTCGCGGCAATACCGGCGGTCCGGGCCGCCCTGCGGGACTACCAGCGCGCGTTTGCCCGCCGTGCCGGAGGCGCAGTGCTTGATGGGCGCGACATCGGCACCGTCATTTGCCCGCAGGCCGAAGTGAAGATCTACGTCACCGCGTCGGCCCGTGCGCGCGCCGCGCGACGCCACAGGGACCTGCGCGCGCAGGGCGAAGACATCTCCCTTGAAAGCGTTCTGGCTGATATTGAGGCACGGGATGCGCGGGATACGACCCGGTCGGATTCGCCATTGCGCCCGGCTGAAGGGGCGTTGAAGCTCGACACAACGGATATGCGGATCGACGAGGCCATCCAAGCGGCCTCCGAAACCGTGGCGCGGCAACTGGAACAGGAATGAGGGCAAGCGGATGAAACAGCGCAAGCTTGGGGCCAACGGGCCGGACGTCGCAGAAATCGGATATGGAGCGATGTCCTTTTCCGACATGTACGGTCCGACGAATGAGGCCGCCAGCCACGCGATCCTGGATGCCTGCCGGGATTGGGGCGTCACCCATCTGGACACCGCCAATATCTATGGGATGGGCAAATCAGAAACGGCGATTGGCACCTATCTGGCGGCCAATTCCGGCGCGCGCGACGATTTCATCATCGCCACCAAGGCAACGATCACACGGGATGCGGACGGCAATCGGATCTTTGACAATTCCGCCGCCCATCTGGAAGCCGAGTTGGACAAATCTCTGTCTCGTATGGGCGTCGATTGTGTCGATCTCTTCTACGCCCATCGCCGCGATCCCAACACCTCGCCCGAGGAACTGGCCGCCAATCTGGGCCGGCTGGTTGAGAAGGGCAAAACCCGCGCGATCGGGTTGTCAGAGGTGTCGCCCTCCACGTTGCGGCGCGCCATGACCGCTTTCCCGGTTGCCGCCGTGCAATCGGAATACTCACTCTCGACCCGCGCGCCCGAGATGGGGCTGGTACAGACCTGTCTGGAACTGGGCGTGGCCATGGTGGCCTTCTCCCCGGTGGGACGCTCGCTGCTGACCGACAACCCGATCCCGCGCGAACGTCTCAAGGATCTGCCGTTCCTTGTGGAGAATCCGCGGTTCATGGAACCGAATCTTTCGGAAAACCTGCGCCTGACACAGAGGTTGCGCGATCTGGCGTCCGAGATGGGAACATCGGCGGCGGCTCTGGCCAATGCCTGGCTGCTGTCGCGCGGCCCGCATGTGATCCCGATCCCGGGCAGTCGCTCGGTCGGCCATTTTCGCGAATGCGTCGACGCCTCGGCGCTGTCGCTGTCGGACGATGATCTGGCCCATATCGAGATCGCCCTGCCGGTCGGCTGGGCCTGGGGCGATCGCTATTCTGACGCGCAATGGATCGGGCCGGAACGCTACTGCTGAGCCGGCTCGGGCAGGCTTTCGCTCCACTTCCGCAATTCATCCAGGAAGGTCAGTGCGGTGCGCCCAAGGTCGGTGATTTCGTAATGAACGGAGACGGGCGCCGTCGCCATCACCTCCCGCCGCACAAGCCCCCGGGCGTCGAGCTGGCGCAATCGTTCGGCGATCATCTTCTTTGAGGCCCCACTGATCATCCGGGCCAGGTCGTTGAACCGCACCGGCCCGTCCTTGAGGTGCCACAGGATCGAGCCGGTCCACTTCCCGCCGATGATCCGCATGCCCTGTTCAATCGCACAGGGCTGCGCGCAGGCATCTGTCGCTGCCCGTCGCCCCTCTGCGTCTTCTTCGATCCGTGCCCGCATGATGCCCTGCTTTCTAGGTTACCAAAAGTATACTGGTTGAAATTTGTAAGCTAAGCCCGCACATCGCCGACAGCCCCTCCCTAATGTCAAGCGCCGCGCCCGCGACCAGGAGCCGATCCATGTCCCAGCCAGATATCCTGCTCTACACCGCCAATACGATGAACGGGTGGAAGCCGCTCATCTTCCTGCATGAAGCCGAGATCGCCTATGAGATGGTGCCGATCAGCTTTTCGAAGAAGGAGCAGAAGGCCCCCGACTACATGACGCTCAATCCCAACGGGCGCATTCCGACGATCGTGGATCGTGGCAATGACAATTTCGCCGTCTTTGAATCCGGGGCAATCCTTTGGTACCTCGCCGAGAAATATGACCGCTTTCTCAGTCATGACCCAAAGGAGCGGTCCGAAACCTTGCAGTGGCTGATGTTCCAGATGGGTGGGATAGGTCCGATGATGGGCCAGGCGATGTTCTTCCAGCGCATCGCCAAGCCCAATGGCGACGACGTGCCCTATGCGATCAAGCGCTATGTTGACGAAAGCCGGCGGCTGTTGGAGGTGCTCGATACGCGCCTTGAGGGGCGCGATTGGCTCGTCGGCGATGCGGTGTCGATTGCCGATATTGCCACCTATCCCTGGGCGCGGAGCTATTTTTGGGCCACAGTGAACATCGACGGTTTGCCGCATCTGCAGACCTGGTTTGACCGGCTTGATGCCATGCCCCGTGTGCAGGCGGCCTTGCAATTGCCGGAACCGCGGCCATCTGCTTTTGGTCAGGGTGATGTTGATGCGGCAGCCAAGGCCAATGCCGCCCGATTCAAGGAGTAGCGCCATGCCCAATCCCATTCGTGTCGACATCGTTTCGGATGTGGTCTGCCCCTGGTGTGCGATCGGCTATTACCAACTCAAAAGGGCCGCGGACGAAACGGGACACGCGCTGAGTGTGCATTGGCATCCCTTTGAGCTGAACCCGAACATGGCTGAAGAGGGTGAGGACCTGCGCGAGCATCTCGCCGCCAAGTACGGTACAACTCCGGAGGCCTCGCGCGCAGCACGTGCACGGCTGACCGAGTTGGGCGCGGCGCTGGGGTTCACCTTCACCTACGCGGATGACATGCGCATGTGGAATACGTTTCGCGCGCATCAGTTGATTGACTGGGCCGAGACCTTCGAGAAGGGGCACGACATGAAGCTGGCGCTGTTCGAAGCCTTCTTCACGCGGCGCGAGAACGTATCGGATATCGCCACTTTGGCGCAGGTTGCAAAGTCGGTTGAACTGGACGCGGAAACGGCCCTAGAGGTTCTGCAATCCGGACAATTCGCAGAGCAGGTGCGACAGAAAGAACAGTTCTGGACCAGCCGCGGCATCCAGGGCGTGCCGGCGATGATTTTTGAACGCCGGCATCTGGTCACAGGCGCACAAGGCGAAGAAAACTATGGCCGTGTTCTGGCGCATGTCTCAGCTGAAGCGGCCTGATCTGGACCTTAACGATCAGGCTGACGGACAAACGCCCGGATTTGCGCGCGCATGAGGGTCCGGGATTGTGCAGCAACGTCGCTCTGGCGTTGCGGGCCATACATGCCCGCCACCGCCGGCATGAGAATGGCCATGTACTGCACGCCCCCGATCATCTGAGAGAGCCAGGCGAGGATTTCGGCCTCGGACCGGTGTTGCCCGCCAGGGGTGCGGCGGCCCAAGGCGATCAGTCGGTCAAGATAGGGCCTGAGCGGCCGGTAGCGTGCGGACGCGTCGGTATCCAGAAGCGCGCGCATGGCCAGTCGGACGTCATCGGATTGCTCCAGCGCGGCGGCGTGAAAGTGCATGAGATAGCGTTCTAGATGCGCCGCCGGGTCAGGCTGCGCGGCTGCGTCAATCTCGGCGCAGAGCCGTTTCGACAGATCCTCCAGCACCTGCGCATACAGCCGCTCCTTGGTGGCGAAGAAATGCAGCAGCGCCTGTTTTGTCACACCGGACGCCTGCGCGAGGGCGGCGAGACTGGCGCCGTGGTAGCCGTGACGCGCAAATTGGGCCGAGGCAATGGCAATGTAACCCGCGCGGGGGTCCTGGGGCCTGGTCATGCGGCTCACTCCGTTTCCAAGTGGCCTAGCACATGCTTGACGCCTTACCAATCGGTCAGTTACCAATCGAGTACTTACCGAATGGTAAGGCGGCAAGGGAGGAGAGGATGGACAAGCAAACCGAAGTGACGCTGATCAAAGAGATCATCGGCCTGGCGGAGCAGAAATCGGCGTATCTGGATGATGCGATCACCCATTCTCCGATTGCGAGATATGCCAGTCCCGAACGGTTCGAACGCGAACACGCGATGATGTTCCGGCGCAGGCCGGTGGTGGTCGCGCATGGGACCGAGCTTGATGGCCCGCGCACTTTTCTGACCAAGACGTTTCTCGGTCTCCCGGTCCTGTTGACGCGGGATGACGAGGGCACCGCGCATGCCTTTCTCAATGTCTGCCGCCATCGCGGCGCCAGACTGGAGCGGGACGCAACCGGATGCAAACGGGTCTTCACCTGCCCTTATCATGCCTGGAGCTGGACCAATCAGGGTGCACTGCGCAGTGTCCCGCAGGAGGCACAGGGCTTTCCCGATCTGCAACGCGCGGAACGCGGGCTGCGTCGCTTGCCCTGTCGCGAAGCGCATGGCTTCATCTGGATCATCGCCAACCCGGATGCCGTGGACATCCCCGAGATCGACACCTGGCTTGGCGGGCTTGGCGCGGACCTGTCCTGGTTTGACTTGGCAGGACACAAGATCACCACGACGGAACGGCTGTCGATCGCGGCCAACTGGAAGATTCTGATGGAGGGTGGGCTCGAGGCCTATCATTTCCGGGTTGCTCACAAGAACACCATCGCACCCTACTTTCCGGACAATCTCTCCACCTACGCAACTTTCGGCCCGCATCTGCGCTCGGTCTTGCCGCGCAGTTCGATGCTGGATCTGGCCGGGACGCCGGAAGCGGACTGGCGGATCCGCCGCGATGCCAATGTGCTCTATACGATCCTCGGGAACACCCAGTTTCTGGTTCAGCAAGACCATGTGATGTGGCTGGAGTTTGATCCGGTTTCCGAAGCCCGCACAGATCTGCGGCTGATGACCCTGGTGCCGCAGGACACACCGGACACCGACGAGATGCAGGACCATTGGGACAAAAACTGGTCGATCACTCTGGCGACCCTGATGGAGGATTTTGAACTGGGTGAAGAGATCCAGGCGGGCTTTTCATCACGTGGCAACCCCAGCCATCTTTTCGGGCGCTTCGAAGGCGCGTTGAACCGGCTCAACCTGACTGTTGAAGAAATGATCGCAACTTAGATCAGACCCTGCCGGGCATAGGCAAACGCGCCACTTTCTGCTGTTGCCGCAGGGGGCTTGATGGGCATATGCACTTAGGGAACTGAGCGACTGTTCCGCTCTTTTGCTTGCACGTTCGGGGTGTTTTTTCGATGCAGCGCCAATTGGCCACCATAATGTTTGCCGATGTCGTGGGCTACACGCGGTTGATGGGCGAAGACGAGGCGCGCACGCTGCAGGCCCTGACCCGGATGCGCCGCGACCTGTTTGATCCCGTCGTGACGGCGCATCACGGCGACATCGTCAAACGCATGGGCGATGGCTGGATTGTCGAGTTTGGCAATGTTTCCGACGCGGCATCCGCCGCCTTTGATGTGCAGACCCGGCTGGTGGCTTTTGGCCGGGTGCAACTGCGGATCGGTTTGCATATGGGCGGGTTCTCGATCCAGGGGGACGACCTGTTTGGCGATGCGATCAATATCGCCGCCCGGTTGCAGGCGTTGGCGCAGCCGGGCCAGGTTCTGATCTCGGATACGGTGCATGAGGCCTTGGAGCCGGACATCGCCGCGCAATTCGGCGGAGGCGTGGAGCGGCCGCTCAAGAACGTGTCGCACAGATTCTCCATTTGGAGCTGGCCCGATCAGATGGCCATCCGCAGCGATGTGGACGACCTGGGCAGCTTTTCCGAAACCGAAGAAGCGGCCTCCATTGCCGTACTGCCCTTTGAGAACCTGTCCGGGGATCCCGAGCAGGAGTTCTTTTCGGATGGGATCTCGGAGGATCTGATCACGGATCTCTCCAAAGTGCCGGGGCTGACCGTTATCGCGCGCAATTCGACCATGGGCTACAAGGGCAACTCGGTGGATGTGCGCGCCGTGGCGCGCGAACTCGATGTCTCGCATCTGCTGCGCGGCTCCGTACGCCGGGCCGGCAGCCGCGTGCGGATCAACGTTCAGCTTGTTCTCGGTGAAGATGGCGCGGCACTCTGGGCGGACCGGTTTGACGGGGATCTGGCGCAGATCTTCGAGGTTCAGGACGAGATCACCGGGCAGATCGTGTCCGCCCTGAAACTACGCCTCACCGACGGCCAGGACGCCCGGCGCAACGGCACCGAACGGGTCGACCCCGAGGCCTATGACGCGCTGGTGCGCGGACGCGCGCTGATCTACAGCTTTGAGCCCGATCTCTTTCTTGAGGCACGGACCTGCTTTGAAACGGTGCTGGCGCGCGAGCCGCGTCTGGCGGCCAAGGCGCTGGCTGGCCTGTCGCTGATTGAAAGCACCAACTTCTTCAACGGGTGGCATGGAGCGGATGCGCGCAGCCTGGCGCTGTCTCTGGACTACGCCAACCAGGCGATTGAAACAGATCCCGCCGAGCCGCTGGCCTATCAGGCGCGTGCGATTACCCGGATCCGCCTGGACGATGAAGAGGCCGGCGCGCGAGACGCCGACAAGGCCATAGAGCTCGATCCGAACTTCGCGGGCGCCATTGCGATTCTTGGGGCCTACAAGGACATCGAGGGCAAGCATGAAGAGGCCATCGGGCTTTTCGACCGGGCACTGCGGCTCGATCCGAAGTACATCATTGCGATGCAATTCAAGGCGCGGTCGCTTTTGGGAATGGGAGATCGGGAGGCCGCGGAAGCAGAGTTTCGCCAACGTTTGGTGCTCAGTCCGAATTACGATGTCAACCGCAAGTTTTTGGCC
>JBCDEC010000161.1:0-10639 GCA_039179965.1 Pseudomonadota bacterium
AGCTCTTCGGCAAGGATGTCGCGCGCGCCGCTCAGTGCGGACTTGGCATCCGGCACCGCGGCGCCAAGATATCCCGCCGCCAGCGCCACGGGATCGGCGCGCCGGTCCGTCTCAATACCGCGCAACAAGGACTCAAGACCGTTTTCGCGTGCAATCATCGCCTTGGTGCGCCGCTTTGGCTTGTAGGGCAGATAAATATCTTCCAGCCCGGCTTTGGTGTCGGCCCCGGCAATGGACCGGGTCAGATCCGGCGTCAGTTTGCCCTGGGCGCGAATGCTGTCCAGAATGGTCGTGCGCCGTGTTTCCAATTCGCGCAGGTACCCGAGCCGCTCGGACAGGCGCCGCAACTGCGTATCGTCGAGCCCGCCAGTGGCTTCCTTGCGATAGCGTGCCACAAAGGGAACGGTCGCTCCGCCATCCAGCAAATCGGTGGCGGCCTGCACCTGCGACGGGCTGGCCTGAATCTCGGCGGCGATCAGCCGGGCGATTTTTCTGGCGATCTCGCCGTCAGACGGCGTGGCAGCGGAAGGGGCCGAAGTGGAGGCCAAGGCCTGCTCCTTTTTGCGGATTCCCGGAGGTCTTAGCCCTCCGTGATAGCGACAGGGTCGCGGAGCGCCAAGGGGTCAAATGCCCGGCCATCGCGCAACGCGCCGCAATGCAACCTGGAGACCCCTTTGGTTCCGTGAGTGATGGTATTCGACCCGATGGATGGCCGTAACAGACCATCAGGGCTCCGGCTGCATTGCAACGCGCCTCTTGCGCGTTCGCAAGTGGACCGCTTGAGAACGGTCTACAGGTGGAACGCAGCAGCCGGGATCTTCCGTCGCCAGCTATCGAAACTTTTTTGCGGGCCCCCGCCTGTTGGATCCACGTCGCGCGCTTTGTGTCGCTCTGGTCTGAAGGCCAAACAAGGTCGAACAAGGTCACGGTGATGATCTCGAATTGAATGATCTCATCGTCGATCAAGGCGGCGACGAGGTCTTCTTCGTTGATCAGGTCCAGAGTTTCCGCAGCCAGACCCAGGATGCGGACGGAACCAACAAACCCTTTAGTTGCAGTGATTAAGACGTCCGCCCCGACGACATTGGCCTCCAAGCTGAGTTGGGCAACTTGAGTGTGGAATACGAATCGATCGCCCCGGTCTGCAGAGAAGTCGGTTATGATGTTGCTTGTGCCCACCCTGCCCCGGACGCTGTCGGTGGGAGAGATCACAAGGTAGGTGAACAGGGCCGCGCCAAACGTAGGGGCCTGCGGGCTGCCCAGCAAACCGGAGCCCGAACCGAACCCTGTAGAAAATGTCCTGACTTGCCTTCCTCAATGACGTGCGTGGACGCGGTCCGATAGCTTTTCAGACAGTCTTTTTCACGACCAATGGGCGGCCCTGTTGCCGGTCATTTGCTGCAAATCCAGTGTCTTGGCCATCCTATCCGGCTCTGGGTCCCCGGCGGTGTCGTCGCGCTACACGACATATGAACCTGACCGCGCACTTGTGCGGACTCGCCTTGCCTTGCTCTGCGTGCGGATCTAGACACGCGCGGCGCAGGCACCTTCTGCGCCCCTTGAGGAGACCGCCATGGGCTTTGACCGCTCGATCAAGATCGCACCGTCCATTCTTGCGGCGGACTTCGCCGATTTCGGGCGCGAAATCCAGGCGATCGAGGCCGAGGGGGCGGATTGGGTCCATGTCGATGTGATGGACGGGCATTTCGTGCCGAACCTGACCTTTGGGCCACCGGCGGTGAAAGCCTTTCGCCGTCATGTGACAACGGTGATGGACGTGCATCTGATGATCGCCCCGGTTGATCCCTATATCGCCGCCTATGCTGATGCCGGCGCGGATATCCTGACCGCACATGTCGAGGCGGGGGCCCATACGCACCGCACACTTCAGGCGATCAAGGCAGCCGGCATGAAGGCCGGTCTTGCCCTGAACCCCGGCACGGCTGCCGAGGCCGCCGCGCCTTTGCTCGATCTGGTCGATCTGGTCTGCGTGATGACGGTGAACCCCGGATTCGGCGGGCAGAGTTTCATCGACATGACCGCCAAGATCCGCGCCCTGCGCACCATGATCGGGGATCGCGACATCCACATCCAGATCGACGGTGGCGTGGACCCCTCGACCGCGCCCTTGGTAGCGGCTGCCGGTGCGGATGTGCTGGTGGCCGGTTCGGCCGTGTTCAAACACGGCTCGGCTGCTGAACCGGCGGGTTACGGCACGGCGATCTCGGCCATTCGTGCGGCTGCGCAGGCGGCCTAGCGCAGGGTCAGGGCGTCAGGGCACCTGCACACCGGGATCTGTGTCACCAGCGTCGACCCCGTCGGAGAGCGCAAAGACCATGTCACGCATTTCCGCCGTCAGCTTGTAGCGGTCTTCGGTGTTCTGGAAGTCCTCAAAGCGGCGTTCCTTCCCAAAGCTCACCCGGAAGCTCGCGCCCTGGTACTGGTAGAACATCTTCAGGGCCGCCAGCCCCGCGCCAATCCGCCGCCCGCTTGGCAGCACGCTGGCAAAGTCGCCGGAATTGCCGTGCACAAAGACAGGCAGCACGGTGGCCTTGTGCGCCATGACCAGACGCGCGGCAAAGGTCTTCCACGGGTATTCCGTGGGCACCGCGCCGCGCTTCTTGGCGCTGGCCACCCGGCCCGAGGGGGCCATGAACACCACGTTGCCGGCGCCCAGCCAGTCCATCGCGTTCTTCTTCGAGATCTCGTTTTGATCCTTGATCAGCGGCGGCTGGCGCGCATCCACTTCAAAGAGGTACTTCTTGAACTCGGGCATGGCGGCAAAGGCATTCAGCGCCGCCACAAGCCGCGGTTCGCGCCCCGTGGCCTCCAACGGGCCGCAAACGAGGAAGGCATCATGCAACCCGAACATGTGGTTGGCGATGACCACCGTTGGTCCGCTGTGCTGGCGCTTGAGGTAATCCGACGGGTCGTTCACTTCGAGCGTCACATTGGTCTTTTCGAGAAAGCTGGAAAAGGGCCGTGTCTCGCCCGCTTCCATCGCCTTTTGCCAGGCAAGGTAGTTGGGGAGCACCTTTGTACGACCTTGCCGGTCTTCGTAGTTCAACAGCATCCGCGTCAGGACGCGGGCAATCGGACCCTGTTTGCGCAGGCGCGGGCGATACTGAATTTCATTGGCAATAAAGCTCAGAGGCCGGTCTAGCTCTGTCATAAAGGCTGTCTTTCACACTTGTATGGTTCGCCGTTCCCCCGGAGGCCGGACCAAACAGCCCTTGCACCCCACGGTTCCCGGCCGCGATCATGCCCCCGGGCCGGGGTCATGACAACCGCCAGCGCACGGCGGCTCCGACAAAATGACGGCCCGCATTGCCCTTAAGGTGAGTCTCGCGGCACGGCGGACGGGCGATCCCGGTCTGCGCGGGCGCGTCAGGCGCCGCAAATGGCGGCGTGACAGGGTATACGGCGGCACACATCCCGCGATTGGGCGGTAATCTGCGCAATTCTGGGCCAGTCCGACCCCTGGCACCCAAAGATGGGGCGAGAATATCCGCTGCGGAATAGAACTTTGCCGCGTCTTGCGCTAAAAGACCGGCGGGGAGTTTCGTCTTTGCGGGCCCGGTCCGCTGCGCAACCAGGGCTTGTATCGCCTCACTGCGCCCACACCAAAGAGGATAGGACATGAAGATTGCGATGATCGGCACAGGCTATGTAGGCCTGGTCTCGGGCGTCTGCTTTTCCGATTTCGGGCACGAAGTCGTCTGCGTCGACAAGAACCCCGCGAAGATCGACATGCTCAATCGTGGAGAGGTCCCGATCTTTGAGCCCGGCCTCGACGACCTGATGGCCAAGAATGTGGACGGCGGACGGCTGTCCTTTACCACCGATCTCGCCGCCGCCGTGGCGGGTGCGGGGGCCGTCTTTATTGCCGTGGGCACACCCACACGGCGCGGAGACGGCCATGCCGATCTGACCTATGTTATGGCCGCTGCCGAAGAAATTGCCGCCGCGCTGACCGGCTATACCGTGGTGGTCACCAAATCGACTGTGCCGGTCGGCACCAACCGGGAGGTGGAGGCGGTGATCCGCGCTGCCCGCCCGGAGGCTGACTTTGACGTGGCCTCCAATCCGGAATTTCTGCGCGAAGGCGCGGCGATCGATGACTTCATGCGGCCGGACCGAGTGGTCGTCGGCACCGAGAACGAGCGCGCCGCCCAGGTGATGGCAGAAATCTACCGACCGCTCTATCTGCGCGACTTTCCGATCCAGACCACGGATCTGGAAAGCGCGGAGCTGATCAAATACGCCGCCAATGCCTTTCTGGCGACCAAGATCACCTTCATCAACGAGATGGCCGCGCTGTGTGAACGGGTTGGCGCCGACGTCAAACAGGTCGCGCGCGGCATGGGCATGGACGGCCGGATCGGCAACAAGTTCCTGCACGCCGGCCCGGGCTATGGAGGCTCGTGTTTCCCCAAGGACACCCGCGCGCTGGCCCGGATCGGACAGGATCACGCGGTGCCCATGCAGATCACCGAGACGGTGATCAAGGTCAACGACGAGATCCAGCGCAACATGGTGACCAAGGTGCTCGACCTGTGCGACGAAACCGTCAACGGCAAGACCATTGCGGTGCTGGGCGTGACCTTCAAACCCAACACGGATGACATGCGCGAGGCACCCTCGCTCACCGTGGTGCCGGCGCTGGTCGGTGGTGGTGCGAACGTGCGCGTGGTCGATCCGCAGGGTCGCCGCGAAGGCGAAACGCTGTTGCCTGGCGTCACCTGGATGGACAATCCCTATGAGGCGGCAGACGGCGCCGATGCGATTGTCATCCTGACCGAGTGGAACGAATTCCGGGCCCTTGATCTGGAGCGCATCGCGGGGTCCATGACCCGTCCGCTGCTGGCGGATTTGCGCAATATCTACAACGCCGCAGATGCCGAACGTGCGGGGTTTGAACGCTACGTCTCGGTCGGCCGGTCCGATTATGCGCCGCAGGAACCCCTGCGCGCTGTCAGGTCGGTCTGAGCCCCGCGTCGGATCGGGCCGCCGCCCACCTGCCCTGAGTGACACCGTGGGTCCAATCCGGGGGGGCACGCAGACAGGGCCCCCGACACCCATCCGGGACCCCGTGGCATTCAGGTGCGCGTGGGTCCCGCACCGCCGCTTGCCAAGTTGGACTGAATGCCAATGCCAGAACAGCGCCGCCCGCTTCTGCTCCATGTGGGCTATCACAAGACAGCCACCACATGGCTGCAAAACATCGTATTCACACCGCAGAACTATTTCGTTCAGATGCTCAGCCATGCAGAGGTCTTTGAACAGATCCTCAACCCGCATGGACTGCAATTCGATCCATCGGTGGCGCGCGCCACGTTCAAGGCGCATCTCGGCACGGCGCCCGAGCACGCCGAGGTTGACGTGGTGAGCCTGGAATCCATCACCGGCCTGCCCTTTACCGGCGGACGGGAGAGCGATGACTACGCCCGACGCCTCAAACAGATCTTTCTCGACGATCCCGATGGCGAGGCCCCGCCCCGCGTGACGGTCCTGCTGACCATTCGTGAGCAATTCGCCATCATCGCCTCGGTCTACATGCAATACCTGATGCGCGCGGGAACCGAGCGACCCGAGCGGTTCCTCGACGAGACCCCCTACCCCGGCTATCCCACCTTCTCAGCCGAAAACTTCTGCTATCATCGCCTGGTCGGTCTCTATCAGGATCTTTTCGGCGCCGAGAATGTTCTGGTCTTGCCCCAGGAACTGATCGCGGCGGATCAGCCGGCCGCCGTGGCTCTGATGGCCGACGTGTCCGGGAATGACCGACTGCGCGAGGCGCTCTGGGCGCCAAGGACGGAACGCGGCAACAGCTATCCGCAATACGCCGCGCCGCTTTTGCGCCGCGCCAACTTTTTCCGGCGCGACGCGATGAACCCCGCTCCGGTTCTCAACCTCGGGCGTGCACCTTTCAAACTGGTCGGCGGTCTGTCCCGGCGCGTGCCCTTGCCCGCGTCGCTGAAACGCTCCAAACCGCTTACGGATCTGGCGCGCCAGACCTTTGCGGGGCGGTTCGCCAACAGCAATCGGGCCCTCCAGGCCATGTTGGCGCACAAGGTCGATCTGAGCGGATATGAAGGGCTTTGAGGCCCGCGCGGGGTGCGATCACGACCGCACCCGCCGTACGGTCCGGAACAGAAACTGCCGGAATTCCCGCAGACCGAACACACCGGCAAAATAGACCACCAGAATACCCAGGTGCCACCAGCTGAAAACAGCGCCGAACTCGGTCGACAGGGCCGGGATATTGTACAGGATCAACGCGCTCAGAACAGCGACGAAACCCAGGGATGGAATCCATCGCGTAAGCCTGACGCCGGTGCGGTGACTGATCAGCCACATGGCGGTCATCATCGACAGGATCTCTCCGGCGATGGCTGTCAGCGCCAGCAACAGGATGCTGCCGCCAGCCGCAACCACGGCAATCGCGCCAGCAAAGGAGAGAATGCGCACCAGATTGGCGGTCATCGGATCCTTTGTGTTGGCGCCTGCCACGGCCACGGTCGCGGGGCCGGATTTGGCGATCCGCATGCCTTGCGCAACCCCGAGCGCGATCAACAACGGCAAGGCCTCATCGTAGCGCGCGCCATAGAGCAGATGAAACAGCGGCGGGCCAATGATGCTCAGCGCCACCGCCAGCCCCATTCCCGCCAGCAGCCCGGCCTGCGTGGCCTCGATGGCTGCCACGTCAAAGCCCTTTTGCTCGCGATGGCGCCGCGAAAGTGCCGGTAGAAACGAGGTCTGGATGGTCTTGCCCAGGATCGATGCCGGAGTCATCGCCAGCGTAAATGCCGCGCTGAACCACCCCAGCACGGTCGGTCCAAACTGATTGGCCACGATCAGCCGGTCCCCGTTCATGATCACAAACAGCAGCCCGCCATTGACCATCAGCGGCCAGCCAAAGGTCAGAACGCGTTTCCAGACGGACAGATCCCAGGACACGATGTATTTTCGCTCTGCGAAAAAATGGGACAGCGCCACGACCCCGGCATGCTGGATGATGACCGAGACCAGCATGGCCCGGTAATCTTCGAAATACAGCGCAAGTGGGACGATGAGGATCGTCGCAAACACCTGTGCGATCAGCGGCGTCAGAATGAATGCGCGGAAGCGCTGCTTGCGCTGCATCCAGAACATGTCGAGATTGCGAAATCCCCGGATCATCGGGACCAGCGCCAGCCATTGAAAGGCCGAGGTGGCCTCGGGCACCTGAAAGAAGGCGGCCGTGGGCGCGGCGATCACGAATAGCAGCAGCGCGAGCGCGGCGCCCCGCACGATCTCAAAGCTGTGCATGGTGTTCTGCAACCGCGGATCATCGCCGTCCGGATCCTGGATCAGCATCCGGTCTGCGGCCAGGTTTGTGGCCAGTTCGAGCGCTGCCACGGTGATCGCGAAGGTCATCGCAACCCCGTAGTTTTCCACCGACAGCATCCGCGCCAGAGTTACATTACGGACAAAAAGAAAGAGAGATCCCAGGGCGTTGCCGCCAAAGATAAAAGCACTTTTGCGAATCATGAGTTGTCTTTCCTGAATCCGGATCCGGGCCGTCTGAGATGCATCCTCCCCGATGTCACCGGTTTGCCGTTCCGCGCCACCTCACGCACACCCCAAGAGCGGCGCGACCGCGCCGAGCACCACCGGCGCCGTCTGCGCATCGGTGGGGTGCAGCCCGTCCGGCGGGCGACGGGCGGCACGGTCCTGCAACTGCACCCAACGCGGGTAGAGATCGGCCAGACCGGTGTCAAACTCGACTGCCAGATCGCGATAACCCAGATAGTGGCGACGCAGCATGGGCCGGACCCATCCGCGCGGCCCGTAGGCAGGGTTCATTGTCATCAGCAGGATCCGCGCCTCTGGCAGGTCGGTGCGCAGCGCCTGTAGAATCTCGGCGTGCTGCCGGTGCCCCGTCGCCGGAGAGACACCATCCAGCAGGTCCGCATCGTTGATTGCAAACTCCATCACCACAAGATCCGGCGCGGCGGCAACCACCTGCGCCACCTGGGTCTGCGCCCAGGCCGACCCGGCGCCGGGTCGGGCCACGCGTGTGAGCGTGACCGGCGATGACCGGCAGGTCTCCAGCCGCTCTGCCAGCGCCTCCGGCCATGCGTTGCGCGCTGTCAGGCTGGTGCCAAAGGCGACAAGGCTGATGGGACCGTCGGGCAAGGGTGGCATCGGGCGGTCGGCAACATCGGGAGCGGCGCGCATATGCGGCCAGAACGCATAGACGGCAAACGCCAGACCGATCAGCAGGACCACCGCAACCAGCCGCCCTACAAGGGCCATCATTATCCCTCGCCCTCGTTCAGCGCTGTCTTGTGCTCGGTGGCATCTGCGTCGGCAAAGCGTCCGTATTCGACCACTTCGATGTTCTCTCGCAGCACAACCGCCGGATTGCCCGCGACCAGCGTGCGGGGCGGGATCGACTTGGTCACAACAGAGCCCGCCCCGACGACGCAATTGTCCCCGATCTCGACGCCTGGAAGGATCATCGCGTTTCCGCCGATGAAACAATTCTCGCCAATCCGGGTGTCTACATACAGCCCGCGCGTTCGATCATGGGTCAGAACGCGTACGTCAAATGCGATGTATGTTTTCGCCCCGACATGCACGCCTTTGGGGTAGGTTCGGTCAAACTTGGCCGAGAGAGAAAACTCGGCCGTGGGGTGAATGTCATACCCCCACACTTTGCAGAGCACCCATCTGCGTACCCCCACCAGAAGGTTGCGGACACCGCGAATGCGGTTCAGGCCAGAGGCCTTTTTCTTCTTTAGTTCCGTCACTTGAAGGTTTTTCCCATAAGCCGGAGATGCACCGATTGTCCTGTCATGAAGGCCTCGGACACCGCCGCCCAGGGGGCAGTGCGGCACATCCGGAAAACAAAGAGCGTGGCGGTGAATAACAATCGGGCATCGGTGCATTGCATGGTCGGTTCGCTGCCAAAGACACGCCGGACGCAGATCGCGCATGCCCCATATTGGCCACAGGGTGGTCGTAGCAATGTCTCCAGTCCCTGCCAAGGGAAGACAAGAACCGACAGCCGCTGAGGTCGCGCCATGTTCAAAAGACCCAAAACTTCTGCTCAAAAAAGCGCACTTCAGGCGGGAACCCGCTCAAAAAAGACGACCTACCGGCAGGCCTTGGCCGGCATGAAGCGACCTGTGGTGATCGCCTTCGGGTTGAGCGCGTTGGTCAACCTGCTGATGCTGACCTCCTCGATCTACATGCTGCAGGTCTATGACCGGGTGCTGCCAAGCCGGTCGGTTGAGACTCTGATGGGCCTGTTTGTGATCGTGGGTCTGCTTTTTGGCTTCCTGTTCCTGTTCGACATGCTGCGCAAACGGCTGATGTCGCGCATGGCGATGCAGTTTGACACGGACCTCTCCGTGTCCGCCTTTGAAACCGCCATGGGCACCCAGAGCCGACCGGGCGGGGATACGCCGGGTCGGCGGGCGCAACCGGTGCTGGCGCTCAACACTGTGCGCGGGTTTCTCACCGGCCCATGCGTGATTGCGCTGCTTGACCTGCCGTTCATGCCGATTTTCCTGGTGCTGTTGTTCATCGTCCATCCGCTGTTGGGTTGGATCACCCTTGCCGGGGCCGGTGTGGCCGTGCTCCTGGCCTTTGGAAACTGGGCGATGACGCGGCGCGCCACACAGATCAACGGCGCGCTGGATGGACAGGAAGCAGTGCTGCGCGACCGCGCGCTGGCCGGGACCGAAGCCCTGCAGGCCATGGGCATCGGCCCCGCGATCACGCAGAGATGGCATGCCAAGCGGCAGCAGGCTCTGGCGGCCGGCCAGTTGGGCACGGACCTGTCCGACACGTTTGCAACCGCCAGCAAGAGCTTTCGGATGTTTCTGCAGTCGGCGATCCTCTCGGTCGCGGCGCTGCTGGTGATCCGGGAGGAAATCTCGGCCGGTATGATCATCGCCTCTTCCATTCTGTCCGGGCGGGCGCTTGGACCAATCGACCAGCTGATCGGCCAGTGGCGCGGCCTTGGACGCGCCTGGCAGTCCCACAAGACCCTATCGCAGGTGCTGCGCGGTACAGGCGCGTGCGACAGATCCGCCAGCAAGCTGCCGATCGATGCGCAGATCGACGTGGTGCGCGTAACCAAGTACGCCTCCGGCGCAGGGTCGTCCGCGGCGCGCCCGCTCTTGTCGGCGATCGAATTTTCCATTTCCGGCGGCGATGCGGTCTGCCTTCTGGGCGAGTCCGGCAGCGGCAAGAGCCTGCTGATGCGCGTCCTCGTTGACGGCGTGGTCCCGGATGCGGGAGACATCCGATTCGGCGGCGTGACCCGCGCACAGATGACCCCGGACCAGATCGGACGCAAGATCGGCTATCTGCCGCAGGACATCGCAGTGGTACCGGGAACCGTCGCGGAGTTCATTTCGCGGCTGCAGGCCGATGGCGAAGACGACAAGGTGGTTCAGGCGGCAACGCAAGCCGGTGTCCACAGGGCCATTCTGGCCCTGCCCGATGGGTATGACACGCAAATCGGAGGGGCCAGCGATGTCTTCCTGTCTGCCGGTCAGATGCAGCTTCTGGGCCTGGCCCGGGCCATCTATGGCCATCCGAAGTTTGTGATCCTCGATGATCCGGAACCGCGGCTGGATTC
>JBCDEC010000162.1:0-10548 GCA_039179965.1 Pseudomonadota bacterium
GTCGCGCTTTCGATGAAATCGGTGCGCGGGCGGGCGGCGAGGTAATCGATCAGTTCCTGCACGGGGCGCAGCGGCAGGCAGGATCCCGAGGCCAGGTACACGTGATGCACGTCGGGAAAGGTATCGAGCATCATCTCCGCGCCGGATTGTGACGCGGCCACAATCCCCCATGTGCCCCATTCACAGCGGTGACGGCGGCAAAAGCGCACGCGGTCATCATCGGCCAGCGCCGCCTGAAACGTCTTGTAGACCCGTCGCGGGACATTGCTGTCGACATGCAGCACCACGGGACACCCGGCCGCCGTCCAATGCCGGACCACCTCTTCAGCGCGATTGAGCGCCGTGTGGACCAGCATCACGATGCCGACGGTCATGCCCAGTTCCCTTTGGACATCAGACCGAGGATCTCCAGTTGGCGCCAGTTGATGTATTTCTCCGACCAGGTGCACCAGAGCTCAGGGTCGTCCTGTGCCCGGTTGGCATAGGCCTTGTATTCAACCGACGCTGCATAATGCTGTTTGCGCGACAGTTCCTCTTCGGCCTTGGTGTTGAAGGTGTCGAGAAACTTGGCGTGCAGCAGCAGGCCACTGGCCTTTTCGCCCCCCCATTCGTCGTAGACGAGGTTCAGGCCGCGCGGCAGCAACATATGGGTGGAGCTGACATAGGCGTAGCGCCGGTCCCACTTGACCAGCGGGATCTTGTTCAACGCAGGCGACCGCTTTGGCTGATCCTGAAAGAACACCCGCCGGCGCGGCCCGCCCTGAATCCACAGATTGCCGTAGGTCTTGTTGCGTCTGAGGGTGTAGTTTCCGCTGTCAAACCAGGCCGCGATCTCCATCGGGTCCTGTCCGGCCTGATAGGGCTGCGCATCAAGCCGGCCCTTGGGATACATATCCAGCAGCATCGCAGAGAACGACCGGATCGAACTGGCGTCCAGCCAATCGGTCAGCGCACGCAGCGGGCGGGTGTCGCAGAAGGGATACACCAGGAATTCATCGGGATCGACAACCACGCACCAATGGCCGTGGCCATGACGGCTGAGCAGCCAGTTCAGCCAATCCATCCCGAACCGGGCGCGCTTGTAGCTGGCGGTTGTGTGCCAGACAGAGACATCGGCCTGTTCGATCAGGTAATCCAGGGCACCATCGGAGCTGTCGTTGTCGACAAAGATGAAATGCGCGGCGCCCATGCTGCGGTAATAATTGAGAAAATAAGGCAGACGGATCTTTTCGTTGCGCTGCGTGACAAAGACCAAAAGGTCAGAGGGCCGGATCTGCGATGTCCGATCCACGACACAGGACAGCTCCCGCGACTTCCGCCAGGCACGGGCCCGCCAGCGCTTGCGCTTTATGCGTAGCTTGTAAGACTGCCAGGCACCCAATATCCGCCTCGTTTCGTCCTGTTCCGCCGGGGTGCCTCAGCACCTCAGAGTCTTTTGCACACAACGTCAAAATGGTCCAACCAGCGAGGAGCCATGAACCGCAACGTACTTTCTGCCTCAGTCTTGTCCGTCTTTGCCGCCATGAGGCGTTCGACAATGTTTCTCCATAAATAACGATCTGTTTCTTTTGCGTAAATGGGAATGTCTTCCAGCGTTTCTCGGTAAACGTGTAAATCCTGCAGCACGACGGGCACCTGCAGGTGCGCAGCTTCCAGTGGCGGCAGTCCATAGCCCTCGGCGCGGCTGGGAAACAGCAGACCCCGGCTGCCTTGCAGCAGTGCCGCAATAGCGCCGTCGGACAGGTCCGCGACCTCGCGGATCGGCCCAGTCTCGGGCAGGGCATCAAGACGCGCAAACACGGCTTCGTTGTTCCACCCGCGCGCGCCACAGATGATCAGCCCGGGCATATCCGCCGGCACGCGGGTGGCGGCCATATCGTCCCACACATCCAGCAACAGGTCGTGGCCCTTGCGGGGCTCTATCGTGCCGACAGTGACAAAATACGGCCGGTCCGGGATGAGACCGGGCGGCACAGCGCCCGGATCGGGTGTGGCGGGGACAATTCCCAGCGGGGCCACCAGAATATCCGGTGGATCGCCCAGATGCCGGTGCAGACAGTCTTTGGTGGCGTTCGAATTGCAGAGGATCAGATCGGCCACCGCGCCCGTGGCGGCAAGCCTGTCGCGAAACCGCTCAACCGATCCAGCACGTTGATAGGCGGGATAGTCGAGCGGTATCGTGTCGTGGATCATCACGGCTACCGGACCGCCGAGACCCGTCTTGATGGCGCGCAGGGCGGGCGCGCTCAAGCCGACATGTCCCACATTCACATAAGCGGTGCCGCCCGGCAGGTGTCGGCGCAGCAGGGCGGACAATCTGCCGGGCAGGGATCGGCCCACGGCATGGCGCCGCAGATCGCTTTCCAACTGCCGCACCGCGCGGCGGCGTTTGCCAAACAGCGCTGACAGCACATCCATCGCGCCCGGCGGCGTCGCGCCATGCAGCTTGGACTGAACCGCCCGCAAACCAGCGGTGTCGAGCACAAGATAGCCCGCAGCGCTGCGCACCAGCGCGAAAAGCGGAACCTCATCCGCAATCAGATGGTCGAGATAGGCCAGTTCCACACGATCCACACCCGTAGGTGTCCGCCCCGCCCGGCGCAGACTGCGGGTCAGATCCAGCAGCCGGGCCGGAGGTTTATGAGTCGTAATGCCCAGTTTGGTGCCATTTCCACGCATCGCCGATCATCGTCTGCATCTTGGAGCGTGTGGGAGTCCAGCCCAGTTCTTCTTCGGCACGGCTGGAGCCGGAGACCAGTTTGGTTGCGTCCCCGGCCCGGCGCGGGCCTTCGGTATAGGGGACCTCGCGGTTGGTGACGACGCGGGACTGGTCAATCACTTCGCGCACAGAAAACCCCGCTCCGGTCCCAAGGTTGAACACGCGGCTGCCCTTGCCGTCCTGCAGCCACTTCAGCCCCAAGACATGCGCATCGACCAGATCGCAGACATGGACATAGTCACGAATGCAAGTTCCGTCGGGCGTGTCGTAGTCGGTGCCGTAAACGGTCAGCGCATCGCGTTTGCCATCAAGCGCGTCAAGCATGATCGGGATCAGATGGGTCTCCGGCCGGTGAAATTCGCCGACCTCGCCGTCAGGATCGGCGCCCGCCACGTTGAAATAGCGAAAGATCACGTGCTCCAGCCCGTCCGAAGCTTCGAAGTCGCGCAACATATCCTCGATCGCGCGTTTGGAGGCGCCATAGGCGTTCAAAGGCTCTTGCGGAGTCGATTCGTCCAGCACGACGTTGTCATGTTCGCCATAGGTTGCGCAGGTCGACGAAAAGACAAACCGCTCAACACCGGCGGCACAGGCCGCTTCAATGAGATTGAGCGAACCCATCACGTTGTTGCGCCAGTACTTGCCGGGCAGTTTCATCGCCTCGCCCACGAGGCTCAGGGCCGCGAAATGCATGACCGCGACGGGTTTGTGCGCGGAAAATACCTCGTCAAGACGGCTGCGGTCCAGCAGGTCGCCTTGTTCCACAGGGCCGAATTTGACGGCCTCCCGCCACCCGGTCGCAAAATTGTCGAACGTCACCGGCGTGAAGCCCGCCGCTTTCAAGGCTTTGCAGGCGTGCGAGCCGATATAGCCCGCGCCGCCCGTCACTAGAACTGTCTTCACGTCGTCTTCGCTTATTGCGCGGCCTTGTCGACCTGCGTGATCTCGGTCAGGAAGCGATGCAGATCGTCGCGCAGATCCTCGCGGGCAAGGCCAAAGGCCACGGTGGCCTGCAGGAACCCGGCTTTCGAGCCGCAGTCGAACCGCTGACCGCGGAACCGATAGCCATAAACACCGGCTTCGCTGTTGATATCCGACGCAATCGCATCGGTGAGCTGGATCTCTCCACCGCTGCCCGTGCGCATGTTGTTGAGGGTCTTCAGAACCGACGGTTCCAGAATGTAGCGTCCGATCACAGCCAGGTTGGACGGCGCCTCATCGGGCTGGGGCTTTTCGACCATGGCCTTGACCTTGACCATATGACCCATGTCCTCGGCCACATCGAGCACCCCGTAGGATTTGGTCTGTTCGGGCGGAACCTCCATCGCGGCGACCATATTGCCGCCGGTCTGTTCATAGGCCTCCACCATCTGCTGCAGACAGGGTGTTTCGGCTGCGATCACGTCATCGGGCAGCATGACCGCGAAGGGTTCATTGCCGATCAACCGGCGCGCGCACCAGACCGCATGGCCAAGGCCCAGCGCCTTGTGCTGGCGGATGTAGGCAATAGCGCCGCTTTCCATATCGGTGGTTTTCAGGATTTCCAGCAGATCGTCCTTGCCCTTCTTCTTGAGCTCCTGCTCAAGGATCGGGGAGTGATCGAAGTAGTCTTCCAGCGCGCTCTTGCCGCGCGACGTGACAAAGATGAATTCCTTGATACCGGCAGCCCGGGCTTCGTCGATGGCATATTGCACCAGCGGCCGGTCGACCAGCGTCATGATCTCCTTCGGTACAGACTTTGTTGCTGGCAGGAAACGGGTTCCCATGCCTGCTACCGGAAAGATCGCTTTGGTGACTCGTTTGCGCATGTTTTCAAGACCTCAACACGATGGGCAGTTCAATGGATAGGGCAGTTTCTGCACCCGCATAACACATTTGCAGATTCTGGGCGGATAAGGCGTGTCATTCATTCATGAACGTGAACTTTCGGCAAGTTCTCTCCTAATTAGACGCACATTGCGAACACGTTCAGCTTCTCGCGTAATCCGACGGCCAAAACGCCACAATTTGAATGACGAATCACTGCGGTCCGACTTGCCGAAGAGTCCGCCCCGCTGATGCCAGATGCCATCGCTACCATACCGGACATGATGGCGCCATGACGTTGGCGAAAGCATGATCTGCGTGACCACCCGGCCGGCCCAGCGTTCGTTGAGTGCTGCCGCCCATTTGCGGCGCCATTGCCAGGGTCGGCCCGCGACCACAAGCGATGGCGGGTCGACCTGCACGGGATAGCGCTGAAACAGGGTCTGAGGGTCCGACAGCGACGGCATGTGGCGGTGCGCCCGCGCTCGCCCGACCTCAACACCTGCGTCAAACCGCGCGAGAAGATGACGGACATCGCGCGGCTCCAACCGGCCAGAGACCATGTGGCGCAGCGCACGGACGCGTTCCACCCGGCGCGCACGCGTCATGGCGCGGTTGCGCAGATCCGGCGGGCAATGCTTTTCGACAAAGACCGCCCAACTCGCTCCGATCTCGAACAGATCGTGCGGCACCCGGTCGGCGCGCCGGGTCGCATTGGCGGCATAGCCGTGATGCACCAGCGCATCTGGCACGATCGCAGTCAGGCAGCCCATTTGCGCCAGCCGCAGGTTGACGTCGGTCTCATCCAGAAAATAGCGAAAGCCCGGATCAAAACCGCCCGCGCTGGCCAGCCAGGCCCGGCGCACCGCCATATTGGTGCCTTGAGTCTTGATCGCCCGGTCGGCGCTGGGCGTGAGCATGGTGACCCGGCCGGGATCCACGTGGATGTCTTCGGTCCGGCCCAGCAGGTCGACCGACTGCGCCCGCCATTGCGGGGAAATTCCGTTCCGCCCCAGCACAAACCCGCCCGCCGCCGTCACGCTTTCGGTGTGAAACGGTGCGATCAGATAGGTCAGCCAGGATGGTTCCGGCACCGCGTCATCGTCAAGAAAGGCGATGATGTCGCCCGCGGCCATGGTGATGCCAAGGTTGCGCGCGGCAGAGATGTTGGGTTCATCAAAGCGCAGCACCTTGGCCTGCGCCGCTTCGGGCAGGCTCCAGAGCCGCACGGCACCTGCCTTGTCGCAGACGATGATCAGTTCGAAATTGGGATAGCGCAGTTGAGAGACACCAAGGACGCATCGGGCGAGCGCCTCGGGACGGTCCCGGCTGACAACCACGATGCTGACCGGCAAAGGCTCTGTCATGCCATTCCCATCTGCGCCATCATTTCTTCGATCCGGGGCACGTCCTCCGGGTTGTTCAGTTCCCAGAAGCTGCGGCCCCGCGCGTCGACTTCGACGCAAAGCACCCGGCGGGCATTTTCCAGAAAGCGGAGCTGTTCGAGCCCCTCCAGCGTCTCCAGCGGCCCCGTGGGCCAGCCTGGATAGGCCATCAAAGGGCCCGGCCGGTAGGCATAGACGCCCACGTGATGGAACACCGGCGTTTCGGCAGCGTCGCTGTAGGGCTCCGGCGTGAACGGGATCACTTCCTTGGAGAAGTAGAGCGCCTGCCCCTGGACACCGAAAACAGCCGTGGTGCCGCCGACCCGCCCGGCCTTGCGGTCATCCAGAAAGGCGTTCAGCGTGGCGCCGTCACAGCGCAACACCGGCGTGGCGACCTCGGCCTCGGGTGCTGCGCGCAGGCCGGCAATCAGATCCTCGATGAACCAGGGCGGCGTGAGCGGCGCATCACCTTGTAAATTAACCACAATCTCGGCGTCTCCGCCAAGATTTTCCAGCGCTTCGGCGCAGCGTTCGGTGCCATTGGCGCAGTCCGGGGAGGTCATCACAACTTCGGCGCCAAAGGCCATCGACGCGGCCTTGATCCGATCGTCATCCGTGGCCACCACCACGCGGTCAACACCCGCCACCTGACGCGCCGCCTCCCAGGTGCGCCAGACCAGGCTCCTGGCCTCCCCGCTCGCTCCGGTCAGCGCGACAAGCGGTTTACCGGGATAGCGGGACGAGGCGTAGCGCGCTGGAATAACGACGAGAACGCTCATGCAGTCGGATTGAGCTCCACACCTGGGGCATAGGCAATAAAGAATGTGTTGGCAAAGCCGTCCTTACCATAGGCCAAAGGCGTCAGGTCATCAAACCGCACGACCTTGCCGCCCGCGCCGTTCAGTACCGCGTGGCCCGCAGCCGTGTCCCATTCCATGGTGCGACCCAGACGCGGATACAGATCCGCTTCGCCGGTCGCGATCAGACAGAATTTCAGCGAGGACCCGGCAGAGGTCATGTCTTTCACGTTGTATTTGCCGATGTAGTCATCCGTCGCCTGATCGCGGTGTGACTTGGAGGCCACAACCATCAACGCGCCGTTGTCAGGTTTGGAGACATGGATATCAGATGTCTCCCCCACGGAGGCGGGATCGAAAGTCCCGGTTTCCTCGACCGACTGACCATCGGCCAGGGTGAAGAACATCCGGTTTTTTGCCGGGGCATAGACCACGCCGCGGGTCGGAATGCCCTTTTCAACCAGAGCGATGTTCACGGTGAAATCGCCGCGCCGGTTGATGAATTCTTTTGTGCCATCGAGCGGATCGACAATGAGGAACGTATCGCCCTTGCTGGCATGGCTTTCGGCCTGTTCCTCGGTCACCAGCATGACATCCGGGAAAGCGGCGATCAGACCGGCGGAAATCAGGGCATCGGCCGCCTCGTCCGCTTCTGTCACCGGGCTGTCGTCTGACTTGACCTTCACGTCAAAATCGTCGGCGTTGTAGATCTCCATGATCTTGTCACCGGCCTCGATTGCCAAACGCCGCATTACCGGCACAAGTGCGTCATAATCCATCAACAGCCTCACTCTATGGTCGCCTGATTGAAAATAAATGTCGCGGCCCTTATGGTCGCGGGGAAACGGAACAGCAAGAACTCCGTGACAATCTCGGCAGTGTCATAGGACCTCATCAGGACCAGAGCAGGGACAGCGGCCAATGTTTCAGCATTCACGACGACGTTCCAAGCTCTCCGTGGCCTTTAGCATGGCCGAGGTCACTTATCACGCCATCGTCCGGTCTATCCGCAAACAGCATAACAATGCGTTTATCGCCATCGGCATGAACATCCTGCAAATGGTGATCATGGTCCTGATCTTCTACGCGATGTTCTCGATCCTGGGCATGCGCTCACCGGGGATCCGTGGGGATTTCCTCGTCTATCTGATGACGGGGATCTTCCTTTACATGACGAACATCAAGGCGATGGGCGCGGTGCTGGGCTCCGAAGGACCGGCCAGCGCGATCATGAAACACGCGCCCATGAACACGGCGATTTCGATCACCGCCGCCGCTTTGTCATCGCTCTACATCCAGATCCTGTCCTGCGTGATCATCCTGTTCGTCTATCACTCGGCGTTCAAGGCCATCCATGTCCATGACCCGATCGGGTGTTTCGCCATGCTGTTGCTGGCCTGGTTTACAGGGTGCGCCCTGGGCCTTGTGCTGCTGGCACTGAAACCGTGGTTTCCCACCTTTGTCGGCATCTTTTCCCAGATCTACCAGCGGGCGAACATGATCGCCTCGGGCAAGATGTTTGTGGCCAACACGATGCCCAGCTTCATGCTTGCAATGTTTGACTGGAATCCGCTGTTCCACACCATCGACCAGTCGCGCGGCTACGCCTTCGCCAACTACTTTCCCCGCAACTCGAACTGGGAATACCCGTTGATCGTGGGCATCGTCCTGGTGATGCTGGGGCTGATGGGCGAATTCTACACCCGTCAGAACGCATCGATCAGTTGGGGCGCACGAAGATGACAATGCGGTGGGTCAGAACGACCCTGATGACAGGTTTGATTGCGGGCGCGCTGACCGGCCCATCCATGGCAGAGCCGCTGTTCCCCAAACTCTATGATGTCGTCGGCGTGGCCAGTGATGACGTGCTCAACCTGCGCGCCGGTCCGGCGTCTTCGGCTGACATTGTCGGTGCCCTGCCGCCGGACACCACGGGTGTCGAGGTCGTCGCGAAAAGCGAAAATGACTTCTGGTTGCAGGTGGCCCAGCCGGAAAACATGGCCTGGGCGGCGGCCGGGTATCTCAAGGTGCACCCCACGGATCCGGATGTGCTCTTTACCCGCAAACTGAGCTGCGGCGGGGTGGAACCGTCGTGGACCCTGTCGGTCACGCAGGGCGACGGCGCGGTGCTCAGCCGCATGGATCTGGACGACATCGACCTGCCGGCCGGCCTCGTGCGCGAAAGCCCGAACATGGCGGATCGCTATTTCCTGGACCTTGGCGAGAATCACGCGGCTCTGCTGGCCGCGCAGAGCTGCAGCGATACCATGTCCGACAGGATCTACGGGCTGAGCATCAGTCTCGTTGTCGACCCGAGCAAAAGCCTGAGCGGCTGTTGCGCACTGGTGCCATAGACCGGACCAGACCGCCGATGCATGTGATGGGGCGCGCCTGTACGGCGCCTAGCCTGCCACGCGCAGGGTCAGATTGATGCGCCCGCCCTTGGGCAGCAGCGTCGAAGATCCAAAGCGGATCCGATCGATGCCATGATAGGTCAGCCGGGCCTCACCCGCCATCACCACCACATCGCCGGAATTGAGCCAGATCGAGTCGGTTTTGCCGCCCCGCTGCGCATTGCCGATTCGGAACAGGCCGTCGTCCCCCAGCGACACGGACACCACCGGCCATGAGAAATCGGCCTCGTCACGATCCTGATGCAGGCTCATCCGCGCCTCTGCCCCGTAGTAGTTGATCAGACAGCTGTCGGGAGTGCGGTCCAGACCAGTGACCGCGGCCCAGATGTCGAGCACCTGCGGCGGGATGTCCGGCCAGTCAGCACCGGAGGGATGGTGGGGCTCATAGCGATAACCCTTGCGATCTGTAACCCACCCCAGCGCGCCCGCCGACGTCATCCGCACCGACATCTCCTGCCCGCGGGGCGTGACAGGGCGAAACAGCGGCGCCGCTTTCAGCACCGGTCGCAAGGCCGCCACCAGCGACTCTTGTGCCGGGACATCCAGGTGACCTTTCCAGATCTCGAAACCGCGCAGCCGGACCGGCGTGGCCATCATCGAAGCCTCCCTCTTTGGCCCCGGTGAAAGGGGGTGTGGCATTGGGGTGTGGTAATGAAGTGCAAACTGCAAAAGAAAGGCCAAATGCAAGCGGTTCCCGCGCTTGCAGGCCTCGGCTCGCATCCCTATATACCCCGAGACGCGTAGAGGTCCTGTGACTAATGCGCAACACCGTCGGGGCCTCGACGCCGGAATGGGTCCGGGTCTCGTGAAATCGCCTTTGAATAATGAGGGATCAAAAATGTCGAAAGTTATTGGGATCGATCTTGGGACCACCAACAGCTGCGTCGCCATTATGGATGGTGCGCAACCGCGTGTGATCGAAAACTCCGAAGGGGCGCGGACCACGCCCTCGATCGTCGCCTTCACGGATGACGAACGTCTCGTCGGCCAGCCGGCCAAGCGCCAGGCGGTCACCAACCCGGAAAACACGATCTTTGGCGTCAAACGCCTGATCGGACGTCGTCAGGACGATGCCGATCTCGCCAAGGACAAGAAAAACCTGCCCTACAACGTGATCGATGGCGGCAACGGCGACGCCTGGGTCGAATCCAAGGGCGAGCAGTATTCGCCCAGCCAGATCTCGGCCTTTATCCTGGGCAAGATGAAAGAGACCGCCGAAAGCTATCTCGGCGATGAGGTGACGCAAGCCGTCATCACCGTGCCTGCCTATTTCAACGACGCCCAGCGTCAGGCCACCAAGGACGCCGGCAAGATCGCCGGCCTCGAAGTGCTGCGGATCATCAACGAACCGACCGCCGCTGCCCTGGCTTATGGTCTCGACAAGGAAAACAGCCAGACGATCGCGGTCTATGACCTCGGCGGCGGCA
>JBCDEC010000163.1:0-10337 GCA_039179965.1 Pseudomonadota bacterium
CACTGGGCAACAGCATGGCCGTTCCGGTCATCGGCTGGGTGCTGGACCGCATCAGAATGTTCGAGGAAGTGAAGCGGAGGACCGCGGCATGACCAAGCGGGCGACATTCACGCAGGCCGATCTGACGCGGGCGCTCAAGCCTGCGATGGAACTCGGCTTGTCTGTGTGCCGCTATGAAATCGACCCAGACGGAAAGATTGTTGTGCTGATCGGCGACCGGGAGGCTACTGATACCGAGAACCTGACACCCTTAGAGAAATGGATTCGGACAGCGGCCGGTACCCGGACGCGGGCAGCAGGTCGAGTTTGACCGAAACCAGCAGGATCATCATGATCCCGAGCCAGAAGTTCGGCACTGACAGGCCCGACAAGGCCACCGTGTTGGCCACCCAATCGATCCATGTGCCTTTCTTGTAGGCAGAGAGCACGCCCGCGGGAATGCCAATCAGGATCGCGATGAACAGCGCCATAACGGCCAGCTGGATCGTCACGGGGAGCTTTTCGCCAATCAGTTCGACCACCGGCTGGTTGGTTCTGAGCGAAATCCCCAGATCGCCGCGCAGCGCATTTCCGATCCAGTGGAAATACTGAACGACAATAGGATCGTTCAGCCGGTATTTCTCGCGCAGATACTCCAGCACTTCCGGGTCGCGTTCTTCACCCGCCATGGCGAGCACGGGATCGCCGGGCAAGAGTTTTTGCATCCCGAAGACAAAGATCGAGATCAGGATGATCGTCGGGATCGCGATGAGACAACGGCGGCCCAGAAAGGCAAGCATGGGAGTGCTCCTGAAGCGGAAGGAGGGAGGCGGAAACCGCCTCCCCAAGAGGCGCTAGCCTTTGGTCACGCCTTCCAGACGGATCATGCCGTCGGGGTAGGCGACAAAGCCTTCCATTCCGTCATCCAGCGCCCAGATCCATGTCACATGGTAGAGGTAGATGATGGGCAGATCCTGCTCGAGGATCTCACGCGCGGCGTCATAGTTGGCCTTGCGTGTGGCGAGATCCGTCGACGTGCGGGCGCCGTCAAGCAGCGTGTCCACCTCAGGATTGGAATATCCGCTGTCATTGATACCGCCACCCGACGTCATGAACTGGTGGATGTTGCCATCCGGATCGACCCGGCCCGACCAGCCAATCTGGCTTGCCGTGTAATCACCGGCGGATTGATCGCGCAGCAGCGTGGCGAATTCCTTGGCGACCAGCTCGATGTTGATGCCCGCTTCGGATGCCATGGCCTGAACCACCTGCATCAGTTGCAACTGCACCGGGTTGTTGGTGACCTGGATTTCGAGGTCCAGACCATCAGGATACCCGGCCTCGGCCAGCAAGGCCTTGGCGGCCACGACATCACGCTCCGGCACCGGGAAGTTGGCATTGTACCAAGGCGAGGTCGGCGGGAAGGACTGGTTGCCCGGAGCAAAGGCGCCTTCAAAGACCACCTGGTTGATCACGTCACGGTCAATCGCGAGGCTCAGCGCCTTGCGGATGCGTGGGTCCTGACCCAGCGGATTGTCCGCTCCGGCGCCGTTGGCGACATTGATCGTGATCCCCTGGTAGCCCAGCGACACCGCCTGTTCGAGCAGGAGGTCTTCGTCGTCAGTGACCGAGCCGACATCCGTGGCGGCCAGACGCTCCAGCATGTCCAGATCACCCGAGCGCAGGTTGGCCAGACGCACGGTGGTGTCGGGGATCGGCAGGAAGGTCACCGTGTCAAAGGCGATGGAGTCCGCGTTCCAGTAGTCGTCAAACTTCGACAACACGATGCGGTCCTGCTGGACCCGCTCGGTGAAGGAGAACGGCCCCGAACAGACCGGGTTCAGCCCGAAGTCCGTTCCCGCTTCGGCCGTTGCGGCCGGTGAGAGCATCATGCCCGAGCGATCGGCAAACTGCGCGATCAGTGTGGCATCCGGCGCGCCGAGGGTGAATTTCACCGTGTAGTCGTCCACCGCTTCGACACCGGTGATCGACTTGACCTCCGATTTCCGGCGGCTTTCCGGGAGGTTTTGCGAGCGGTCGATATTGGCGACTACGGCTGCGGCATTAAACGGTGTGCCGTCGTGGAACGACGCATCTTCGCGCAGCGTCATCGTCAGTTCCAGGCCATCCTGCGACCATTCCCAGCCCGTGGCCAGTTGCGGAACGATTTCCAGATCCGGCGTGATGTCCACCAGTTTGTCGCAGAGCGACGCATAGACAATCCGGCCTACGAATGTCCGCGACTGATCAGGGTCAAGGACGTCGGGGTCTTCCTGCAAGCCGATCCGTAGATCGGCGGCCTGCAGGGCCGTTGTGCTCAAAGCAAAGCCGAGCGCAAATCCGAGGGTTCTTCTTAGGGACATTTCACTTTCTCCGTTGGACTTGAGTTTATGAGGTTTGGGGGCTGGGTTTGCGTGCCGCAGTTGCGGCGCGGTAGAGATCAAACCGGGTTTGCGCCGCCACGCTGCGTTGCGGACCGGCCTCGGACAGGCCGGCCAGGCTCAGCTCGCCCGCGCGGTGGCATGCGACCTGTCGGCCGACACCGGTGTTGTGAAGGGCAGGGCGCTCCTGCGCGCAGCGCGGGACGGCATAGGGGCACCGGGTGTGAAACCGGCACCCTGACGGCATGTCGATCGGATTGGGCAGATCGCCATCGATATGGGTTTTGGCCTTGCGCGCTCCGACCGATGCTATGGGAATCGCGGCCAGAAGCGCTTCGGCGTAAGGATGGCCCGGCGCAGTGAACAGCGCCTCGGTGTCAGCGACCTCGACAATTTCGCCGAGATACATGACCGCCACCCGGTCGGCCATGTGGCGCAGCACCGCCAGGTCATGGGCAATGACGATCAGGGTCAGTCCGAAATCGGCCTTCAGATCTTCGAGAATGTTCACCACCTGCGCTTGGATCGACACGTCGAGGGCGCTGACGGGTTCGTCGCCGATGATCACCTTGGGACCTGTGGCCAGAGCCCGGGCAATCCCGATCCGCTGACGCTGTCCGCCTGAGAACTCGTGGGGATAGCGGTCTGCATGGGCAGGCGTCAGGCCAACACGCACCAGCAGGTCGTTCACGCGCGCCGTCCGCGCGGCGACGTCTCCGACACCATGCGCCCGCAGCGGTTCTTCGATCAAAGCGCCCACGGTCATGCGCGGGTTCAGCGAGGAGAACGGATCCTGGAAGATAAACTGCAGATCCTTGCGCAGGGCGCGCATCTCGTCATCGGGCAGATGCGCGATGTCCTTGCCCTGATACCAGACTTCGCCTTCGGTGGGAGCAATCAGCCGGACCAGCAGACGCGCCAGCGTGGACTTGCCGCAGCCGCTTTCGCCGACAATAGCGAAGGTTTCGCCTGGGAAAATGTCCAGATCCACGCCGTCGACAGCCCGCACAACAGTCGGGGCACCAAAGAGCGGTTTCTTGGTGACAAAGGCGCGTTTGAGACCCTTCGCAGAGAGGATTGGTGCGCTCATGTCCCAGTCTCCTGCAATGCATCCGAACCGGTGCCTTCCAGCGGTGCGCGACGGCAGGCCACGCCGTGATGTGCCGACACCTTGGCAAAGGCCGGTTTTTCGGCGCACTCGGGTTGCGCAAACGGACAGCGGCTTTGAAACCGGCAGCCGTCCGGCATCGCCATCGGCGAGGGCACAACCCCGGGGATGGTCACGAGCTGCCCGCTGCGCGCGCCCATGGTCGGCATCGAGGACATCAGGCCAATCGTGTAGGGATGCTGCGGATCCTGAAAAATGGCGGCGGCCGGGCCGGCTTCGACGACGCGCCCGGCATACATCACGATCACCGCATCGGCCATTTCGGCCACCACGCCCAGATCATGGGTGATCAGAATGAGCGCCGCACCGGTTTCAGCCTGCAACGTGCGCATCAGATCGAGGATCTGCGCCTGGATCGTCACATCCAACGCCGTGGTGGGTTCATCCGCAATCAGAACGGAAGGATCATTGGCCAGCGCCATGGCGATCATGGCGCGCTGACGCATACCGCCGGAGAGTTGATGCGGATATTCCTGCAATCGTTTCTCCGGCGCCGGGATACGAACGCGCGTCAGCATCTCCAGCGCCCGGCTGCGGGCCGCGTCGTGCGACAGCGCCTGATGGCGGCGCACGGACTCCGCAATTTGTTCACCGATCCGCAAGGCCGGGTTGAGCGACGACATCGGTTCCTGAAAGATCATCGCCATCTGGCCGCCCCTGATCTCGCGCCGCTGCGCCTCGGGCATCGAGAAGAGATCAGTGCTATTCAGTGCCGCGCGCCCTCCGGTCAAATGCAGCGGCGGGGTTTGCAACAGGCCCATCAGCGCCAGCGCGGTCAGGCTTTTGCCGCACCCGGACTCGCCCACGATACAGACCGTCTCGCCCGCGCGGATATCAAAGCTGAGTTCGTCGACCAGATTGTTTTCGGCTCCGGCCATACGGATCGACAGGTCTTGCACGGAGAGCAGCGGCGCCTGGCTCATCTGCGAGCGTCCCGCAGCGACTGCGCGAGGTTTTGGGACACGCTTTCCAGATGCGCGCGCATCGCCGCGCGCGCCACATCCGGCTCCCCTGCGGCAATTGCATCGACAATGAGCCCATGCTGGCGCGTGTAGAGGCGGAGCAGATCCGGAGAGCGCGCGCGCTCCCGTTCATCCTGCCAGCGGCTGTTGGAGCGGACGTCGTCGACCACCATGAAGGCGGTCATCAGAATAGGATTGCCAGCGACCCGGGCGATCAGGCGATGCAGGGATCCGTCCCAAAGCTCGGCACTTTCCGCGTCAGGCGCCTCGGCCGTGCGGTTCGCCAACACTCGCAGGCGCGCGACATCTTGCTCGGTGGCCCGTGTGGCGCAGAGTGCGGCGAGATCGGGCTCCACGCAGAGCCGTGCTTCCATGTAGCTGATCGGGTCGGTCGAGTCTCTGATCCCGGCGGCCAGTTGTCCATTCGGGTCCGGCGGCTGACCGATAAAGGTCCCCTTGCCCTGTTTGCGCCAGATCAGCCCTTCGGCCTCCAGCGCGTCAAGCGCGGTGCGCAGCACCCGGCGACCCACCCCGAAGCGATCTGACAATTCGCGTTCGGTCGGCAGACGGCCATCCCCGCTGACCTGCCCGTCCTCGATCATGGCGCGCAGAAAGGAGAGGACTTCTGACGCGTTTTTCTGTTTGACCAGGTGCAGTGTCATTGGCTCATCAGGATCGGCTCGATCGTCGTTGAGGTGCGAACCAAAACATCATTGGTTCGTCTGGCGTATTAGGTGGGGCGGTCGGAAAAAGAGTCAAACGCAAATGTTATGCTAAAAATGTAATTTAAAAACAATATTTTATCGGATATTTGGCGGATGGAGAGCGCCTGTAGCCTCTGAGCGCACTCACATTTTTGAACCAATATCGTGATTTGGTTCACCTGCCGAAGCGACGCACCCAACAGCAATGTGGCAACCGTACGGACCTTACCGCCACATATGCGCGTAGGTGGCAAAGATGCCCTGAAGCTTGGCCAGGCTGCGGTTGGCCAGTCCCGGGCGGGGCTGGCGGCCCTCGGCCAGACGATCGACCACCACCTCCACCGGGCAGGCCTGTCCGGTGACCGGATCGAAATAGCGCGGGTAGGCGATCAGCACGGCATAGATCAACTCCAGCAGATCGGGCCTTGCCCCGCGCCGGGCCGGGACACGTCCCAGATCCTGCGTCAGTCCCCATCCGGCATAAAATGGCGCGCCCAGTGTTGTCACCGGAACGCCGCGCAGAAGCGCTTCGAAGCCCAGAAGCGAGGTCATCGTCCAGACCTCCTGGACCTGGGCGACCAGATCCATGGGATCACAGGCGCTGGCCACACAATCTGCCAGCGCGCCCACCTCAATGCGGCCCGGTCGCAAGCCGGCTTCGACATCCGGATGCGGCTTGTAGACAATGATCGCGTTCGGCCGCGCCGCGCTCACCTTCTGCAAGAGACCCAGATTGGTCGTGACTTCATTTGTCCCCAACAGGATCGACGCGTCGTCCTCGACCTGACCGGGCACGAGGATCCGGTGCCCCTCGGGCAAGCTCACGGCGCCACCCGAGAGGTTGTATTTGCTGACGCCCTCTGACGTCAGGCGGGTCATCAGCGCCTCGGCGCGCCGCTTTTGATCCGGTCGCAACGTGCCGGCGGCCTCCAGGATCAGGGTTTCGAGCCGCGATGGCCGGGTCGGATCGTAATAGATGCCAAGATCATCGGTCACGACAGACAGCGGCGGCACGAGATCTGCGCCAAGCCCGCGGGACCGCAGAAACCCGTCCTCGACCTGGATCGCGCCGGATGTCCTGTCGCTGCGTTTGCTGGCCCAGACCATCCAGCGACGGTCCGTCGCGCGCGCCTGATCGGGATCGTCGACGAAGGTCACGCGCTTTTGCTGCCCGAAGATCTTTTGCATATGGCCACGCTTCCACAAACGCATGCCGCTGGCGACCCACCCCTTGTGATCCGCGCGCCAGGCGTCGGTGCGGGCCTCCAGCGTGGCCAGTACGTCCTCAAAGGCGCACAATTCATCCCGATAGGGGTCATACCACAGCGGGTAGAGGATCATCGCCGCCGCAAAAAGTTGTGCGCGGGTCAGCCGGCGCTGACGCCGGGCCAAGGGCTCTTCATCATTTGTCAGTCCCCAGCCGGCATAGAACGGCTGGCCGAAGACGCGGGGACGGTGCCCGGCCAGGATCGCTTCGAACCCAAGCTGCGAGGACAAGGTGTAAACCGCCACGGCCCCGTCGAGCAGCGGTCCCGGGCTCACCGGATCAGAGAAGAGCTCCACCGGACCCTGGGCATCCTGCGGGCGGAAATGCCCCGGACGCAGACCTTGCTCGGTCTCGGGGTGCGTCTTGATGAGAATGCGGGTGCCCGGGTTTTCTTCGCGCGCCACGAACAGCATCTCCAGAAACCTGGCGCGATCCCCGCGCGAGGCCGTCACGGAGGCATCGCCCCGGGTCTGGTCCACCACAAGAACATAGCCGGGCGCGGGCAAATCGCGGCTTGGGTCCAGTGCGGAGTACTTGGTCAGGTGGGCTGATCGCATACGCGCCATGCCGTGGCGCGCCCGGTCCAGAAGCGCTGTGTCATCCAGCGGGTGATCGGTCAGGAGCCGCTCCAGGTCCGATGCTTTGGTCGGGTCAAAATGGACGCCGGCGTGATCGACCAGAAGGCCCAGCGGCGGCTCGCCGCTGCGGCCCGGGTGGAGCGAGCGCAGGAAGGCATCCTCGACCGTCACGAGCGGCACGTCGCGCTGAAGTGCAATGGCGCGGCCCCGGTGCGCCGTTGGACTCGCGCCCCAGATCACGACGCCGTCGCCGGGTTGCGGCAGGCCAAGCGACAGCCGGTATCCGGCCAGGCTCAGGATACGGCGGACCCGTCCTTGCGTGAAAAATCCGCCGTTGTAGGCATACAGGCGCGACGGCGAACCGTCTGCCATGACTTAGCCGCCTGCGATGGTCTGGACGTTGGCGATGGGCGTCAGCGAGCCCGAGATCAGAGAGATCGTCTTGGTCCACTGCGCATAGGGCGCTTCCGTGACGTAGAGCGTATCGGCATCGCGGATCACGAAGTCGCGCGCTTCGAACATGCCGTTGGGCTCGGTCAGATTGAGCACGTAGACCATGCGTTGCGCGCCGACCAGATCGTTGCGGCCGAGCACGATGTTGGCGATCTCGGCGGGTTCATTGCGGAAGATGAACACGCCCGTCGGATCTGAAGAGGTCGATACAAGCCCGCCGACCTGCGCAATCGCTTCGAGCGCGGAGAGATCCTGTGTTTCAAACTGAACACGGGCCTGGCTGTTGGTGGCGCCCAGAACGGAAAACGCGCGTGTGTCGGGTTCGACCAGGATCTGGTCACCCCCTCGCAGGGCGATATCCAGTTCGGGGAATTCGTAAAGGTCCTGGAACCAAATCTGTCCGGTGGTATGTCCGCGCTTGACGATGATCTGGGCAATTTCGGGTTCGATTGTCACGCCACCTGCCTGCGCTAGCATCGTTGCAAGTGTCCGGGTGGGCCGTTCGATGGGATAGATTCCTTGTGCGCCAACGGACCCCACCAGCGAAACCGTCGAGCCGTCTCCGGCCAGCCGGCGCACCTGGACCTGTGGATCCGGCGTCTGGTCCTGAAGTTTTTCGGTGATCATCTGGCGCAGCCGTTCCGGCGTGTTGCCGGCGGCGCGCAGACGGCCTGCGTAGGGCACGAAGATAAAGCCCGAGCCATCCACCTGCACTTCTTCCAGTGCCGTGGAGTTCAGGCCTTCGTCTGCCAGGAGCCCGTCGTCGACGTTCTCCCAGATTGTCAGACCCAGCGTATCGCCCGGCTGAATGGTGTCAGAGCCCAGAATGCCGGCGCTGCGAAAGTCCTCGGCAAAGCCCAATGCGGGGGCGACGGCCGTGGCACGGGTGACCCGTTCATTGACGTCCACCACGTAGGCGTCCCCTTCACGCTGGACGGAGCCGCGGAAGATCTGTGTCTTGTTTGGGCCGACCTGCGGTAGGCCACAGGACGACAAAACGGTGCCGGCTGCCAGCACGGCAGCTATCATCGCCCGCCGGACGGTTAGGGAAATCACTGCTCGGTCTCCTCGACCTTATTATGTTCTGCCTCAGGTTTTTTCCACAAATTACGGGAATCCGTGCGAAAAATCCAGTCCCCGCTCAGCCGGATGTCAGGTGACGACCCGCAACTGTTGCCGTGGGGCCGCTGTCCCGGACTTGAGCGCGTCGTAGGGATCTTCGGGCGAGAGCATCATATCGACGACAAGGCGCAGCAGTTGGCGTCTGCCGCGGGCAGAGTAATAGCCCCCCGGAACCTGGCTGGTTTCCAGCAGAAACCGTCGATAATCCTTGAACGCCTTGTTGTCCGGCCGCGCGGCAGAGGCGAAAAATTCCGGCAGGGGCTGGGTCGAGACGAACTCGGGCTTGGCATAAACCGCCGTGTCGAACACCCTGAGCGGAATTCCGCGCCAAAGCACCTGCTGTCCGGCGGTGGAATTGACCGTGACGGCGGTGCGCGCGTCGTTCAAAAGCTGCGCCAGCTTGCCGCCACGTACATAATGCACACGGTCTTCGACCTGATGGCGCTGGGCCATCTGCCGGACCAGCGTGCGGATCGGCACGCGACCGTCTTCGAGAGGATGCGCCTTGACCACAAGATGGTGGTGACGCGGGGCACCGGCAACAAAGCCCTCGATCACCTCTTCAAGAAAATCGCCCATGGTCGCGAAGGGCGAGTGTTCCTGAAACGCGCTGTCATGTTCGAGTTGCAAGAGCGCCAGGTGATAGGGAAAGCCGCCGCGCCGGATACGCCAGTTGGCCGTGCGCCGGTCCAGTGCATGGGCAGGCAACAGCAAGAGCCGCTGCAGATAGAGCTGGAACTCCCGCGTGACGGGCAAGGTCCGATGCGGTGTGAAATGCCCGTAGTCGCGGTTCTGGAACATCACGAACCAGTGATAAAGCGCCCCGTAGAACATGTGCTGGCGCATGTCGCCCCAGTGTGCTGGGGGCAGCGGCGCTTCCATATCCGACAGGGCCAGCGCCTTTTGCATATCGCTGACCGACATCTCGATCAGGCTCGAGTTGCCGTTGGAACCGCCACGTTCATAGGTCACCCAGTAGGGGCGCATATAGCCTTCTTCGAACACGTGTATGGTCAGTCCGGCAGCCCGCGCGATGTCCACCGCCTGGGCGTGAACCGGGCGCGTATCGCCGTAGAGTACGATGTCGGTGACCGCGTGCTGGCGCAGCAACGCCTGAAAAAAGGCGGGCCAGCTCTCACAGGTGTCCCGAAATGGGATGTAGCTTTCCGTTTCAGACCAAAACGCGCGGTCCCCGGCGTTGAACCCCACGCGCCGGACCGCACAGCCTGCGGCGCGCAGCATCTTTCCCAACCTGAAAAAGAACGGTCCATGCGGGCCTTGCAGAAACAAAAACACCCGCGATGTCTGGTCTTGAAGCGGCATAAATCTCTCTTGGTGCCATAAGGGCTGCAGCCGGCTTATATGCGGCACCTGTGGACAAACTATGTCCGAATGGGGGCAACTGCGCAAGAAAGCCGCTAAAACCCTCTTGCCGCTGCGACACGGCCTTAGTAAGCGCGAGGAACACTACCTCTGGAGGCGCATATGTTTACCGGAATTGTCACTGATATCGGCACCGTCACCGCACTGGAACAACACGGTGATCTGACCGCACGGATCGCCACCTCCTATGATACCGGAGGTATCGACATTGGCGCTTCGATCGCTTCGGACGGGGTCTGCCTGACCGTGGTCGGTCTGGGCGAGGACTGGTACGAGGTGCAGGTCAGCGCCGAGACGGTGTCCAAATCCAACCTCGGGTCCTGGCGCGTCGGCAGCCAGG
>JBCDEC010000164.1:0-10272 GCA_039179965.1 Pseudomonadota bacterium
CAGCGGCGGTGGCGATCACCAGCACGTGGCCGGTATCGGGGTTGGTCACGTCGAGCCCGCCGAACACCGCCTGAACCGAGGCCTCCCCGCGCGGCAGCTTGGCGACCAGAGCCTCGCAATCGACCTCATCGGGGGCCTGAACGCCCACGGTCACCTGCACGCGCATCTCCGCCGGGTCCTTGCCCAGAGCCGCAAACATCGGGATGGCAGAGTGACGGATGGCATCCTCGATCGCGCGGGCGGCGGCCTTGGTGTAGTCGCGCCCGTATTGATCGTTGCCCGTGCCCATTTCGATGATAAAGCGCTGATCTGTCATGACGGCGTCTCCACATCCAGAGCGACCGAAATTGCGACGTTGGCGATGACCGTCGGCTTGCCGCCATCCGCGCGGCGGACATCGAGCCCGCCCTTCACCGGCACCACTGTCACCTGGCCATAGGGGAAGATCTCGGCGATCTTGTCGGTGTTGACCTGTTCAGGCTGCTGGACGGCGACATCGACCGTGATCACCATCTCGGTCTTGTCCTTGCCAAAAAGCTCCGCGAGATTGATCGAGTTGTGCCAAAGCGCGTCCCTCACGGCCCGACAGGCGGCTTCAGTGTAATCCTGTCGGCGCAGGGAGGATCCCATGCCGAACTCCGTGAGCAGTCGTTTGAGCATCATCTCGACCTTTCTGCCGTCGCTGCAGGAATGGATAGCGCGGGTCGTGGCCGAAAGACCAGAGCGGGCGGACGCGATAAGATTCCTGCGGCGAGACTTATCGAAGCTGCCGTTCAACTTTGGTCAGGATCGGGTCCACCAATGGCATCTGATCCGCGATCCATGCCTCACATTTTGCCCGCAGAACCTGGTGTCGATTCGCCTGAGTAAAGTCGGAATCGTGATAGGCGGGCGACGCCCCGTCGGCCAAATCCGCCAACGCCCATCTCATCAGATAGAAGAGCCCAAAGCTCGTATCCGCCGCCCCGATGTCTGTGACCGCGCGCTCCAAGGCCTCCGGGTCCCTCAGATGCGGTGCAATTCGGGCATAGGTGGCGAGGGATCCCGCCAAAGACGGGTCACCCTCCAGATCCAGCGCGCGCAGCGCCGCCTGATGGGCGGCTTGGAATTCGGATGCGCTCAAGACGGTGGCCTCCGTGGCAAGTTGCGCAACCGACGGGTCGGCATTGTCCAATTCGATCATTCGCCAGGCCCAGTCCGAGGTTGCCTGTGGCCCGGCGCCGGTCATGACGCGCAGGGTCATCAACACATCCGGGCCGGGCGGCGTCATAGCCCCAGACGCCCGGGCAGCAATGCGCGGCTCTCGGGTGTGAAATGAAAGCCGTGCCAACCCAGGTCCTGCGCCGCCGCGATATTGGGCGCGTTGTCATCGACCAGCAGAATGCGATCAGGTGGAACACCGGCCCAGTCCTGGATGTGCTGGAAAAACCCCGGGTCGGGTTTCGCTACACCCATGCGGCCTGAGGCGAAGATCTGCTCGACCAGATGCGCGACGTCCATCTCCTCTTCGATGTAGCGCGCCCGGTGGCCTTCGTTGTTGGTCCCGATGACCTGGCGCACAGGCACGGCGCGGGCCCAGCCCATGACCTCGCCATCGGGCCGGGCATCCCGTTGCCACCAGTAGCGCAGGAATTCGGGTGCCGCGATCGAATGGCCCTGATCCGCAAGCCAGGGGCCTACGACATCCAGTAGATCCATCCGCCCCGAGACGACTTCGCGCATACGGCCCGAGCGAAAGATAAAGTCCGAAAACGCCTGCGGATCGATACCCAGATCCATGTGCAACCGATCCGCCCACACGAACCGGCCATCGACGATGTTGGCATTGAGCACGCCGTCAAAATCCCAGACCAGAAGGTCAAAATCCGGATTGCGCATGGTTTGCCCTCTCCTGCGCCGCATTCACCGCCTGCTCTGTCGCTGGCGGCGCTTGACAAGCGTTCGTGCGCCCATGATGGTCACATCCTGCTGGTGCCTGTCTTAGGACAGGTGAAAAGGGAATGCGATAGGGGTCGACCGAGCGACCCCAAAGCGCAGCCGCCCCCGCGACCGTGACCGGACAGGCCGGCCAGAGCCACTGAACCCAGAACCGGGTTTGGGAAGGCAGGCCAGCCGTCAGGACTCCGCACCGGAGCCCTGAGATCCGCAAGCCGGGAGACCTGCCAGTGGAGATAGACGTAACCGGACGGGGTGTGCCGGAGGCGGGTTTGCGTCGCATGCCCTCTCGTGGTCCCCGCCCCAGAGCCTTTGGGCTGCGAGGCAAGAATGAGTATAGACGACACGCCGGCTCCGGTGGAGCTTTTGGTCTGTACGACATGCCGGATGGGCTTGGCGATGGAAGACGGCGCCACCCGGCCGGGCGCAGTCTTGCTGGACAAGCTCTCTGCCGCGCCCCTTCCCGCGGGCATAGAGCTGAAAGCCGTCGCGTGTCTCTCGAACTGCAGCGCGGGGTGCAACATTGTGCTGCGCGGTGGTGACCAGCGGTGGACTTATGTCTATGGCAATATCGACCCGGAGGCCGCTCTGGACGAGATCCTCGACGGTATCGCCAAATACAGCACAAGCGACAGCGGCGTTGTGCCCTGGCGCGAACGACCGACCCATTTCCGCAAGAATTGCGTGGCCCGCGTGCCGCCCTTGCGCCCCCTTGCTGAGGAGCAAACCCAATGAGCTTGGAGAAACTGCCCGTCACCGTGGTCACCGGCTTTCTGGGCTCGGGCAAGACGACGCTGATCCGGCACATGATGCAGAACCCGGGTGGCAAACGGCTGGCGGTGGTGGTCAACGAGTTCGGCGATGTCGGTGTGGACGGCGACATCCTCAAGGGCTGCGCGATCCCCGATTGCCCCGAAGAAAACATCATGGAACTGGCCAATGGCTGCATCTGCTGCACCGTGGCCGACGATTTCATACCGACGATCGAAGCGCTGATGGCGCTGGAGCCGCGACCGGAGCACATCCTGATTGAAACCTCGGGACTGGCCCTGCCAAAGCCGCTATTGAAGGCCTTTGACTGGCCGGACATCAAATCGCGCATCACTGTGGACGGGGTGATTGCCCTTGCCGATGCCGAGGCCGTGGCGGCGGGGCGTTTCGCGCCGGACGTGGCGGCGGTGGATGCGCAGCGCGAGGCCGATGACTCGATTGATCACGAGACGCCTTTGTCAGAGGTCTTTGAAGATCAGATCTCTTGCGCGGACATCATCCTGCTGACCAAGCCGGATCTGGCCGGACCAGAGGGCATCGCCGCCGCCCGCGCGGTGATTTCGGCAGAATCGCCGCGCGCCCTGCCGGTGATCGAAGTGGCCGAAGGCGCAGTGGACCCCCGTGTGATCCTCGGGCTGGAAGCAGCGGCGGAGAACGACCTCGATGCCAGGCCATCACATCACGACGATCCGCATGATCATGACCATGATGACTTTGAATCGATCGTGGTCGACATTCCGGAGGTGGCCGACCCGGCCGATCTGGTGGCGCGGATTGAGCGACTGGCACGCGAACAGAACATTTTGCGGGTCAAGGGCTACGCGGCGGTGACCGGCAAACCGATGCGGCTTTTGGTGCAGGCCGTGGGCGCGCGGGTGCGCCACCAGTATGACCGCATGTGGGACGCTGATGCCCCAAGGATCGGGCGCCTTGTGGTCATTGCAGAACATGACGATGTCCGTTCGGCGGATATTCACGAGGTGCTTCTGGGCTGAGTCATGCATGTCGTCTTCCGTGAACGTCAGGGCCTAGAAGAAAGCGACACGCCGGTCGATCTTGAGCAGACTCCGGCGGATCTGATCGTCTTGTCGTTCTCCGACAGCGACCTGAGCGCGTTTGCGGCAGGCTGGCGTCGCGGTGGAGGAGCGGCGGGGAAGATCCCCGCCCTACGCCTTGCCAATCTGGCGGCGCTGAAACATCCGCTGTCGGTCGATACCTATGTCGAGCAGACGCTTTCGGGCGCCAAGGCGGTTCTGGTCCGGCTGATCGGCGGCGTGCCGTATTGGCGATACGGGCTTGATCAGCTGCGCGATCTGGCGGGACGGCGCGGTCTGGCCGTTGCCGTCCTGCCTGCCGACGGGCGCCCAGATCCATCGCTTGAGGCCTATTCAACGCTGCCGGCCTCGACCCTTCGACGCCTGCAGCATCTCTGTGACACCGGCGGTGCAGTCGCGGCTCAGGCCGCTCTGGCGCAACTCGCGCTGGCGGCGGGGCTTTATGCCGGGCCGGTCCAGGGATCGAAGGCGCTGCCGGCCGTAGGCGGCTGGACGCCAGAGGCCGGTTTGACCTGCCCCGTGCTCGCTCAGCTCCCGTCCACTGACGCGCCACAGAAGGCGCTTGCGGATGGCAGCCAAGCGCCACTGGTGCTGGTCGTCTTTTACCGCGCCTATCTGGCAGCCGCAGATCTGAACCCGGTCGAGGCCCTGTTTGAGGCCTTCCGAACCCGCGGGTATCGCGTCATGGGGCTTTTTGCGCCTTCGCTCAAAGCGCCGGAGGCCGCGGGCTGGATGACCCGCCAGGTGCGCACGCTGGCGCCGGCAGCCATCGTCAATGTCACTGCCTTTTCCGGCAAGGGCAGTGGCGGCATGTCCCCTCTGGACGCGGGCGGTGTACCGGTTTTCCAGGCGGCCCTGGCAACGTCCGATCGTGCGACATGGGCACAGGCCGAGCGGGGCTTGTCCCCGGCGGATCTGGCGATGCATGTGGTCCTGCCCGAAGTCGATGGCCGGATCTTTGGCGGGGTCACTTCGTTCAAGGAAGCACATGCACGGGACCCGGAGCTCGAATTTTCACAGGTGGCCCATCAGGCCGAACCCTCCCGGGTCACGGCACTGGTTGACCGGGTCTGCGGGTGGATCGCCCTGCAGGCGGGCCATGGCGGCCAGGTCGCGCTGGTGTTGTCGACCTACCCCGGAAAAGCCTGGCAAATGGCCCATGCGGTGGGACTTGATGCTCTCGGGTCAACCCGGGCGATCCTCGAAGATCTTGGTGAGATAGCACCGGACAACCTGGCCACCGCGCTGGGGGCGAGCCATGTCCATTATCCGCTGGAGGCCTATAAGACCGCCCTGTCCCGGCTGCCGGACCCGCTGGTTGCAGACCTGAACGCGGCCTGGGGCGCGCCCGAGGACGACCCAAGTTGCGGACCCGATGGATTTGACTTCCCGGCGGTGCGGTGTGGCGCCGCCATCGTCGCCCTGCAACCCGAGCGGGGCGAGACGGCCCGCCGCGCTGACGACTACCACGACCTGACCCGGACGCCGCGCCACGGCTATGTCGCCTTTTACCTCTGGCTGCGGACGCGGGTGCACGCGATGGTGCATATCGGCGCGCATGGCACCCTGGAATGGTTGCCGGGCAAGGCTGTGGCCCTCTCTGACACCTGCTGGCCGGAAGCCCTGGTTGGCAATCTGCCCGTCATCTACCCGTTCATTGTCAACGATCCCGGAGAAGCCGCGCAGGCCAAACGCCGGATCGGTGCGGTGACCATTGGCCATGTGCCGCCCCCGCTGCGCGACAGTGGCACGCCACAGCGCTTGGCCCGGCTGGAGGCCCTGCTCGACGAGTTTTCCAATGCCGACGGGCTGGATCCCAGGCGGCGCGACCGGTTGCAGGAGGACATCCGGGCAGAGGCCGAAGCACTGGGTCTTGACCGGGATCTGGGTTTGACGCCGGGCGCCTGCGCCAGCGAGGCCTTGACCCGCATCGACCGTTTCGTCTGCGACGTCAAGGAAAGCCAGTTTGGCGATGGTCTGCACATCTTTGGCCGGACGCCCGCGACGGGCGGGATCTTTGACGCAACGCCGTCGGCGGCGGCCGAACAGCACGGCCTGGCGGCGGCGCTGAGCGGAGCTTTTGTGCCTGCAGGACCGTCCGGCTCGCCCTACCGGGGGCGCACGGATGTCTTGCCCACCGGGCGCAACCTTTACACGACGGACCCGCGATCGGTGCCGACCCGTGCAGCGTTTCGTCAGGGCAAACGCCTCGCGGAGGAGCTGGTGCGCCGCCATCTTCAGGACGAAGGCGACTGGCCGCGCGGCGTGGTCGTCGACCTCTGGGGATCGGCCACGATGCGCACGGCCGGCGAGGAATTCGCAATGGCCCTCGCACTTGTTGGCGTGATGCCGGTCTGGGACGACGGATCCGAGCGGGTCTCGGGCCTCGAGGTGATTCCGCTGACCGAAATGGACCGCCCCAGAATAGACGTGACCCTGCGCGTGTCCGGCCTGTTCCGGGATGTGTTTCCGGCGCTTGCAACGCTGTTTTCCCAGGCGGTGCGCCTGCTGTCCGCGCGTGACGAAGCCCCAGCCTTCAATCCCTATGTCGACGCGGATGTCGCCCGGGTTTACGGGCCGGCGCCGGGGACATATGGGCTGGGCATGGGCGCGGCAGCCGAGACCCTGACGGCGGACGCCAGGGCGGCAGCGGGCGCCGCCTGGCTCGCCGCCAGCGCCTGGGCATTGGACGCAGGCACGCCGCGCCATGATGCGGACGGCATCCGCGCGCGTGTCGCGCAGGCCGATGCTTTTGTGCATCTTCAGGATCTTGCCGAGAGCGACCTGTTGCTGGCGGCTGACTACGCAACGCATGAGGCCGGATTCGCAGCAGCGCAGTCGGTCGCGGGCGGTCGCGCCGCGCTCTATCATGTCGACAACACCAATCCTGAGCGTCCCCGGGTGCGTGCCCTGGCCGAGGAAGTCGCCCGCGTCGTGCAGGCCCGGGCCGCGCACCCCGGCTGGATCGCCGGCATGCAACGGCACGGGTTCCGGGGCGCTGCGGAAATTGCCGCGACGCTCGATCATATGGCCACATTCGCGCATTTGGCCGATGTGGTGTCGCCGCACCTCTTCGACCTCTACTTTGACGCAACATTGGGCCAGCCGGATGTGGCGTTGTTTCTGGGCGCCGAAAACCCGGAGGCCCTGGCCGCGATGTGGGACCAGTTCCGCGCCTTGCAAACTGCCGGCCTCTGGGTGAGCCGGCGCAATTCGATCCTCGCCGCGATGGAAGCGGCGGAATGAGCGGACCCGAGATCAAAGGTTGGTGCCCCGGCGCATGGACACCGATGGCATCGGGCGACGGGCTGGTCGTGCGGGTGCGCCCCCGGCTCGCGCGAGTGAGCGCGGCACAGATGGCGGGTCTTTGCGAGTTGGCGCTGACTTACGGCTCGGGGACGATCGATGTCACCAACCGGGCCAATCTGCAGATCCGCGGTGTCCAGCCGGACGGCCACGCGCGCGTGCTTGGCGCATTGGCCGGACTTGATCTGCTTGATTCGGATCCAGATCAAGAAACCCGCCGCAATGTGATGGTGAGCCCGCTTTGGGTGCCCGGCGATCTTACGGAACGGCTGGCGACGCGTCTTCTGGCGCGTTTGGATGAACTGCCGGTGCTTCCGGCGAAGGTCGGCTTTGCCATTGATACGGGGCCGCAGACCTGGCTGGAGCACGCCTCTGCCGACATACGCCTGGAATGCGGCACTGCCGGTGCGGTGATCCTGCGCGCCGATGGGGCCACCAGCGGACGGGCGGTGAGCGAAGCAGATGCAATTGATGCATTGATCGCCCTGGCCTGGTGGTTTGCCGATGCGCGCGCCGCCATTCAGGCGCGCGGCGGGGTAAACCCCGCCCTACGCACACCGTCGCGGATGGCGCGCCTTTTGCGCCATACCCCCTTGCCGCCGGACTGGACCGGACACGCTCCGGGCGTGGATGTAGGGCGGGGTTCACCCCGCCGCCCCGGTCCAACTCCCCTTGGGCCGTCTGTGGGTTTTGCCTTTGGGCAGATCGATGCCGCCGACCTGCCGGACGTTTTGGCCCGCTCCGGCGCCAGTGCCTTACGCCTGACCCCTTGGCGCTGCGCGATCCTCGAAGGCGGTCAGGCTGTCGCGGGCTCGTCTGTTCTCATGGACCCGGATGATCCGTTGATCGACACCGATGCCTGTCCCGGCGCGCCGCTGTGTCCCGCGGCCACCGTGCAGACGCGCGGCCTCGCCCGCAGCCTCGCGCGTCCCGGGCGCAGCCTGCATGTCTCCGGGTGCGCCAAGGGCTGCGCCCGGACCCGGCCGGCGGATCTGACGCTGGTGGGTCGGGAGCACGGCTTCGATCTTGTGGAGAACGGCCGGGCATGGGATGAGCCCCGCCAGCGGGGGCTGTCGCCTGCCGATCTAGCGGGACTGCTGTGATGCCATACCAATACGAAACCGATGGGGCCGCGATCTATCGCCAGTCCTTCGCCACGATCCGGGCCGAGGCCGAACTGGCATGTTTCAGCGCCGAGGAAGAGCCGCTGGCCGTGCGCATGATCCACGCCGCCGGGCTTGTGGGTCTTGAGCGCGACATACGCTTTTCGCCCGGCTTTGTTCCAGCGGCGCGCGCCGCGCTGGAGGCTGGCGCTGCGATCCTGTGCGATGCACGCATGGTCTCTGAAGGCGTCACGCGCAAGCGCCTGCCCGCTGACAATGCGGTCCTCTGCACCCTGCACGATCCGGAAGTGCCCGCGCGCGCGGCCCGTATGGCCAACACCCGCTCTGCTGCGGCCCTGGACCTGTGGCGTCCGCATCTGGCCGGCGCGCTGGTCGCCATCGGCAATGCGCCGACCGCACTTTTTCACCTGTTGAACATGCTTGAGGATCCCGCCTGCCCGCGTCCTGCCGCCATCATCGGCTGCCCGGTCGGCTTTGTCGGCGCCCGCGAAAGCAAGGACGCGCTCTGGGCCGCGCAGCCCGTGCCCTGTTGTATCGTCGCAGGGCGCCTGGGCGGCAGTGCCATCACAGTCGCGGCCATCAACGCCATCGCGAGCCGCATCGAATGACCGGCACGATCTATGGCGTTGGCCTCGGCCCAGGGGACCCGGACCTGATGAGCGTCAAGGCGGACCGGTTGATCCGTGGGGCCTCCCACATTGCCTTCTTCCGCAAGGCCGGGCGGCAGGGGCAGGCCCGGCGCATCGTCAACGGACTGATCCCGGACGACGCATGCGAACTTGCCATGGAATACCCGGTCACGACGGAGATCCCGCTCACCGATCCGCGCTACAATGAGATCCTGTCGGGCTTTTACGCCGACTGGACCAGCCGCCTGACCGCTTTGGCGCAGACCGGCGAGGATATCGTCGTCCTGTGCGAGGGTGATCCGTTCTTTTACGGCTCGTTCATGCATCTGCACGCCCGCCTCAGCGTCCCGGTCGAAGTTGTCCCGGCGACCACGGGCATGTCTGCAGCCTGGACCGCCACCGGGCAACCGGTCACCTGGGGCGATGATGTTCTGACTGTGCTCATGGGCACGCTGGACGAGGAGACCCTGTTTCAGCATATGCGCACCGCCGATGCGCTTGTGGTTATGAAAATTGGCCGGAATTTCGAGAAGGTGCGCCGGGCGCTGGAACGCGCGGGCAAGGATAAGTTGGCCTGGATCGTCGAGTTTGCGGCCATGCCCAATCAAAGCGTCCGTCGACTGGCCGAGGTCTGCGACCCGGTGACCCCGTATTTCTCGATTGTCATCGTTCACGGCCAGGGACGCCGGCCATGAGCGGCTGGCTGGCCATTGCCGGTCTGGGTCCGGGCCGGGAGGATCTGGTGACACCGGAGGTGTCGGCCACTCTGGCCGAGGCCACCGACGTGGTCGGCTATATTCCCTATGTGGCGCGCGTGGCGCCGCGACCGGGTCTGAACCTGCACCCGTCTGACAATCGCGTTGAGATGGATCGCGCGCGCGCCGCATTGGCGATGGCCGCCGCCGGGTCCCGCGTCGTGGTGGTCTCTTCCGGGGACCCGGGCGTTTTTGCAATGGCCGCTGCGGTCTTTGAGGCCATCGAAAGCGGGCCGGACGACTGGCGCGGACTGGAGATCAACGTTCTGCCGGGCATTACCGCGATGCTGGCGGCCGCCGCGCGCGCCGGAGCACCGCTGGGTCACGACTTCTGCGCCATAAATCTCAGCGACAATCTCAAACCCTGGACGCTTGTCGAGACCCGGTTGCGTTTGGCCGTTCAGGCGGACTTTGCTCTGGCGTTCTACAATCCGCGCTCAAAGGCGCGCCCCGAAGGCTTTGGCCGCGCGCTTGAAGTCCTGCGCGACGCCGCTGGCGACGCGCGCCCGGTCATCTTCGCCCGAGCGGTTTCACGCGCGGAGGAGTCGATCCGGGTGGTGCCGTTGCCAGAGGCGATGCCGGATATGGCGTATAGACCCAGGGACGCCGGCCCGGCCGCTCGATCACTTGCGTGTTCGACGCCCCCACGATCACCAGTGTTTGCATATCCGCCATATCCGGCATCGCCTCTGGCAAC
>JBCDEC010000165.1:0-10207 GCA_039179965.1 Pseudomonadota bacterium
CTCGGTGGCCGCCGCGCGCGGCCTGGCCATGGCGCGGAAGATCCCGGTCGCCGGAGTCCCGGTGCTCGACGCCATGGCGCTTGACGCCGGATTTTCGGTTGTGGCAACCGAAGCCCCGCGCGGACTGCTGTTTTCGCAGTTTACCGGCAGCGCGCCAGTGCAATCGACCTTCGAGGACATGCCGCTTCCCCCTGCCGGCACCACCGCGCAGGTTATCGGGTTTCGCGCCGGGGATATCGCAGAGCGGATCGGCGGCGTTGTTCGAGCGCCGCTTTATTCGCTTCCCGAAGCGATTGCGCGTGCCGCGATGCGCATGATACAAAGCGGCGATGTGCCCCTTCCGGTGCCGCTTTACATCCGACCGGCCGATGCCGCGCCGGCCCGCGACAAGCCGCCGGTGATGCTGGATTGATCTCTGCCGAAGACATGGCCGCAACCCACAGGGCGGCGTTCTCGCAGGCCCGCCTCTGGTCGGAAACGGCGTTCAGGGATCTGCTGGCCAGCCCGCATTGCTTTGCCATTGGCACGCCGGCCGCCTTCGCTCTGGTCCGGGTGATCGCTGGCGAGGCCGAATTGCTGACGCTGGCCACCCATCCCGATCAGCGCCGCCAGGGTCTGGCCCTTGCGGTGATGTCCGCCTGGGAACCCCAGGCACACCGGCGCGGCGCGACCCGTGCGTTCCTGGAGGTGGCCGCGGACAACCTGCCGGCCCGCGCGCTCTATGACCGGTGTGGCTACACGCGCGACGGTTACCGCAAGGGTTACTACAACCGCGCCGGTCAGCCACCTGCCGATGCGCTGATCATGTCGAAGGATCTCGCCGCCCCGGCGTAGCGGAACCGCGGCTGAGACCACAAAAAGCGGTTGACCCCCAACGCGGGGCTTGTCTTGATTAAACTGATCAAATTCGATCCGACGACACGATTGAAGTTATATCACAAGACACACGGGCCGGGCCCTGCCGCGTGCCCCAAGATACAAACCAACCGGGAGTACCCAAACATGACCGTAACGACCAAACTTTTTGGCGCCGCCGCCGCTTTGGCCATGGGCGCGGGCGCTGCTCTGGCAGACCCTGCCCTGATCTTCGACCTCGGCGGCAAGTTCGACAAATCCTTCAACGAGGCGGCTTTCAATGGCGCCAAGCGGTGGGCGGATGAAACAGGCGGAACGTTCCGCGAGATCGAACTGCAGTCCGACGCCCAGCGCGAGCAGGCGCTGCGCCGCTTCGCTGAAACCGGATCGAACCCCATTGTCATGGCGGGCTTTGCCTTCGCTGATGCTCTGGGCGAAGTGGCCCCGGATTTCCCGGACACCAAGTTTGCCATCATCGACATGGTCGTTGATGCGCCCAATGTCCGCTCGGTGGTCTTCAACGAACACGAAGGCTCCTACCTGGTGGGCATGCTGGCGGCCATGGCCTCGGAAAGTGGCACCGTCGGCTTCATCGGCGGCATGGACATCCCGCTGATCCGCAAGTTTGCCTGCGGCTATGCCCAGGGCGTGACCTCCGTGACCGGCGAGGCCACCGTGATCGCCAACATGACCGGCACGACCCCCGCTGCCTGGAATGACCCCGTGAAGGGGTCCGAACTGACCAAGGCCCAGATCAGCCAGGGTGCGGATGTGGTTTATGCGGCTGCCGGTGGCACCGGTGTTGGCGTTTTGCAGACGGCCGCCGACGAAGGCATCTTGTCGATCGGCGTGGACAGCAACCAGAACTACCTGCATCCGGGCCAGGTTCTGACCTCGATGCTCAAGCGCGTGGACAACGCGGTCTATGAGGCCTTCATGTCCGGCACGGATCTTGAGACCGGGTTCAACGTCATGGGCCTGGCCAATGGCGGCGTGGGCTATTCGCTCGACGAGCATAATGAAACGCTGATTTCCGCTGACATGAAAGCGGCTGTAGATGACGCCGCGGCCAAGATCGCCAGCGGTGAGCTGGTCGTGCACGACTACATGTCCGACGAAACCTGCCCGGCGCTGTCCTTCTGATCCGGGCCTCCAAGACCTTGACCGCGCCGCGATCGGCGGCGCGGTCTGCCACATTCCCAACGTGAGTGATGAGCCATGACCGGTTTGACGGAGCGCTTTTTCGACGCATGGGGCGAAACCGACGACGCGGAGCGCGGCGCAACAATCGATGAGGTTTTCGCAAAATCCGGCCGTTACGCAGACCCAAGATCACAAGGTATGCTGGACGGGCCTGAGAATGTCGGCCGGTATGTGGCCATGTTCAGCGCCAATGCGCCGGGGTGGACCGCCAAGGTCATCAAGTCCGACGAGGTGGCGGGTGTCCTGAGGGTCACCGTCGCCTTTGGCGGCAAGGGGCCGGATGGCGCAGAGATGGTCCAGCACGGCCAGTATTTTGTGGAAGACGATGGCGAACATATCACCCGAATGATCGGTTTTGTCGGCACCGGAGAGCCATGATGGTCACACCCGCCATCGAACTGAAGGGCATCTCCAAAGCCTTTGGCAAAGTCCAGGCCAACAAAGACATTTCAATCAAGGTCCTGCCCGGCACGATCCACGGGATCATCGGCGAGAACGGCGCAGGAAAATCGACGCTCATGTCGATCCTCTACGGGTTTTACAAAGCTGACAGCGGCGAAATCTGGATCGACGGGACAGAAACCCAGATTCAGGACAGCCAGGCCGCGATTGCGGCCGGCATCGGCATGGTCTTCCAGCATTTCAAACTGGTTGAAAACTTCACGGTTCTGGAAAATGTGGTGTTGGGGGCCGAAGAAGGCCGGCTTTTGAAGCCCTCGCTGGCCAAAGCCCGGCGCACGCTCCTGGAACTGGCACAGGAATACGGACTGAACGTCGATCCGGATGCGCGGATCGATGAGATCGGTGTCGGGATGCAGCAGCGGGTGGAGATCCTCAAGGCGCTCTACCGCGAGGCCCAGATCCTGATCCTGGATGAACCCACCGGTGTGCTCACCCCTCCCGAAGCCGACCAGTTGTTCCGCATCCTCCACCGGCTGCGCGAAGAGGGGAAAACGATCATCCTGATCACCCACAAACTGCGCGAAATCATGGACGCGACTGACCAGGTGTCCGTCATGCGGCGCGGCGAGATGGTGGCGACCCGCACGACTTCGCAGACCAACCCAAGCGAATTGGCCGAACTGATGGTCGGGCGCAAAGTGCTTTTGCGCGTCGACAAGGTTCCGGCAAAACCCGGCGCGGAGGTGTTGCAGGTCAAGGACCTGCATGTGCGCGATGAAAAGGGTGTGGAACGGGTCAAGGGCATCGATCTGACGGTGCGGGCCGGAGAAATCCTGGGCGTGGCCGGGGTTGCCGGCAACGGTCAATCCGAGCTTTTGGAAGTCTTGGGCGGAATGCGCCCTGGCACCGGCACTGCCTTGCTGAATGGCAAACCACTGGATCTGTCGGGGCCTGCGGCCAACGGGCGGATGCGGCGTGACGTGGGCGTGGCGCACGTCCCCGAAGACCGTCAGCGCGAAGGTCTGATCATGGATTTCCACGCCTGGGAAAACGTGGCCTTCGGATACCACCACGATGACGCCTACAATCGCGGGGTCCTTATGGACAACGTTGCCCTGCGCGCCGACACAGATGCCAAAATCGAAAAGTTTGACGTTCGACCGTCAAACGGCTGGCTGGCGGCCAAGAGCTTTTCGGGCGGCAATCAGCAGAAAATCGTCGTGGCCCGTGAGATCGAGCGCACTCCGGATTTGCTACTGGTGGGTCAGCTGACCCGCGGCGTCGATATTGGCGCCATCGAATTCATTCACAAGCAGATCGTGGCGCTTCGCGATGCGGGCAAGGCCGTGTTGCTGGTCTCGGTCGAACTCGAAGAAATCTTTTCGCTCTCCGACCGGATCGCGGTGATGTTTGACGGCCATATCATGGGGGAGCGCCTGCCGGATGAGACCAATGAGACCGAGCTTGGGCTCCTGATGGCCGGCGTCGCCGGCGAGGCGGCCTGAGATGGACAAGATGCCGCAATGGGCCGATGTGGTTCTGATCCCGCTGATCTCGCTTTTGCTGGCGGCGATGCTGTCGGCTCTGGTGATCCTGGCCATTGGCGAAAACCCGGTCGAAGCGCTCAAGCTCATGGTCGCGGGCTCATTGGGCTCGACCTATGGCTGGGGCTACACGCTGTATTACGCGACCAACTTCATATTTACGGGCCTCGCCGTGGCCGTGGCCTTTCATGCCCGCCTGTTCAACATTGGCGGCGAAGGACAGGCGATGCTGGGCGGCTTGGGTGTCGCTCTGATCTGCCTTTACATTCCCTGGCCGCACTGGTCGATTGCCCTGATCGGCGCAACCGCCATGGCCGCGCTGTTCGGCGCCGCATGGGCGGCGATCCCGGCCTATCTGCAAGTTGCGCGCGGCAGCCATGTGGTGATCACCACCATCATGTTCAACTTCATGGCCGCAGCCCTGCTGAACTATCTTCTGGTCAACGTGCTGCGCCCCGAAGGCGATATGGATCCGGCGTCGGCCCGGTTTCCCGACGCGGTGCATCTGCCGACCTTGCACGAGATGCTGGCGCCCATCGGGATCGAATTCTCGCGCTCGGCGCCGGCCAATGTCTCGCTCGTGGTGGCGATTCTTGCCTGTGTCGCGGTCTGGCTGCTGATCTGGCGCACCCGGCTGGGCTATGAGATCCGAGCCTTCGGGCATTCCGAGCCAGCGGCACTTTATGCCGGGATTTCGCCGTTCAAGATCACCATGATTGCCATGCTGATCTCGGGCGGGTTGGCCGGGATGATGGCGATCAACAATGTGATGGGCGAAGCGGAGCAACTGGTGCTGAACGCCACCGAAGGGGCGGGTTTCATTGGCATCGCCGTGGCGCTGATGGGCCGCAGCCATCCCTTTGGCGTGTTTCTGGCCGCGCTTCTTTTTGGTTTTTTGTACCAGGGTGGCGCGGAGCTGGCGCTCTGGACCTCGATCCCGCGCGAATTGATTGTGGTGATCCAGGCCCTTGTCATCCTTTTCACCGGGGCGCTCGACAACATGGTGCGCATGCCGCTTGAGAAGCTGTTCATGGCGATGCGGAACAGCAGCACATGATCGAAGTGCTCTCTCCCTATCTGGCCGGGTTCGCCGCGGCGTATGCCATACTCTTTGTCGCCGCCTCTTCGCCCGGTCCGGCGGTCGCCTATCTGCTTGGCGTCGGCAATACGCTGGGACGGCGCGCAGCATTGATCACCACGCTGGGCATTGCCGTGGGCAGCACAACGATCAACCTCCTGACCCTGATGGGGGTCGGCCTGCTCTTGTCGCAGGCGGCCTGGGCGATGAGCCTTCTGAAGTTCGCCGGGTCCGCCTATCTGCTATGGCTCGCATATGGTTCGTTTCGCAAGGTCGTGCACCCGCCGGAGGTGAGCGCCGCGGCGGTTGCGCCGGCCAGTGCGTGGCAGTGTTTCCTGCGCGGCTATGCGCTGCAGGTGCTGAACCCAAAGGCCATTGCCTTCTGGCTGGCGATTGCTTCGGTCGGCGCGGTTGAGGGTGCGGGGGTCTTTGTGGTCGCGCTCTTTGTGATTGGCGCTTTCGTCATTTCCCTGCTGATCCATGGCTCCTGGGCACTGGCGCTCTCTGCCGCCCCGGTCCGCCGGGCCTATGCCGCCGGGCGGCGCTGGATCGAGGCCGGTCTTGGGGTCTTCATGACCTTTGCCGCCTTCAAATTGGCGACATCGGAGCGCTAGACCTATGGACTTCATGACCCTCGTTCAGGTGCTCGACAGCTCGGTGCGATTGGCGACACCGCTGCTTCTGGCCTGTCTGGCCGGGCTCTACTCCGAACGCGCGGGAATTTTCGATATCGGGCTTGAAGGCAAGATGCTCTTTGCCGCCTTCTTCTCGGCAGCGATCGCCTATGTGACCGGGTCGGTCTGGATGGGCCTGCTGGCCGGGATCCTGTCCTCGGCGCTGCTGAGCCTTCTGCACGGTCTTGCCTCCATCACCTTCCGTGGCAATCAGCTGATTTCGGGGGTGGCCATCAACTTCCTGGCTGCCGGTCTGACCGTGCTGGTCGCGCAGCATTGGTTTTCGCAAGGCGGACGAACCCCGGCGCTGACCGCAGGTGGGCGGTTCGAGGCGATCAACCTGCCCTTTGCAGACCTGCTCGAACCGGTGCCGTTTCTGGGGCCGATTTATGCCGAGGTGATCTCAGGCCACTCGATCCTGGTCTATCTGGCGTTTGCCCTGGTGCCCGCGACCTGGTGGGTGCTCAACCGGACACGCTTTGGCCTGCGCCTGCGCGCCGTCGGCGAAAACCCCGCAGCGGTCGATACGGCCGGCATTTCGGTCGCCGGGCTGCGTTTTGCGGCCGTGATCATTTGCGGCGTGCTGTGCGGGGTTGCGGGCGCGTATCTGTCCACGGCCCTTCAGGCCGGCTTTGTCAAGGATATGACGGCCGGGCGGGGATTCATTGCGCTTGCTGCGCTCATTTTCGCCAAATGGCGGCCGTGGCATGCCCTTTGGGCCTGTCTGCTCTTTGGCTTGCTTCAGGCGATTGCCCTGCGCTTTCAGAATATCGAGCTCGGCGGCATTGTCATTCCGGTACAGGTCATGGACGCACTGCCCTACATTCTGACCGTCGTGATCCTGGCAGGCTTTGTCGGCAAGGCGATCCCACCCAAGGCGGGTGGCGAACCCTATGTGAAGGAACGCTGAGACCATGGGACGCGGCCACGCCTCGTCCCAAGTCACCGCGCGCCGCCCGTCTCCGGTTGCCCCTGACCCTGCCGCCCCTTTAGGGTAGGGCCATGCAAGTTTTCCTGCCCGTCGCCGAAGTGTCCGTAAATGCCTTTCTTCTTCTTGGGCTCGGCGGGCTGGTGGGTGTGCTGTCTGGCATGTTCGGCGTCGGCGGCGGCTTTCTGGCGACCCCGCTGCTGTTTTTCATCGGCATTCCGCCGGCCGTGGCTGTGGCCACACAAGCCAATCAGATCGTCGCCTCGTCGGTCTCCGGGCTTCTGGCGCATCTCAGACGACGCACGGTCGACTTCCGCATGGGCAGCGTGCTGTTGGTCGGCGGCCTTGTCGGGTCGGCCGCCGGTATTGTGGCCTTCAACTACATGAAAAGCCTCGGTCAGGTCGATCTGCTGGTCCAGTTGTCCTACGTCGTGTTTCTGGGCTCGATCGGCACGCTGATGATGATCGAAAGCCTGAATGCGCTGCGCCGTGCGCGCCTGGCCGGACCAAAGCCGCGCCGGGACCGGCGGCACAAAAGCTGGATCTATGCGCTGCCCTTCAAGGTGCGGTTCCGGACCTCGGGGCTTTATATCTCGGTCATCCCGCCCCTGCTGGTGGGCGCGTTGGTCGGTGTGCTGTCGGCGATTATGGGCGTGGGCGGTGGCTTCGTCATGGTGCCGGCGATGATCTATCTGCTGAATATGCCAACTAAAGTCGTTGTGGGCACATCGCTGTTTCAGATCACCTTCGTGGCGGCGTTCACCACGCTTTTGCATGCAACGACCAATTACACGGTCGACGCGATCCTGGCCTTGCTCCTGTTGATTGGCGGCGTGATCGGCGCCCAGTTCGGCACGCAGATCGGGCTGAAGCTGAAGGCCGAACATCTTCGCATCCTGCTTGCCGCCCTGGTGCTTGCGGTTTGCGGCAAGCTGGCGCTGGATCTCTTGCTGAAACCGGCAGAGCTCTATTCGCTGAACCCGGCGTTGAACTGATGCGCCGCTGTGTGATCCTTTTGGCCCTGATGATGGCCCAGGCCGGGTGGGCCGAAGAGATCGTGCTGGGTCTGTCCCGCGACGAGGTTTCGATCACGACGAGCTTTGACGGTTCGGACATTCTCATTTTTGGCGCGATCAAGCGCGAAACACCGATCATTCAGGACCCGCCGCTGCAGGTGTTGATCACGGTCGCTGGTCCTTCTGAGCCGGTTCTGGTGCGCCGCAAGGCCCGGCGCGCCGGGATCTGGATCAACACGGACGCGGTCGAGATTGACAGCGCCCCCAGCTTTTACGCCGTGGCCACCACCGGCCCGCTGGAGGACGTCCTGAGCGCGACCGAAGATCTGCGACACGACATTTCGCTGGAAAAAGCCATCCGGTCGGTCGGTGCGCCACAGAACATCTCGGATGCCAGCATGTTCACCGACGCGCTGATCCGCATTCGCAGCGAAGACGGGCTTTATCAGCTGCTCGAAGGCGGGGTTGCGCTGGACCAGCAAACGCTGTTTCGCTCTTCGATTTCGATGCCGGCCAATCTGACAGATGGTGACTATCTGGCAGAGATTTATCTGACCCGGGGCGGCCGGGTGATCACCGAGTACGAGACGGTGATAGATGTGCGCAAGGTGGGGCTTGAGCGCTGGATCTTCGATCTGTCGCGGGCTCAGCCCTTGGTGTACGGGATCCTGTCTCTGATCGTTGCGGTGGCGGCGGGGTGGGGCGCGTCCACGATATTCACGCTCTTGCGGCGCCGATAGGTCTGGCGGCGCCGCTGCGCTGGGGTATTTTGAAAAAGAAAGAAGCCGCAGGCTGCGCTTTGGCGGGCTAGCCGCGCCCGATGTAGGGCATGTCTTTTGCCATGACGGTCATGAACTGCACATTGGCATCGAGAGACAATTCACCCATGTACATCAGAGCCTTGGCCACGTTCATGACATCCATTGAGGCATCCGGTTCGCGCCCTGCCGCGCGGTCGCGGGCATGTTGCTTGACCACCATTTCAGTGCGCGCATTGCCGATATCGATCTGCCCGCAGGCAATATTGAAGTCCCGGCCGTCGAGGCTCAGCGTCCGGGTCAGACCGGTGATGGCATGTTTGGTGGTCGTGTAGCTGACCGAGCCTGGTCGCGGCACATGCGCCGAAATCGAGCCGTTGTTGACGATGCGCCCGCCCTGCGGGCTCTGGTGGCGCATGATCTTGAAGGCCTGGCGCGCGCAGAGGAACATCCCCGTGAGGTTCACGTTCACCACCTGCAGCCAGCTGTCGACCGGGACTTCGTCTATGGGCCCGGCCACGCCGAGCATTCCGGCGTTGTTAAAGAGCATGTCGAGCCGTCCCGCCTGGGCGGCAAAGGCGTCAAATGCGGACTCCACGCCCTCCGGGTCGCTCACGTCGCAGGGCAAAACCACCGCGTTGTCAAAGCCCTGCGCAAGAGCCTCCAGCTTGTCGGCGCTGCGTGCGAGCAGGCCTGTTGTCCAGCCGTTTTCGAGAAAGTGGCGGGCCGTGGCTTCGCCGATGCCCGAACTTGCACCGGTCACGATAATAGATTTCATGAAGTCTCCCCTTCCAGTTCCAAAGCCGCCGCGGGGGTGGCGCGCAGGTCGTCAACCTCCAGCGGCATTGAGGGTTTTGCCAGGCGGTTGCGCACCACCCAGATCAGACGCTCCTGCGCCCGTGTGATGGCCACATAGGCCAGCCGTTTCCAAAGCGGTTGTCCGGCTTCGCTGCGCCCCATCCGCGCGGCCGTGTAGAGATCGGGGGCAAACACCTGCACGGTGCCCCATTGACTGCCCTGCGCCTTGTGAATGGTCACCGCAGCGCCATGCAGGAATGTCGCCCCCATGCGCGCAGCATAGGGAATGAACGGTTCTTCCTCGTCCGGCTTTTCGATCTTGACGATGGACGCCGCCGAGACCTGGGGATCTTCGGCTCCGATCACGTGAATCCTCGAGAAGCCGGGTTTTCGCCCGGGACCGAGATAGACGACCTGGGCGCCCTTGATCAGACCACGGGCTTCCAGGTCGAGACGGCGTTTGCGATGCTTGAGCGGCAGTTCAATCCCGTCGCAGATCAGCGGTTCCCCGGGCAGCAAAGCGTCTTCGGGCGCCCCGTAAACCGTACGGAAGGCGTTGATCAGGCGAATCCGGGTGGCATTGCGCCAGACCAGAACCGGGGAGCGGGCCATCAGATCCACCTCTACCCTTTGTCCCCAGACGATCCGGTCATCGGCGCTGGCCTTGTGCTCGACCATGCGTTCGAATTCCTCAAAACCGACATCCGGGTCGGCCAGCGCATGGGCCAGATCGAGGATTGGATTGTCCGCCTCCTGGCGGTGAATGCGGGACAGCGTCAGCTTGTGCGGTTCCGGCAAGGCGTCAAAGACCATCGAGCCTGACTGGTTGACGGGTGCAAGTTGCGCCGGATCTCCAAACAGGAGCAGCGTCGGGAAAATTTCCTTGAGATCCTCGAACTGGCGGTCGTCAAGCATGGAGCTTTCGTCGACAAACCCAATATCGAGCGGGTC
>JBCDEC010000166.1:0-10200 GCA_039179965.1 Pseudomonadota bacterium
AGGTGTTGGAGGCCGAGATGAAAATAATTGAAACCGGACTGGGACGCCGTGCGACAGAGAAAGACATGGCCGGCAGCTTCGCCCAATGGCCGCCTCGTGGCGCCGCTTTTCTTGGCACCTTGCTCTGACACGGAGGCCGAGGAAACGGGTGCGACGATGCAGGCTGCCGGAGTTAGATCTTGTGCGGTAGGGGCCTTTGGGGTTTCGGACCGCCGGTGAGAAGGGCGCGATATTATGAACGACGCAGCAAAGGACGGGATGGACGAGGCAGGGCCGGACACCATGCGCGACAAGGTGCGCGCCTTTGTCGAACGACCGGATGTGTCCAATGGCATTCTGGTGATCATCATCGTGAATGCGGTGACCCTGGGCATGTCGACCTCGGACCAGGTGATGAGCTCTGTCGGTGGCCTTCTCACTGTCCTGGACCGGGTGATCCTGGCGATTTTCGTGATCGAGATGCTCCTGAAGCTCTACGCCTATGGCTGGTCCTTCTTCCGCAACGCCTGGAACATCTTTGATCTGGTGGTGGTGGGCCTGGGGCTTTTGCCGAACCGGTCCGAATTGTCCGCCCTGCGCGGTCTGCGGGTGATCCGGGCGCTGCGGGTGCTCTCGGCCGTGCCGCAGATGCGCGCCGTTGTTCAGGCCTTGCTGGACGCGCTGCCCGGCATGGGGGCGGTCATCGTGATGCTGTCGGTCGTCTATTACGTTTTCGCGGTGATGGCGACGCTCATGTATGGCCCGAGCTTTCCCGAGTGGTTTGGCACGCTGGGCCGTTCGCTCTATTCGCTGTTCCAGATCATGACCTTGGAAAGCTGGTCGATGGGCATCGTCCGCCCGGTGATGGAGGCCTATCCGATGGCCTGGGCCTTCTTCGTCCCCTTCATCGTGCTGACGGCCTTTTCCGTGCTGAACCTTTTCATCGGTATTCTGGTCAATACAATGCAGGCCGCCGTGGAGGCGGATGCCGAGGCGGAATTTGAACGCTTGCGTGCGTTGGTGCGCACGGAAACGGATGTTGTGGATGAACATGTTCTGGGGCTGCGCGATGAGATCCGTGCTTTGCGCGAAGATATCGGTCGCCTGAAGGGAGGAGACGCCGGATGAGCGACAGTCAGAAGTTCATTGCCCGCAATCGCGCGCCGCGGGTCCAGATCGAATATGATGTGGAACTTTACGGTGCCGAAAAGAAGGTGCAGCTGCCCTTCGTGATGGGGGTGATGTCCGAGCTTTCTGGCAAATCGCACGTCAAGCAGCCCGCGGTTGAGGACCGGAGTTTCCTTGACATCGATGTCGACAATTTTGACGACCGGATGAAGGCCATCGCTCCGCGCGTGGCCTTTTCGGTGCCCAATACGCTGACCGGCGAGGGCAATCTGAATGTCGATCTGACCTTTGAGGAGATGGCCGACTTCGAGCCCGGCGCAATCGCGTCCAAGATCGAACCGCTGCAGGCGCTTCTGGACGCCCGCACCCAGCTCAGCAATCTGATGGCCTACATGGATGGCAAGGCGGGCGCGGAGAAACTGATTGAACGCATCCTGCAGGATCCTGCGCTGCTCAAGGTGCTCGGCGGGGCGGCGAGCGCCGCTCCGGCAGAGACAGAGGCCGCGCTGCAGCGGCTGCGCGCCATGGCACCTGCCGAGCCTGTTGCCGACCCTCAGGACCCGTCCGATACGGTGCTCGCGGCACTTGCCGCAAATGCGCCAGATGAGAGTGCGCCACCTGACACGGACGCGGATATCCTGGCCGATCTTGCGGGAATCGCTCCGGCAGCGTCGCCCGATACCGACAAGACAGCGGATATCCTCTCCGATCTCGCCGGAGCGGTTCCGCCAACGCCTGCGGACATTGACGGTACAGCGGACGTCCTCTCCGATCTCGCCGGAGCGGTTCCGCCAACGCCTGCGGATACTGACGACACAGCGGATGTCCTCTCCGACCTCGCCGGAGCGGCTCCGCCAACGCCTGCGGATACTGACGACACAGCGGATGTCCTCTCCGATCTCGCCGAACAGGCCCCACAGGCGCCGGCAGCCTCGGAAGCGGACAGCGAGATCCTGGCCGATCTGGTCGCGAAGACCCCCGCCAATACATCCGATCCGGAGCCGGTGGCAGACATACTCGCGGACCTTGCCATTCAGGACAATTCCGCCCCTGAGCCACCCGATGGCGTGTCGGACATCCTGTCCGATTTGACGGATCTCACCGCCGCTCCGGAAGACACGCAGGCACACGACGCGACATCCGTCACACTCACCGGTCTCGCGGCCACAGCTTTGGAAGATGCGCCCAAGGATGATCTCGACAACATTCTGGGCGATCTGGCGCTGAGCCCCGGCGAGACCACCCCGGCGCGGGACCGGACAGATGATATCCTGTCTGACCTGTCGACGCCCGAGACGCCCGAGACACCCGACGGCGATCCGGATGAGATCCTGTCCGGTTTGGGCGAAGCCCCGCCGGAAGAGCCATCTGAGACAGATGCGCTGGACGACATTCTCGCCGGTGTCGATTCTCCCGTTGGAGCCTCGGATACGGGAGACGATCTGGACGATATCCTTGCCGGGCTGGACGAGGCGCCGACGGAGGCTGCGGCGGAAGTCGATGAGTTGGACGACATTCTGGCTGGTTTGGGCGAGCCCCCGCCGGAAGACCCATCTGGGGCAGATGGGCTGGATGATATTCTCGCCGGTGTCGATGCTCCCGTTGAAACCTCAGACGCGGGGGATGATCTGGACGACATCCTTGGCGGTCTAGACGACGCAACGACAGCGGCTTCGACAAAGGCTGATGATCTCGATGACATCCTTGCCGGGCTGGACGACGCTCCTGCATCGGCTCCGGCAAAGGCCGATGATCTGGACGATATCCTTGCGGGCCTTGACGAACCACCGACGGAGGCGCACGCGCAATCGGATGATCTGGACGATCTCCTTGCCGGGTTGAGCGACAGCGCGGCGCCAGACATCGCTGATGATGGTCTGGACGACTTGCTCGCGGATCTGGATGCTCCGGCAGGCGCGTCTGACCCGGCCGCCTTGTCGGAAGATGACGGGCTGGATGACCTGCTGGCCGATCTAGATGCCGCGCCCGCTGCGGCGGCAGAGGCACCGGCGCAGACGGTTCAAACGCGCGAGACCGAGTTTGCGTTCGGCACGCTGACCGGCGCGCCCCTGGCGCAAGAGGCGCTCCGGCGCACACGCTTTCGGATTGCGCTCTTTGGCGATTTTACCGGACGGGCGGTCAGGGGCGTGCTGGAGACCGGGGCGGCGCTGGCCAGCCGCGCGCCCGTCCAGCTTGATCCGGACACAGTCGAGAACATCATCGAAAGCTTCGCACAGGATCTGATCCTGCCGGTGGGCAAGGACGGCGCCGGAGTGCGCGTACCGGTCTCGGGGCTTGATGATCTGCATCCCGATGAAATCTATGAAAAGGCGGAGATCTTTGCCGAGTTGAACGGATTGCGCGGGCAATTGCAGGCCGGCGCGACGTCGGCCGGAGCTCTGGACCGGGTCAAGGCCTGGTCAGAGGCCCATGACATGCCGCTGGCGCCCACGCATGTGCGCTCGGCGGCGACGTCGGTGCCCGCAGACCTCAAGCTCAGCGACTTTCAGCGCCTGATCGGAGACGAGACCGCGCGGCTCAGCCAGGCCAGCCCGGTGGAGGACATGATTGGTCGGATCGTCGGGCCGCATCTGCGCCGGGCGCCGGATGCGGATGCGGTGGGGCTTGTGGATGAGGCGATTGCCACGGCGATGCGGCTCATCCTGCATCACCCGGATTTTCAGGCCCTGGAAAGCCAATGGCGCAGCCTTGACCTCTTGGCCCGCTCTATCGAGGCCGACGACACGCTGGACGTGATGCTCTATGACATCTCCGCCGAAGAGATTGCGGCTGATCTGGCCGCGCAGGATGATCTGTCGCAAAGCGGTCTGGCGCGCCTGTTGACCGAGGCGCCGCTCGACGAAGAGACCGGGCGCGGCGCCTATTCGCTGATGGTCGGGCTTTACACGTTCGAAGAAACCCCGCCGCATGCGCAAATACTGGGTCGCATCGCCCGCGTGGCGGCACATGTGGACGCGCCGTTTGTTTCGGCGCTCTCCAACGGGTTCATGGAGACCGCCAAGGACGAGCGCCACCCTCTGGTGGCGCAGGCCTGGGACACGCTGCGCGCCATGCCCGAGGCGGCCTATCTGGGACTTGCCGCACCGCGTTTCATGCTGCGGCGACCCTATGGTGCCAAAACCGAACCGACGTATGAATTCGATTTTGAGGAATTCACGCCGGAAGAGGGGCTCAAGGGGCTGCTCTGGGCCAATCCGGTGGTGCTGGTGACGATCCTTGTGGCGCAATCCTTCCGCAAGAACGGGCCGGGGCTTGATCTGGGCTCGGTCATGTCCCTGGGTGACGTGCCCTATCACTATGTCAATGACCGCTTCGGCGATCAGGTGGCGCTGCCCTGTACCGAACGCAATCTGACACTTGCGCGGGTCGAAGAGGTCATGGCGCGCGGCCTGATGCCGGTGGTCTGGGTCAAGGGCCGGGACGAGATCCGGCTGACCTCTTTCAATGCGCTGGGAGGCGAGACTCTGCGCGGGCCCTGGACGGGCACGCCGGTGCCGCCGGCGTCTCCGCCCAAACCGCCGGCACCGGCGGCGGCGCCGGACACGGATGACCCGCTTGGCGATCTGGATGACCTGCTGGCCGATTTTGCCAATGACACGCCGGATGCGAGCGACGAGGATGCGGAGATGGACCCGGAACTGGCCGCTCTTCTGGAGGGTCTCTGAAATGCAGAGACGCGGTCATGACAGATCGAGGTGTGGCTTGTGACGATCAGCAAACCCAGTGAAGACGCCTTCGCCTGGATGTCGGGCGGATATTCGGCCGGTGATCTCGAACTGCGCAAAGCCATCATTCGCGAAGGAATGAGCACGCTCACCGAGATGACCGTGTCCTTTCAATCCAAAAGCAAGGATCTGGATCTGACCCAGTTCCTGGGCGCAGAGATGCAGGTGCACCTGAAAACCGAAAACGCCGCCGGCAGCAAAAAGCGCGATTTTGGCGGTGTGTGCGTGTCGGTGGAAAATCTCGGGATGCGCGCGGGCATGCGCCAATACGTCGCCGAAGTGCGGCCCTGGTTTTATCTCCTGACGCGGCGGGTCAATTGCAAGGTCTTCCAGAACAAGACGACCAAGCAGATTATCGAGGAGATTTTTAAGGAGCACGGCTTCAAAGACTACGCGTTCAAGCTGACCGAGAGTTACGCCGAGCGTCAATATTGCGTGCAATACCGCGAAAGCGACTATGCCTTCATTTGTCGGTTGCTCGAACAAGACGGGGTCTATTTCTTTTTCGCCACCAAGTCGCAGTCGGAAACACCCGACCAGCTGGTCTTTTGCGACAGCAAGAGCGCACATGTCGCAGTGCCGGACCATGATACTGTCATGTTCCAGGCGCGCTCAAACAAGGACGGCGGGCGCAGGGACACGATCAGTGAATGGGCCGCGTCCTTGCAGGTGACCTCGGGCAAGGTCACGCTGGATGACTTTGAGTTTTTCCGGTTCAGGAGGGCCAATCTTGTCGAAGAAAAGGGCCCCAAGCGCGGCCATTCCCACAGCGAGTTCGAGCTATACGACTATCCCGGCCGGTTCCGCGGCGAAGGTAAACAGCCAGATGACCAACCAATCAAAGACGAACGTCATCTCGCCCAAAAGCGCGCGAAGGTGCGCATGGAGGCCGAGGCCATTCGCCACAAGCTGTGGCGCGGCGCGTCTGGTGTGCGGACCATGGGCGTGGGGCACCGGTTCACGCTCAAGGAACATCCCGATGAGGCAGCCAACGACGAATATCTGGTGATCTCGGCCGTACATTACGTGCAAACCGACATGGATATTGCCGATGATCCGGTCGACTACGACATCGAGGCCAAAAACATGGAAATCCCGGAAGGGATCGGACGGTTTGCCTATGCCTCAACCATCGAAGCCACGTTGCTCAGAGATCCGTATCGCGCCCCGCTGGCAACGCCCTGGCCGCTGATCACCGGGCTACAGACGGCTCAGGTCGTGGGCCCCAAAGGCGAAGAAATCCACACCGACGACTACGGGCGCATCAAGGTCAAATTCCACTGGGACCGGTTCTCCTCTGACGACAATACCGCCTCCTGCTGGGTGCGGGTGGCCACGCCCTGGGCCGGGCAGAACTATGGCTTTGCCGCCGTGCCCCGGGTCGGGCAGGAGGTCGTCATACAGTTCGAGGAAGGAGACCCGGGTCGGCCAATCTGCGTCGGCATGCTCTACAACGAGCAAAATCCGAAAGTGTATTCGAAGAAGGAAACGCTCAACGAAATCGGCATACGCTCAAACAGCACCAAGGACGCAAAACGCCCTGGCTTCAACGAACTGATGTTCGACGATACCGGGAATAAGGAGATGATGCGCGTGCAGGCGCAGAAGGATCACCACTTCGTGACCAAGAACATCTCGCGCATTGGGGTGGGTCTGCCAGATATCGAAACACTGGCGGATCACACATTTGAAGGCGACGCCGAAGGCTCGCTGCTGCAGGTGATCCAGAACAATATGGAACACGATGTTCTGGACGGGGATCACCGCTATTTTCTGCGCAGCGGCAGCCAGGAAAAGACCATCAACAAGGACTACAAGACAATCGTCGAAACCGGCGACATGTCAGTGAACGTGAACGCGGGCGCAATTGAGATCGAAGCGGCCAAGAAGATCGTGCTGAAGGTAGGGGGCTCCACCATCACCCTGACGCAGCAGGGGATAGCTGTTGAAGCTCCTATGGTCGAGGTCAAAGCCAAGGGCATGCTGACCGCCCAGGGCAAGATGACCACTGTCAAAGGCGACGCCATGCTGACCCTCAAGGGCAGCGTAACGTTGATCAACTGAGGGGCGTGAGATGACCGATCGTTTTTCAGGTATGATCAAGGTCCCGCAGGAACCGGCGGCAAAGCTTCTGGCCCGCGCCAGCGCCCGGTTGACCGCGCCGATCGAAGCCCCGGCCAGCGCCTCCGTGGATGTCGTTCTGGCGGAGTTGGAGGCGAAGGACGAATTGTTCGACATGCTCCACCTGATCGCGGTGGCGCTTCCGGCGCGCGAACGGGTCTGGTGGGCCTGTCTGGCCGCCCGCGATTATCTGGGACCGAAATCCGACGAGGATCCCGCGCCCCTGAAGGCGGCCGAGGCCTGGGTCTACGAGCCCTCCGACGACAATCGCACCATGGCCAGCGATGCCATTGACGCAGCTTACGTCGATGACAACACCATCCATTGCGCCATGGCCGCGCTTTACAGCGACGGCACTCTGGGGCCGGGCGATCTGGCCAAGTTTCCGGCACCAGCCGGGGTCGCCGAAGCCGCGGCCTTCGGGATGAATATGGTAGCGCTTGGAGAATTGTCTGATAGGTTTGAAGAACATGGCAGACTTTTGGTCGACCGCGGCGTGGACATCGGCCGCGGCGGAAACGGCAGAATGGACGCGGCGGGGAGCGATTGAACCGAGCATGGTCTCACGGGTCGGAATATTGGGCCGCGCCTTCGCGACCGGTTGGACACCTGCCCGCGGCGCGCGCCGGACGGGAGGCCTCTGACATGGGCGTGACGGTCTCGTTCCAGCCGACCGGTCCCGTCCCGGGAAATGCTGCTCCGGTGACGATGCGCGGTCCCTCCCTGACCATTGGCCGCGGACCGGCCAATGATCTCGTGCTGCCTGACCCGGATCGGATGCTTTCGAAAAGCCATTGCGTGCTCGAAAACCAGGGCGGCAACGTGGTGGTCATTGACCTGTCGACCAACGGCACCTTTCTGAACTACGGCAAGACCGCGCTCGGCCCGGTCCCGACGCCGTTGTCAAACGGAGATGTGTTGGGTCTGGGGATGTTTGAGTTGCTCATCTCCATCACGGACGATCAGCCCTCGGCGCTCGACCTGCCGCCGGACCCACAGGGGTTCGCTCAGATCTCGCCCGGGCAGGCGGATCTGGCGCCGGATCCGCTGGATCTACTGGATGCGCCTGGGCCTGAAGGCGATGCACTGGAGGCGCTCCTGGGCGGAAATACCGCACCGACCGGACCGTCGCAGCTTTCGCCCGTCGATCCGATTGACGAATTGCTGCCGCCTGGCGGGATGGATGAGGACGATCCGTTTTTCTCGCGGCCCGCGGACGGGCGCGACGGGCAGGGGGCGAGCCTGTCAGCGCACAACCCCGCCGAAAGCGATGTCTTCGACCCCCCCAAACCGTCGCAACAGGTCATACCCGATGACTGGGACGACCTGCTGGCGCCGACGCCCGCGGCGGGGCGCGAGGCCATTGCACAAAACGCCGATACGAATGCGGCGCAGGACGCGGCGCCCGATCCTTTGGGGCATGATCCTCTTGGAAACGATCCATGGGAATCTCAGCCCCCACAGGCTCGCGACCCGTTGATCCCGGATCCCCCGTTGCCCGATCCGCTGGCCCAAGATCCGCTGGCCCAAGATCCGCTGGCCCAGGACCCACTGGCCCAGGACCCGCTGGCCCCGGATCCGGTGGCTGCCGATCCGGTCCACACCCAGCCAACCCCGGGGCGCCAGCCTGCTGATCCGGTGCCAACCGCCGTGACCTCCGAGCAGGTCCAACCTGCGTTGGCCGCGCCGCCTGCGCAGATGGGCGCGCAAGGTGGCGCAGTCCCCGCCGGCCCGGCGGCCTCACCTTCTGACGCGGCGGCCACGGTGGCCTTCTTCAAAGCGCTCGGCGCCGAAGATCTCGCGGTCCGCGACGCGGACCTGCCCGACACCATGGCCCGCGCCGGCACGGTCATGCGCCGCCTGATCACCGGCCTGCGCGAAATCCTGATGACACGCAGTTCGATCAAGTCCGAGTTTCGCATTGAGCAGACCATGATCGCGGCCGGGGGCAACAATCCCCTGAAGTTCTCGGTCTCCCCCGAACAAGCCATCGAAAGCCTGATGCGTCCGCGCGGGCGCGGCTACATGGGCGCAGAAGACGCGGCCCGCGAAGCGCTCGACGACATCGCCGCTCATGAGGTCGCCATGGTGGCAGGCATGGAAAGCGCGATCAAATCGGTGCTTGCCCGCCTCAGCCCCGAGGTTCTGGAACAAAAGATCGAGCGGTCGGGCCGTCTGGGCAGCTTCCTGCGCGGCGGGCGCAAGGCTCAGTATTGGGACGTTTACGAAAAGATCTTTGCCGAGATCTCTGATCAGGCCGAGAACGATTTCCATCAGTTTTTCAGCCGTGAATTCGCAAAGGCCTATCAGGATCAACTGAACCGTTTGAAGGCACGCGCCGACCAAGACCAAAGCCCGGGCGCATAAGCCAAGGGCCCGAAGGAGAGAACCGCCCATGTCCTGGGACAGCAAGGTGTTATGGACCGAAGGTCTCTTTGTGCAGCCGCACCATTTCCAGCAATCCGATCGCTATGCGGAGGCGCTGGTCAATGGTCTGGCGCGCAGGCTGCGGCCCTACGCCTGGGGTGTCTCGACGATCGAGATCGATCTCGACGTGCTCAAGGTCGGGCAGTTTGCGCTGAAATCGGCCGCCGGGCTGACCCAGGACGGCACCGTCTTTCGCATTCCCGCCGCCGATGATCATCCGCCCGCGCTCGAGGTGCCCGAGACGATCAAGGATTGTATCGTCTACATTACCGTCCCGCAGCGTCGGCAAGGCGCGGCGGAAGTGGATCTGAGCGGGGCCGAAAGCTCTGCCAGCCGCCTGCGTCCCGCCGAACTCGAAATCACCGACACGATGAGCCAGGAGCGCAAGCCGGTCACCCTTGGCGTTGGCAAGATGCGTCTGCAATTTGCGCTCGAGGTCGACGACCTGTCCGACCGGCTGGCGATCCCGGTGGCCAAGATCATCGAGGTCCGGTCCGATCGCGAGATCATTCTGGATCAGAGTTTTGTGCCGTCCTGTCTGGACATACGCGCAAGCCAGACGCTGTCCGGCTTCTTTCGCGAACTCGACGGGCTTTTGTCGCACCGCATGACCGCTCTGGCCGGGCGGCTCTCGGAGGGCGGGGCAGCGCGGGGGGTGGCCGAGGTTTCGGATTTTCTGCTGCTCACGATCATCAATCGGGTGCTGCCGCAGGTGCGCCATATGGGGCAGATCGAAAACCTGCACCCCGAAGAGGCCTTTTGTTTTCTCGCCGGGCTCGCGGGCGAGCTGTCGGTCTTC
>JBCDEC010000167.1:0-10154 GCA_039179965.1 Pseudomonadota bacterium
CCTTGTGCATCGTATTGATATGGCTGCCGGTGCCTTCGAACTGCCGGTCGATGATTTTCTCCAGGGCATTGTTCACCACCCCGCACCCCGCGGAAGAGGTGGAAAAGACATCGAGCAGAACCTGGCCGGGCACGCCGGCCTTGGCGGCGAGGGCAGCGGCTTCGAACGTGGCCGAGAACTGCGCCCCGATGAGAGACTGCAGGCAGGCCTTGACCGTTTGCCCGTCGCCGGGCTGTGTGCCGACCCGGTGAATATTGGCCGAGACCGCGTCCATCACCGGTTTGAACTGGTCCAGAACCGCGTCTGGTGCGGCGGCCATCATGGTCAATGTGCCGCTCTGCGCGCCGGGAAACCCGCCCGACACCGGGGTATCGATCAGATGTATGCCCGAGCCCTCCATCGCCGCACCGATCTCGCGGGCCTCGCGCGGCTTGATCGTGGCGCTCAGGATCACCGCACCGCCCTGTGGCAGATGGGCGGCGAGCCCGTGCGCTCCCAGAATGACGCTTTTGGCCTCGGTCCCGGTCATCACCATCACAAAGACCGCATCGGACGCCGCTGCGACCTCGGCCGGAGAGGCCGCCGCCTGACCGCCCATTTCCGTGAAGGCCGCCATGCGGTCGGCTTTGAGATCGATGCCCGAAACGCGATACCCGGCCTTGATCAGGTTTTTGGCAAGCCCGCTGCCCATATCTCCAAGGCCTACGACTCCTATGGTTTTCATGCAAAACCCTCCCGTTGTTTCCGCCCACAACGTGCCAGGCGGCGTTCGAAAAAAGCACCGATGGCGGTGCCGGTTTCGCGGGGATTTCACACGTCAAAGACGTCGGGCGGGTCCGGAAGACACCCCGCTGCCCGGTTACGTGCACCCACGCTACCACCGCGGTTTGAGATCGGGCAAGCGGGGTTTTGGTGCATGCGCGCTGAGGGTCCGGCGCTGCCGGTCTTCGCGGACGCAGGCCATGCGGGACAGCGTCGCGCAAATGTCTCTTTGACAGTGACGACCCGCGATCTGCCCGACACCTACCCTTTGAACAACCGCGCAAGCCCGCCCGGGGCAAAGCGCAGGATCAGGATCATCCCGATGGCGACGACGATGAACCGGGCCTCCTCCATGCCGCGGATGCCGGCCATGGCCTCGGTGGCAAAGGTAAGCGCAATGGCCGCAAGGATCGGGCCGATGATCGTCGCTGTACCGCCAATAAGCACCATCGAGAGCGCGAGGCTGAGGGTGCCGAAGCTCAGGACCTCGGGCGCGGCCACACGCAGATAGATGGCAAAGAACCCGCCGGCTATTCCGGGAAAAACCGCGCTGGCGACCAGGGCCAGGACGCGCTGGCGGGCAATCGAGATGCCGCGCGCCTGGGCGTAATCCTCATTGTCCCGCACGGCCAGGAGTGATTTGCCGAAGGGCGATGCCGTGAACGCGAGCAGGTAGGCCGTCGAGAGCACCAGCAAGCCGAGTGCGACGTAGTAATACCCGAACTTGAAGTCGCGGATAAAGCGATACTCCCCGATCTCCAGCCCCGGGATCCGGACCATGCCACCGGCGCCGCCGGTGATCTGGCTCTGGCTGAGGATCAGTTGCAGGACCAGCTGGCTGAACCCAAATGTCACCAGAACCACATAGATGCCTTTGAGCCGCGCCACCGGAAGCGAGACGATCAGCGCGGCGATTGCGGCCGTTATGCCCCCCATGGGGATAGCCAGCCAGGGATCGATCCCCCAGGTCTTTGCGGCAATCGCCGCCGTATAGACCCCAACCGCGAAGAAGGTGAGATGCCCGAAGTTGAAAAGCCCGGCATAGCCGAGTGACAGGTCCCAGTTGGAGGCGACGACGGCATAGACAAAGGCCAGGATGAACAGGTGCCGTGTGTAACTGTCAGTCACGAAGACCGGGACAATGGCCAGAACTGCAAGAGCGATCAGAAGCAAAAGCCCGTTGCGCATCTCACGCTCTCCCGAAGAGGCCGTTGGGCCGGAAAATCAAAACGATGATCAAGCTCAGAAAGAGCACGAACGGCGTCCAGTAAAGACCAAGCGCCAGCACCAGGAATGCCTCGGCGAGGCCGATCACAAAGGCGGCGCCAACGGTTGCGCCAAGCGAGCCCAACCCGCCAAAGATCACCACGATCATCGCCTTGACCAGCGGCTCGACACCAAGCGAGGGGGTGATGAAGCGAATACCGCCCAGGAGCACGCCGGTCAGCCCGGCGAGCGCCGCGCCCAGTCCGAACGCCAGCGCAAAGGTCAGGGGTACATTGATGCCCAACAGCGCCGCCGCATCCTGGTTCTGCCCGACCGCGCGCAGCGACCGACCGATGGAGGTCTTGGTCGCAAAGGCCCAGAGCGCGATGAGGATCAGCGGGGCAATCAGCACGATCAGCGCCTCGTGCGCCGACACGACAGCGCCAAAGATCGAGACGTCGCCCTCGACCAGCCGGGGCAATTGTTTCAGCCGCGCGCCCCAGATCATCTGTGCCGACTTCTCAAGGATGATCATCGCCGCAAGAGTGGTCATCACGGTGATCAGCAGCATGTTCGCGCGTCCGTAGAACGGTCGCACCAGCAGGTATTCAATCGCGATGCCCAGCAGCGCCGCACAGCTCACGCCAGCGACCAGTCCGGCCCAAAGACCAAGACCCAGGCCCTCGGACACCGTCCAGGCGACGAAGGCGCCAATCATCATCAGGGCGCCATGGGCAAAGTTGAAGACGCCCAGCGTGGTCCAGATCAGGCTCAGCCCGCTGGCCATGAGCGCGTAGAGCGCACCCAACACGACGCCCGAGACCAGCGTGGTGATCACCGCGTCTATCAGGGCGCATGCTCCCCGAAGTACATGTTCATGATTTCCTGATGATCGGGGGTGTTGTCTTTGGCGATATCGCGGACGACCGCGCCGTGCTCGATCAGATAGAGCCTGTCGGCCAGCGTGAGCAAAAGCTCGACATCCTGTTCCACTATGATGACCGGCACCTGGGCGGAAATTTCCTTCAGCGCCAGAGCCAGCTCTTCTTTCAGTTTGGGGGACAGGCCCAAAGTCGGCTCGTCAAGGGCAAGCAGCTTTGGGGCGCACATCAACGCGGCCCCGATGGACAGCATCTGCCGCTCGCCACCTGACAGGGTTTTCGCCTTTTGTGGACCGCGTTCCGCCAATCGCGGGAAGAGGTCATAAACCCGTTCAAGCGAGGTCTTCGCCACAGCCCGGGCTGGCCGGGTAAAGGCCGCCATTTCAAGGGTTTCGCCAACGCCCATATCGCCAAAAAGCGTGTTGCCCTGTTGGGATTGCACAAGGCCCATCGTCACAATCGACGAGGGCCGGTGTCCGGTGATGTCCTTGCCGTTCAGTCGCACGTGGCCCGCACTTGGCGCGAGCAACCCGGAGATGACGCGCAAGAGCGTTGTCTTGCCATGTCCGTTGGGGCCGAAAAGGCCAATGTTCTCTCCCGGGGCCATCGTCAGGCTGAGCCCGCGCAAGACAGTCACCGACCCATAGGCGGCAGCGATGCTGTCGACCTCCAACACCGGGGTCATGCGGCCCGCGACCCCAGATAGGCGGCGATGACGTCCGGGTCGCGCATCACCGCTTTCGGATCGCCCTCGGCCAGGACACTGCCATGGTTCAGGACGACCAATCGCTGCGAGACAGCCATTAACAGAGCGAGAACGTGTTCGATCAGGATCACGGTGACGCCGGTTGCGTTGATCCGGCGCAACAGCGCTTCGAGCGCCACAATCTCGGGGCGGGTGAGGCCAGAAGCCGGTTCGTCCAGCATCAGCACTTTGGGCTGGGTGACGAGGGCGGATGCGATCATCAATTGCTTGCGTTCATAGACCGACAGATCGGTGGTCGGCATGTCCTGACGATCCCGCGCGAACCCCACCAGGTCAAGAGCCGCCGTCTGGTCCCGCGCTGCCGCTGCCGCCCCGTAGATCGCGGCGATGGCCACCGTCTCGGACGCGCTCAGGTCTGGAAACTCGACATCCTTTTGAAAGGTTCGCACCAGCCCCCGCCGGGCGATCTTGTGGGGCGCCATCGTATCGATGCGCACCCCGTCAAATGTCACTGCGCCCGAGGTCGCACCAAACGGGATGCGTGTCATGACATTGAAGAGTGTGCTCTTGCCCGACCCGTTCGGACCGGCGATGCCAAGGAATTCGCCAGGTGCGACATCAAAACTGACCGCGTCCACCGCTGTCAGGCCGCCAAACTGCTTGGTGACATTGCGCAAAGAGAGAATGGGGTCGGACATGAGTGTCTGTGACCGGCCGCGCGCGGGGAACGCGCGGCCCTTTGGGTGTTACTTCATCCAGCCGGGTTCGACAAATTGCCCCGTTGCATAAACCGGCGGGTAGAAGAGCGTGCGTTCGCCATCCTGGATCTGATAGAATTGAAGCGGGATGCCTTCGTTGGACTGCACAGCCAGGTGCGTGGCCGGGTCGAACTGGACCATGCCCATGGCGGTCTGTGTGATCGAAACGCCGATGGCCTCTCCGATCGCAACCCGGTCCGTCGGATCGCCCACCTCCGCCAGCGCCGCGGCGTAGATCAGCACCTGTTCGTAGAGTGCCGCGCCATAGGTGCCCGGTTCGACCCCGAAGGTGTCTTTGTATTTGGCCATGACCTCGGCGGCGCGCGGGTTGGTCGGCGTGTTCAGAATGCCTCCGAGCAGGTTGTAGACGATGCCCGAGGATTGCTCCTTCGTCAGTTCGATGAACTCCGGCACCGATGGCGCATATTGGATGAAAACCAGGCTGTCCGTCGGGTTTTCATTGAATTGCGACACGAAAAGAGCGGCGTTCGACGATTGGTAGTCGGTGTTGATGACCACTGCGGGCGGGTCCTGGCGAACCTGGCCGAGAAAGCCCCGCCAATCGTTGATCTCGCCGAAGGGCAGCAGGTCGTTGACCGTGACCTCCCAGCCCGCCGCGCCGAACGCCTCAACCATGCCATCGGCGATGCCCTTAGAATAGGGGTTGTCCGAGGCGATCAGAGCGACCTTCTTGTTGGGCAGATCCAGTTTACCACTGGCCGCAAGACCCTCGATCACCGGAACAATTTCGGTGTTGTAGCCCGCAAAGGACGGCGTCAGAGACCAGACGGTCGGAAAGGCCGCAGGGTCGGGGGCGATAATGCCTTCGGTCTGCGAAGAATTGGCGGAGATCAGGTAAATCATCTCCATCTCCGACATCAGCTCGATCTCGAAGTTGGACCCGGACGCATAGCCCGTCATGATCGCGCCCATGTCCCGGTCACCCAGGAGCCGTTCGGCGGCGGTGGTGACCTTGTCGGCGGCCCCATCCACCACATCGCCCACGACCAGTTCAAAGGTGTGGCCGGCCACACCGCCGCCGGCGTTCAATTCGTCAACCGCCATCTGGGCGCCGTTGACCATCTCCTGGCCATCGGCGGCCTGCGGGCCCGAGACCGGCGCGAGCACACCTATCTTCACAACCTCGGCGACCCCGGCCCCGGCCTGAGCCATCAGCGCGAGGGCTGCGGCTGTCGCCAATACAGTTCTCCGTTTCATCATAGTGCTCCCTGTTCAGGTCATGTCGCTTAGAAACTTGCTCAGATAGGCATCGAAGGTCTCGGGGGCTTCCCAAAACGGGGCATGGCCAATGCCCGGCAGGTCGTGGACCTGGGCGTTCCACAGGTTCTGGTAGGGCAGGTCTGCGATAAAGTCGTTGTGAATAAAGCCATCTTCAGCGCCATTGACGATGGCCAGTGGCACCGGTGCATTGATGGCCAGCTCTTGCTGGTTGCGGCCAACTCCGGTGGCGACCTTGGCGATCATCAGCGAACGCGCGCGGCCATCACAGCGGGCCACCGCCTCTGTCAGGAAGGGATCAAAAGGTGCGTTCGGACCGCATGTGGTGCGCGCGAAGAGATCGATCTCTTCGTCCGAAAGGGTCTGCTTGGAGGCCAGAGAGTGTTCTATGTCGCCGGCAAAGCCTTCGCTCACCGCGCCGGGGCCCTGGCTGATCGGCGGAGATCCGGTGATCATCACGCCGGCCAGCGCCTCTGTCTGCGCCAGCATATCCAGCGCGATGTGCCCGCCAAGCGACCAGCCCAGCACGGCGTAGCGGGTGATCCCCAGCGCGTCCATCAATTCGACGGCGGCGGCCGCATATCCTTCCATGTTGTAGGTGCGATCGGGGTCAGACGCATCGTCACTGGCCCCGTGACCGGGCAGATCAAAGGCCACACAGCGATGTGCCGCGCCGATGGCGCCATCCAGTTGATTGCGAAACACCTGATGCGCCGTTGAGTTGCCATGGATCATCAAGAGCGGCAGTCCCGGGCCAGAGGTCGCATGATAGGCCAGTCGGGCGTGGCTGGTCTCGATACTGCGCAATGTGCTCATGGACGCACGCCGCACATGTCAAGAACCGTCGCGGCGATGACCTTCGTGGTTTCGATCAGGCTGTCGATCTCGACGCATTCATTGTTGCCGTGAAACCCGTCGCCCGAAGGGCCGTAGATGATGGGCACAACGCCCTTGCCAGCATAGTGGGCCGCATCCGTGACCGCTTCAAAGCCCTTCAGGCGCGGCGGTTTGGATTGGAACTGCGCCGCCCGCGCCAGGGTCGCCTGGGTCAGCGGATGATCCTCGGGCGTGTTCATCGGCGGAAAGTGCAGCCCCCACAGCGACCATTCGATCTTGGGCGGATGGTCCCGCATCCATGGATCCATCTGGGCGAAATGGTGCAGGAAAGACTCAAATTCCGACTGCACATCGGCAAAACGCTCCTGCGGCATGAATTTGTAATCAAGCACGATGGTACAGACATCCGAGATCATCGCCGCATTGGTCATGATCGCGGGGTTGCCGTCTTCGCCCATCCCGGCGCCGCCCATGATCGTGCCGGGATTGATGGTGGCGAGACCGGCGGGCATCAGCGGGTGATTGGTGCTCTGGCACCGGCTGGTCTCAAAGTCGCGCAGCGCAGCGATGAAGCGGGTGGCAAGTTCGATGGCATTGACGCCGGGTTCCAAGCGCCCGGGCGTGTCATGCTGCGGCCAGATCATATTGTAGCGCCACCCGGCGTGCGACTGCTTTCCGAAGATCGTGACCTTTGTCCAGTCAAGCCCACCTTCGGCGGGGATCACATCGCCCCAGGTGGGTTCTGCGATGATCGCATGTTTGGCCAGGTGGCCGCGGTCCACCACGTCAATCGCGCCAAAGCCCCCGGCTTCCTCGTCGACGACCGTATGAATTGACAGCCGTCCCTCAAGTTCGACACCCGCCTGCCGGATCGCCCGCGCTGCGGAAATACAGGCCGCAATGCCGCCTTTCATATCGACGGCGCCGCGGCCCCAGACCTTGCCCGCATCCAGCTGGCCACCGAAAGGATCGCGTTGCCAGGCGCCGGAATCGCTCACCGGCACCACATCGACATGACCGCACAGGATCAGGCTCTTCTCTTCCGACCCGGGCAGATCGGAAATCACATTGGGCCGGTTCTTGAAGGTCTCAAACCGGGTCAGGTCAAAGCCCAGTGGCGCCAGGTCTTCGGAGATCCGATCCTGCACATCGGATTCCCGGTTGAGCCCCTGTTCGGCCTGAAACTTCGGGTTCACCGAGGGAATGCGCACCAGATCCTGAGTCAGGGCGACAACGTGATCCTTGTCGGCTTCAATTGCAGCCATGACGGCTTTGAGCGCTGTTTCCATCCGCAGATCTCCCATACTTCCGCGTTTTCAACTGTCAACCCGCTCGGCTGCGCATGTTGCGGCGGGGTCTGCAGCGCAGCAGCGGCGGCTGTACTCACCTCTCGGAGCGTAGAGAAAAGAAAAATTCAGAGTCAACAAAAAACCAAGTGACTGAAAATCTGTTTCCAAAAAATATCCCGAGGTGACCATTCGACGGCAGATCGAAGCCTCTTCCGCTTCTCTTGCCCATTCCGAACGCAAACTGGCTACGGCGCTCCTGTCGGACTACCCCTCGGCGAGGCATGGCTTCATTCAGGGCCTGGCCGAACGCGCCGAGGTCTCGCCGCCCTCGATCTTGCGCTTTGTCGCGAAGACGGGCCTGGGCGGCTATTCGGATCTGCAAAAACGGATGCTGACCGAATTTCGCGAGGGTGAGCGGTCGCCCATGGATCTCCATGCCGCCGCCAAACAGATCGATGGCGGGTCTCTGTCCGGGTTCCCGGGCCGAGCGGCTGAGCAAATGGCGTCCGCAAGTGATGCCATCGCGGAGGATCAGTTCGACCGCATCTGCGATCTTCCGAACAATCGCAAACGCAAGGTTTACGCCGCAGGGGGCCGGATCAGCGACACGGTTGCGCTTATCCTGTCGTTTCATCTGCGCCAGTCCCGCGAGGATGTGTTTCACGTCCCCCGCGACCCAGACGTCTGGCCCGACGACCTTTTGCGTATGCGACAGGGAGACGTCTTTTTCCAGGTCGATTTCCGCCGCTCCCAAAAGACCCTCGTGCCTCTGGCCGCGCAGGCCCATGCGCGCCGCACCCAGGTGATCTTGATGACTGACTAAGGTCTGTCTCCGGCCACGTGAACTGCATCCGTAGTCATCGCGGTGCCCATTGATACCGGCCCAGAATGGGACAGCTACAGCACCGCCCTGGCCGTGACAGAGGCCAGTGTGACCCGGATTGCCGAGCGCACATGGGGCGACACCCGCGCCCGCATCGCGGCTTGGGACGTCGCGCGCGACACGATACTGGAAAGCGACGGCTGAGCGACCCAGGACAGGCGCACTGGGGTCAGCGACATCCTCTGGCGAGGCGCAATCCGCCAGACAACCCACGAAACCCGCCGGCTTCGGATCCCCACCATGAGTCTTAGCCCTTGACTTGAAACATCAATTCAGAATCCACAAAAGCTCCACGCTCAACTGACCCAGACCGCGTCTAGCATCCCGGGCAGCGGCATTTTTGCGCCCGTGTTGTGTGGAGGGTTTGTTTTGGAAAAGAAAATCGAAGAGGCCGCGCGGGCGATCAACCGTGCCGGGTACACCGTGGAATTCGCACCGCCGCGGGTGGGCGCGCTGACCTGGTTGACCTCACGGATCGCCGGTCCCGGAGGGCTCTATAATCTCGGCAATGTCCTGGCCCTGGTGGCAGGCCCCGCCCTGCTGCTCCACGCGTCCTGGGGGCAGATCGGCGTTCTGGAGGCGATCCATCAACACCTGATCGGAACCCCGGAGGCCATATGGCTGACGTCCTCGATCCTCACTTTCCTGATCGCAGGCGAGATCTATCATCGCGCCTATCAGCCCTATGCAGCGGCAGCGACGCGGCTGATCCAATGGGGCGATCTCTTGTCTGGCGTGGCAGCGGTATTGCTGGCCATCACCCTCATTCTGGTCGGAAACACCGGACTGGCGCTTGTGGCCGGCGCGTTGCTGGCGGGCGGAAAGCTTGGCAACGCGATCTTGCCCAGCCTCCATCTCAGAGGAGAAGTACGCCTCGCCGCGCTCTTGCGCTACAGTGCGATCGTCAGCCGCGCTCCCTCGCTGGCGGTCTACGGCTGGGTCGTGCTCGAGGGCCTGCAGGCCGCGATCCCGCTGGCAGATCTGATGATGCCGCTGGTCATGATCGTCTGTTTCCTGCTCTGGCTGGCGGCCGATCTCCTGCTGCTCAGGCGATGATCTGCGGTGTCGGGTCAAGCCGGGAAGCTCCCCGCGTGACGTGATCTGCGGGGAGCATCGGCGTCGACACTATGCCCATGATTGTGCGCATGACCGCGCTGGGCAGGGGGGCGGGCGACCTCAGCGGATCCAGGTCCTTATTCGCATCGCAATTGGTCACAAGCTGCGCAAGCTTGCCCAAAAGGCGGCTACATTTGGTCGCAAACTGTCGGATGTGGACGAGCAGGGTATGTCGCATCTGTCGCAGACTGATAACATCATCCGGTCGCGGTACATTCGGATAGGGCATCACTCACCTTTGCCTACCGATGTATATCATGAAACCTGCTACCGCCTGCACAGACAGATTGGGCCACAGGTGTACTCTGGGAGTAGGGTCACTCGTATCCCGACTTTGACGCCAGCGGTGCTCGATAGGCTCGAAACGCGCCAAATCTCGGATAAATCGTAGGAAAATACAGAGACAAAAACGGGGTTGTCGTGTCCGTGAATTTTAAGGGCTGGTTTCCTCTGTGCTATGTCAAGGGCTCATAGAAC
>JBCDEC010000168.1:0-10150 GCA_039179965.1 Pseudomonadota bacterium
CGACCGGCGCCGGGCCGCGAGCGGCCCGAGGATCACGAGAGTTGCGAAAAGAAGTACGATTTCAAGGTGGTAGACGAACGAATAGCCCGTCGAAGCGGTGTTCAGGGCATCCCCGAGCGTGCCTTTCAAAGCCTGCGCGTTGACAATGTCCCGCAAGCTGCCGCCCAAAGCGATGGCCAGGCCTGACGCAGTCGCCTGCGCGGCTCCCCAGGCGCCCAAGGCCAGCCCCTTGCCGGCTGCACCCTGTTCGGGCAGCGTCATGGCGGAAATCAGCGTCGCCACCGCGAAGAGTCCTCCACCAAAGCCAATGCCGCCCGCACCGATAAAGAAGATCAGCGGCGTCTGCATGGGCGCCGAGAAGATCACCGCGCTGAAGGCCGCGACACCGGCCAGAAGCCCGGCGCAGGCCAGCCGCGCGGGATCGCGGCCCGCGCCCAGGAGGCGCGCGGCCAGACCATATCCGCCCAAAGCGCCCACGGCCCACATTGCGGTCAAAACGGTGGTGGACGAGACTGAAAGGCCCAGGACCTCACCGCCGTAGGGTTCCAGCAGGACATCCTGCATATTGAACGCCATGGTGCCCAGGAACACGACGGCCAGAAGCCGTCCGGCCTGCCCACCAGCCAGAAGATCGGCCCAGGCATCGCTGAAGCGCGGACGTGGCGCAGCCCGTTCGGCGGCATTCATCGGGCGGACCTTCTCCTGCCGCCAGAGCGCGATGATGTTGAGCAACATCCCGACGGTTGCCGCGCCCTGCACCACGCGAATGAGCCGCAGATCCGAGAAATCGCGCAAGAGCCAGCCAACAATCAAGGCCGAGGCGCCCATGCCAATCAGGAACATCACGTAGAGGAGTGCCACGACCTTGGGTCTGGTCTCTTCGGTCGCGCGGTCGCAGGCAAGCGCCAGACCCGCCGTCTGGGTCATGTGAATGCCCAGACCCGTCATAAGGAAGGCCGCGGCCGCCAGAGCCTCACCCGCGAAGGGGATTTGCAGGGTTGCATGGCCGCCCAGCACCAGAAGCGCAAAGGGCATGACCGCCAAACCGCCCATCTGCCAGATCGAGCCGAACCAAAGGTAGGGAATGCGTTTCCAGCCGATGGCGCTGCGATAGGTGTCGCTGCGGAAGCCCAGAAGCGCGCGGAAGGGCGCGATCAGAACCGGCAGCGCGATCATCATTGCGACAACCGTCGCACCCACGCCCAACTCGACGATCATCACCCGGTTCAGCGTGCCCAGCAACATGACCGTGGCCATGCCAACCGAGACCTGGAAGAGCGACAGGCGCAAAAGCTGCCCCATCGGCAGATCCGGGCTGGCCGCATCCGCGAAGGGAAGGAACTGCGCCGGGATATGCGTAAAGGGCGACGGGCGACGGCTCATGGGCGCAGTTCCATCGCATGGCTGATGTAAAAGCCCGATTGCACCCGGCCCAGATCGTTCATCCGGCCCAACCCGTTCAGATGGCGGGTGAGCCGCGATGGCGCGTGCGGCACCATGGTGGGCGAGCGGTCCGATTGCGGGAACAGTTTGCCAGCATACCACATCGCCATCAGCAGCGTGGTTTTAGGCGCAACCGTAAAGCGGATCGAGTGTGGCCCATGAACTGTCGTCAGCCGGTCCAGAGCCGCATGGATATCGTCGCGGCCATAATAGATGAGGCTGTCCATTGCAAAGATGTGGTCAAACCGCCCGTCGACATCACGTAGCATGTCGCCACTGGCGAACGTCACGCGCGGCGCCAGATGCGCCGGAAGCCGGTTCTCGGCGATCTCGACAAGAGACGGCGAGATATCAATGGCCACCACCTCGGCGCCGCGCGCGGCCAGCACTTCAGTGAACTGGCCGGGCCCACACCCTGCGTCGAGCACCCGCAGACCGGTCATGTCCGCGGGCAGGTCCGACAGCAACCGGTCGCGCATCGCGTCGCGCCCCTCCCGCACAGTCTGTCGGATTTTGGACACCGGCGCATCCGAGGTCAGCCGCTCCCACGTACGGGTCGCGGTGCGGTCGAAATAGGTTTCGACCCGCGCGCGGGTGGCCTCGTAGGTCATCAGTCAAAGCCCAGGAGTTCAAAGATCTCGCGGTCCGGCAACGGTGCCGGGGCCAGAGGTTCTGTCCCGGTCCAGAGCGCTTGGGCCAGCCGGACATATTCGGCGCGGCAGGCAAGGATGTCCTCGTCGGGATCCATCTCGAAGAGTGTCTTTTTCTTCAGCCGTGACCGGCGGATGGCATCGACGTCGGGCATATGCCCGATCCGGCTGAACCCGACGCGGTCACAGAACCGGTCGACCTCATCCGTATCGCGCGAGCGATTTGCGATGCAGCCAGCGAGCCGCACCTTGTAGTTGGCGGACTTTGCCTGAACCGCTGCAATGATCCGGTTCATCGCGTAGATGCTGTCAAAATCATTGGCGGTTACGATCACGGCGCGATCGGCGTGTTGCAACGGAGCCGCAAAGCCACCGCAGACCACGTCACCGAGCACGTCAAAGATCACCACATCGGTGTCGTCCAACAGATGATGCTGCTTCAAAAGCTTCACAGTCTGGCCCACGACATAACCGCCGCAGCCCGTGCCCGCCGGCGGTCCGCCGGCCTCGACACATTTCACACCGCCCCAGCCTTCGAAGATGAAATCCTCCGGCCGCAGCTCGTCGGGATGGAAATCAACTTCCTTGAGGATGTCGATCACAGTTGGCACCAAAGTCCCGGTGAGCGTGAATGTACTGTCGTGTTTCGGATCGCATCCGATCTGGAGCACCCGTTTGCCCATCGAGGCAAATGCGGCGGACAGGTTCGACGAGGTCGTCGATTTTCCGATCCCGCCTTTGCCATAGACGGAAAACACTTTCGCGCCCTCAATCCGTGCGGCCGGATCCTGGTGCACTTGCACGGATCCGTCGCCATCCAGTCCGCGCAGTTTCGGCGCTGCTCTATCCAATGGGCTCATATCGATATCCTCATTCTGCAGCGATCCCTTCCATGCGGTCTTCGAGCGCATCCGCAGCGTCCTGCAATGCGCCAATGGTTTCTTCGCTAGGTTGCCAATATGCGCGCTCGCTGGCTTCGATCAGGCGGTTGGCCATCCGGCTGGACGCCACCGGGTTGAGTTCTGCCAGTCGGTTGCGCATTTCCTCGTCGAGCACGAAGGTCTCGGAGATCCGTTGATAGACCCAGGGCTCAACCTGTCCGGTCGTGGCCGACCAGCCCAGCGTGTTGGTGACGTGAGCTTCGATCTGACGGACGCCCTCGGCTCCGTGTTTCAGAAGCCCCTCATAAAAGCGCGGGTTGAGCGAACGGGAACGGGTCTCCAGAGCGACCTGTTCGGCCAGAGTCCGCACCTTCCCATCGCCTCGTGTCTGGTCACTGATGTAAACAGCGACATCCTCGCCGCGGGCACGCCGGACAGAGCGCGACAACCCGCCCAGTGTGTCAAAGTAGTGATCGACGGTGGTCACACCCAGTTCGACGGATTCGAGGTTCTGGTAAGCGACCTCGACGTTTTTCATGGTTTGCTGCAGCAGCGCTGTGTTCTTGTGCGCGTGGCCGTTGACGTCGTAGGCAAAGCCCTTTCGGGCCTCATAGGCATCTGCCAGTTCGTCCTCTTCGACAAAGGCCAGGCTGTCGACCAGATGATTGACGTTTGAGCCATAGGCGCCTTCGGCATTGGAAAAGACCCGCAGCGCGGCGTCTTGCAGGGAGACGCCCATGCGCTCCGCGTAATCGAGAGAATGCGCGCGAATGAAGTTCTGGTCCAGCGGCTCATCGGCCTGTGCGGCCTGCAGCGCGGCCTGGGCCAGCAAGCGGGTCTGCAGGGGCAGCAGGTCGCGGAAGATGCCGGACAGGGTCATCACCACGTCGATGCGCGGTCGACCCAGCTCTTCGAGCGGAATGAGATCGGCGCCGGAGAGCCGTCCGAAACTGTCAAACCGGGGCTTGGCGCCCATCAGGGCCAGCGCCTGCCCAATCGGGCCGCCGTCGGATTTGATATTGTCACTGCCCCAGAGCACCAGCGCCACGGAATGGGGCAGGCTCTTGTGGGTCTGCAGCAACAGCTCCGCCTGTTTCGCGCCATCCTGGCACGCATAGGCGGTGGGCATACGGAAGGGATCAAAGGCGTGAATATTGCGACCCGTCGGCAGGATGTCGGGATTGCGCAACAGATCGCCGCCCGGCACGGGCCGGGTGAACCGGCCGCCCAGAGCGCGCAGCAGGGCATGCAGTTCGGTTTCCTGTGCCAGAGCGTCGTCGAGCGCAGCCTCTTCCTCCGGCGTCATGTCAGGCATGTGGCTGAGGTATTCTGTCCGCTCCGCCGGGGTCATCGGCTGGCCGACCACGTGCAGACCTTCGGGCATCAGGGCGCCCTCTGTCTCAAGAAGCGTGCGCCAGAGATCTTCGGCGGGCTTGTCCCCCATATCCACGGCTGTCGCCTGATCCCTGATCAGCGCTTCGAGATCCGCGCGATCGGGGCTGTCAGGCAGCATCTCGCGCCAGCGGGTCAGGCTGTCCTTGAGCTCTGCGAGACCCTTGTAAAGCCCCGCACTGGCGAGCGGCGGCGTCAGATGACTGACTGTCACCGCGCTGGACCGCCGCTTGGCGAGTGTCGCCTCGGACGGATTGTTCGCGGCGTACAGGTAGACATTCGGCAGATCGCCAATCAGCCGGTCCGGCCAGTCCTTTGCGCTCAGGCCCGTCTGTTTGCCCGGCATGAATTCCAGCGCGCCATGCATGCCAAAGTGCAGGACGGCATCGGCCTCAAAGCTGTTGCGCAGCCAAAGGTAGAATTGGGCGAACGCATGGGTCGGCGTGAAGCTGCGCTCGAACAGGAGCCGCATCGGGTCGCCCTCGTAGCCAAAGCCCGGCTGCAAGCCGACAAAGACTTTGCCGAACTGACACCCCAGAACGAAAACATCGCGGCCATCGCTTTGCACGCGCCCGGGCGCGGGGCCCCAATTGGACTCGATCTCATCAAGCCAGGGCGTCTGGCGCACCATGTCATCGGCGCTCACCCGGGCCCATACATTGGCCTCTTGCCCCAGGGCCTGAGAATTGCCGCCCAAAACCGCCGCGCGCAGATCTTCGACCGTAGCCGGCGGTTCGAGATCGTAGCCTTCCGCCTTCAGCGCATGGAGCGTGTTGTGAAGCGAGGCGAAGACGTCGAGATGCGCCGCTGTCCCGGCCGCGCCGGCATTGGGTGGAAACCCAAAGAGCACGATGGCGAGCTTGCGCTCGGCGGCGTCGGACCGGCGCAGCCGCGCCAGACGGTCGATCCGCGCGGCCAGCATTCCGATGCGTTCCTCGCAGGGTGCCATGGCCTTGTTGGTCTGACCCTTGTTCTGCGCGGCGGTCTCGTCGTGGCGGCCGGCAAAAACCGTGGGCACCGTGGCGCCATCAAGCTCGGGCAGCGCAATGAGCATTGTGGTCTCGATCGGACCCAGGCCCTGGGGCGAGGCGTCCCATTGTTCGATCGTCTGGAATTCCAGCGGATGCGCCGCAACATAGGGAACATCGAGCCCGCTCAGCACTTTGATGGCGTTCTCATTGTCGTTGTAGGCCGGCCCGCCGACCAGGGAGAACCCGGTCAGGGACAGAAGAGTGTCGATGTGAACGCCGTCTTCGGACTGAAAGTAGGTCTCAATTGCCGGGCGTCCGTCCAACCCGCCGGCAAACGCGGGAATGACACGCAGGCCGCGTGACTCCAGGGTCCGGATGACGGCGTCATAATGCGCGGTGTCCGAACTCAGCACGTAAGAGCGCATCATCAATAGCCCGACAGTCGCATGTGGCTTTTTCGGGCGCGGCAGCGCTTTGAGATCCGTAGTGATCCGCTGTGGCAGATCGGGGTGATACAGGCCGGTTTCGGGATAGTCCTTTGGCTCAGGGGACGCGACGCCGTGCCATTGCGGGCGATCAGCGTAGCGGGCGACCAGAAAGCGGACCATCGCCTCGATATTGTCGTCCGAACTGCCCAACCAGTATTGCATTGTCACGAACCAGGCGCGCAGGTCCTGCGCCTTGCCGGGGATGAATTTCAGGATCTGGGGCAACCGGCGCAGCATCTTCATCTTGCGCTGACCGGACTCGGTCGAGGGTTTGGACGACCCGCGCAGCCGCTTGAGAAGCTTCATTGCGCCAGAGCTTGGCGCGGCCATATCGAGATTGCCCATCCGTGTGAGCTTGACGATCTTGGCATCCGCTATGATGCCGACCATGGCGTCACACCCGTCGCGGCGGGCTTCCATGGACGGGAAGATCGCCTCGATATGTTCTTCAAGGAACAGCAGGTTGGCGATGACGATATCGGCTTTTGCCACCGCAGCTTTCGCCGCCTCAAGGGCGGCCGGGTTCTCGCCCCATTCCGCCGCGGCAAAGACCTCGACTTCAAGGCCCGGGAAATCCTTGGCCAGACGCGGCATCACTCTCTGGCATGGTCCCACGGCGTGGGAATCGAGCGTCACGATGACCACCCGATAGGGAGAGGGTATGGCGCGCTCAGCGGGCATAGTGGGCTTTCGCCTCGTAGAGGGTTTCAACCGAGATCTCGGCTTGACCGCGTTCAGCGGCGAAGGCTTCGGTGTTGCGCCGTGCCTTCCCGCGCACAAAGAAGGGCACCTTGCGTAATTCGCGCTCGGCGTCGTCGAGCCAGATGATGTTGCCGGCGCTTTCGCCCTGTGCGGTGGTCGCCTCTTCATGCGCCCGCGCGCCGTGGGCGTGATGCGACGGACCGGCCTCGTCATTGAACTCCGGATCGTCCCGGAACATGTGCAGCAGATGCTCTTCCAGTCCCATGACCAGCGGATGCACCCAGGTGTCAAAGATCACGTTGGCGCCTTCGATCCCCATTTGGGGCGAATAGCGCGCGGGAAAGTCCTGTACATGCACAGGGGCCGAGATCACCGCGCAGGGAATGCCCAGACGCTTGCCGATGTGGCGTTCCATCTGGGTGCCCAGGATCAGCTCGGGCGCCAGTTCCGAAATCTGGGCTTCGACCTCAAGGTAGTCGTCCGTGATCAGCGCCTCGACATCGAAGTCTTTCGCAAGGGCGCGAATCGGGCGGGCCATTTCACGGTTGAAACAGCCCAGGCCGACAACCTGAAAGCCCATCTCGTCCCGCGCGATCCGGGCGGCGGCCGCGACATGGGTGCCGTCTCCGAAGAGGAACACGCGTTTGCCGGTCAGATAGGTGCTGTCGACGCTGGCCGAGTACCAGGGCAGGCGCAGGCGCGCGCGGTCCATCCGCGGAGGAACTCCCGCCAGGGCGGCGACTTCGTTGACGAAGTCTTCCGTGGCGCCGACACCAATCGGCACGGTCTTGGTGTAGGGCTGGTCGAGATTGCGTTCCATCCAGCGGCAGGCGCTTTCACCGGTCTCGGGATACATCAGCACGTTGAAATGCGCGGCGCCAAAGCGGGTAATGTCGGTTGGCGTGGCGTCATAGGGCGCCACGGCGTTGACCGCGATCCCCATTTCTTCCAGCAGCGCGGTCACTTCGGTGATGTCATCGCGATGGCGAAAGCCCAGGGCGGTCGGGCCGATCAGGTTGCAACTTACATGCGCAGAGCGGTCCATGGGCCGGGCCAGCGCGCGGACGATCTGCAGAAACGTCTCATCGGCGCCGAAGTTCTCTTTGCGCTGATAACTCGGCAGTTCGAGGGGGATCACCGGAACGGGCAGACCCAGGGCTGCTCCGAGCCCGCCGGGATCGTCCTGAATCAGCTCGGCGGTGCATGACGCGCCTACGATCATGGCCTGCGGCTGGAACCGCTCATAGGCCGCCTCGACGGCATCGCGGAACAGGGTGGCCGTATCCGAGCCGAGATCGCGCGCCTGGAACGTCGTGTAGGTCACGGGTGGGCGGCGGTCACGGCGCTCGATCATTGTAAAGAGCAGGTCCGCATAGGTGTCACCCTGCGGCGCATGCAGGACGAAATGCAGATCCTTCATCGCCGTGGCCACACGCATCGCGCCGACATGGGGCGGGCCTTCGTATGTCCAGACCGCAAGCTTCATTCGGCGGCCACCCGCAACCGCGCGCGCCGCCGCAGCGGCCGGGCAAAGAGCTCGGCCAGATCCCCGGCCTGCTCATAGAAGTGAATCGGCGAGAAGACGAGTTCGATCGCCCATTTGGTGGATAGCCCCTCCGCCTCCAGCGGATTGGCCAGTCCCAGACCACAGACCGTCAGATCTGGCCGCGCTGCGCGCACCCGGTCCAGTTGCAGATCCACATCCTGACCTTCGGCCAGGGTTGGCCCGGCGGCAATCTCGCGCAGATCCGGCTCGGTCAGGCCGCGATGCAGGAACGGGGTGGAGACCTCCACCAAATCCGCACCGCATTCGCGCGACAGGAACCGGGCCAGGGGCACTTCGAGTTGGCTGTCAGGCATCAGGAAGACGCGTTTGCCTTCCAGATCGCCCCTGATGGCGCCGATGGCCTTCTGCGCCCGGGCCCGCGGGGCCTCGGTCACCCGGTCGACCACATCATGCGAGATGCCAAAGCGCGTGGCGATGGCTTTGAGCCAGGCGGTGGTCCCGGCCTCCCCGAACGGGAAGGGTGCGTAGATCGGTTTGGCGCCCAGACGAACCAGCGTATCATGCGTGTCGCCCAGGAAGGGCTGCGCAAAGGCGACCTGCGTGTTGGGGCCCAGCCCATATTGATCGTCCGCCCGTTGGCTGGGCAAAAGCTTGACGTCGGTGATGCCGATATCCGTTAGCAGCCCCATCATCTGGTCCTGCACGACATCCGGCAACGCCCCGGCGACCACCAATTGCCGCGCGTCGTCGCGGGGCAAATGGGTGGCCATTGTGGCCAGACAGGCGTCTTCACCCTGGGTAAAGGTGGTTTCGATCCCCGATCCGGAAAAGCTGAACACCTGACGGTGCGGCGCGTAGCGGGCGTTCAGACGCTCCGCCGCCTTGGCCAAATCCAGCTTGATGACTTCCGACGGACAGGATCCGACAAGGAAAAGACGGCGGATGTCAGTCCGTCTTGACACCAGACGGTCAACCTCACGATCGATTTCATCCTGCGCATCGGCCAATCCGGCCAGGTCCGTTTCTTCGAGAATCGCTGTTCCGAACCGCGGCTCGGCAAATATCATCACACCGGCCGCGCTTTGCAGCAGATGCGCGCAGGTCCGCGAGCCGATCACAAGGAAGAAGGCATCGGGCATTTTGCGATGCAGCCAGATGATCGAGGTCAGTCCGCAGAACACCTCGTGCTGGCCGCGCTCGCGCAGCACCGGCGCGTCTGCGCAGCTTGTCGTTGGGGTCTGGGTGGTGCTCATTGTGCTGCCGCCGTTTCCAGCCGCACGCGGCGCAGCTTCAGCAAGAACTGAGTGGCGTTGATCACATAGGTCACATAGGCCGCCAGCGCGAGCCACATCAGGCCGGTAGGGTCAAGCCAACCTGTTGAAAGTGCAATCAAATACGCAGTGTGCAAGGCAATCACGAGAAAGCTGAAAACGTCTTCCCAGAAGAAAGCCGGCGCCAGCAGATACTGGTCGAAGACGACTTTTTCCCAAATCGCGCCGGTCACCATAATCAGGTAGAGAACCAGCGTTTTGACGACGATTGACAGGGTCGCAATTTCATATCCGGCGCCCGTCGCGAGGTAGCGAACGACAAGCGCAAGCGAGACCAGAAACACCACAAACTGCAGTGGAGCGAGGACGCCTTGAACCGTTGTCCAGTATGTAGAGTCCCTGCGTTCCAGTTGTTCCCGCGTGTAGAGCTGATGCGTGACCTGTGAACTCATGGCTTGGTGCGCCATGAAAGCCTCCCTCGTGACCTTAGCTTGAAAGGTACGTGTTGGCTCGCCGGGGTGTCAATTGAAACTTACACATTTGAGCCTGTCACTCTGCTGCGCAACATTCTGACGCCAATGCTGATATTTGTTAAGATATTGATAATGAGTAATTATTTTTTTGGCCCTTTCGGGCCCTTCCGGGCTGTCTTCTCAAATTGACAAATCGTATGTGTTGGTAGACACTATTTGGCGGAGGGAGATGCCTGCGCGCATACACCAATCGCCCTGCGTTCAGCAGGCGGGTATCGCCTTCCGGATTCGCGATAAGGTAGGCCAATGGCACACGGTCCAGCTGGGCGTCTGTTCCTTTTGCTGGCCCGTGTGCCATTGGCCTACCTTATC
>JBCDEC010000169.1:0-9969 GCA_039179965.1 Pseudomonadota bacterium
TCCGCCGCCGGGGCGCCTGATGGATGGACTTGGGAGCAGGTGACAGATGCTGACAGGATGCTGTCAGCAGGGCTGTGCGACAAGACGGTCATCGCGTAACAAGGAGTACATGACGATGACCTATCATCCTGAGCATTTTACCGTCTGGGCCGAAATCCCGGTGACCGACCTCGACAAGGCCACGGCGTTCTACGAGGCCGTTTTCGAAACCGAGCTGAAGCGCAATGACATGGGTCCCAACCCGATTGTCGATTTCCAGACCAAGGGCGGCATGGGCGTGGCCGGCCATCTGTACCCCGGTGTGCCCGCGGCGCGTGGCTCTGGTCCGACCGTGCATTTGTCTGTTCAGGGGCTGGAAGCGGCCATCGAGCGGGTGAAGGCCGCTGGCGGTACCGTCGTGTCGCCGCCAATTGAAATCCCGCCGGGCCGCTTTGCCTATTGCGAGGATCTCGACGGCAATTCCCTCGGACTCTTCGAGGCCAAGTGATGCGGCGCGCCGACCGTCTGTTTGAGATCATCCAGCATCTCAGGGGCGGTCGGCGCACCACCGCGCGCGCCTTGTCCGAGGCCTTGGAGGTCAGTGCGCGCACGATCTACCGCGACATTGCCGATCTGATGGCCTCGGGCGTGCCGATCTCGGGGGAGGCCGGGTTCGGATATGTGATGGAGGAGGGCCACGACATTCCGCCGCTCATGTTCACACGCGACGAGATCGTGGCCCTGGTCACCGGCGCACGGATTGCGCGGGCCTGGGGCGGGGCGACGATGGCGCGGGCCGCCGAAGAGGCGCTGATAAAGATCGCCGAGGTCCTGCCCGAAGATGCCCGTGCCCAGGCGCAGGCCGTCGAAGTGCATTCGATGGCGCCGGAAATGACGGAAGAGGTGCGCGGGCGCATCGATGCGCTGGAGTCCGCGGTGGCGGATCGCAAACGCCTGCGCCTGTCTTACGCCGATGCGTTCGGTCAGCCCACCGAGCGGATCGTGCGGCCCCTGGGCCTGTGGTTCTGGGGCAAGGTCTGGACGCTGATCGGATGGTGTGAACTGCGCAATGACTTTCGCATGTTCCGGCTTGATCGGATGGTGGCCATTGCCATCACCGAGCCCGGCTACAAGCCCGAACCCGGCAAGACGCTGCGCGATTTCTACCGCCAGCACGAAGACCGGGAGTCCCACCCCTAGGCGCGGACCTGTACGCCGCGCCCGGATGCGCTAGCTGAGGTGCATGCCCGCGATGCGCCGAAAGTCCGACCTGCCGCAAAAGATCTGCGCCACCTGTGGCCGTCCGTTCACCTGGCGCAAGAGGTGGGCGCGTGTCTGGGACGAGGTGCGCTATTGCTCGGATCGATGCCGCACAATGCGCCGGTCGGGGAAAGAAAAGCTCTGAACCTCTCCAGGCACCGATGGGGCGTGTTGCCGATAGGAAACCTTTGTTCTATCCCGTGATCTGCACAAGCGTGGAGGTGGCAGAGATGACCCAGCGGATCGACAAGAACGGCCTGCAGATTGCGGCAGAGCTTTTTGACTTCATTGAAGCTTCGGTTCTGCCGGGTCTGGATCTGTCCTCGGACGCCTTTTGGGCCGGTCTCGCCCGCATGATGTCGGAACTGACGCCGGAAAACCGCGACCTGCTGGCCCAGCGCGAGGCGATGCAGCAGCAGATCGACAACTGGCATCTGAGCCGGCGCAACCAGCCGCATGATCATCAGGCCTATCGCGCCTTTTTGGAAGATATCGGCTATCTGCGCGCGGAAGGTCCCGATTTTGCCATTGAGACGACGAATGTGGATGCCGAGGTCGCTTCGATTCCGGGACCGCAACTGGTCGTGCCCATCACGAATGCTCGTTACGCGCTGAATGCGGCCAATGCCAGGTGGGGCAGCCTGTATGACGCCTTTTACGGCACCGATGCGCTGGGAACCGCGCCGTCCAAAGGGCCCTATGACAAAGGCCGCGGGGCGCGGGTCGTGGCGCATGCCCGGGTGTTTCTGGACGGTGCCTTCCCGATCACCGGCACAAGCCATGCGGATGCGCGGCGCTACTATATCCACGACGGGCAGCTTCTGATTGACGACCTGCCGTTGATGCAGCCCGAGAAGTTTCTCGGCTACCTCGGCCATCCAAAGGCACCGGATTGCGTGCTTTTGGAGAACAACGGTCTCAAGGTGGAACTGGTCTTTGACCGCACGCATGCCATTGGCAGCCGCGATCAGGCCGGTCTGGCGGATATCCGGGTGGAAAGCGCAATCACGGCGATCATGGATTGCGAGGATTCGGTGGCTTGCGTCGATGCGGCCGACAAGGTCGAGGCCTATGCCAACTGGCTCGGGCTGATGCAGCGCTCCCTTGAGACCAGTTTCGACAAGGGTGGTGAGACACTGACCCGCCGTCTCGCGGATGACCGGATCTTTACGGCCCCCGATGGATCGGAACTGACGGTCAAGAGCCGGGCGTTGATGTGGATCCGCAATGTCGGGCATCTCATGACCAACCCGGCGGTTCTGGACAGGGACGGCGCGGAGGTCTTCGAGGGGCTGCTCGACGGTCTGATCACCGTGGCCATTGCGATGCACGATCTGAAGGCGGAGGGCGGCAATTCGGAAAAGGGTTCGGTCTACGTGGTCAAGCCCAAGATGCACGGGCCGGACGAGGTCGCCTTTGCGGATCGGACCTTTACGCTGATCGAAGAGATCCTGGGTTTGCCGCAGAACACCGTGAAGATCGGGATCATGGATGAAGAGCGGCGCACATCGGTCAATCTCAAGGAGTGTATCCGCGCGGCCAGGCATCGCTGCGCCTTCATCAACACCGGTTTTCTGGATCGCACAGGAGACGAGATCCACACCTCGATGGAGGCCGGGCCCTTCAGCCGCAAGGATTTCATCAAGCGCAAGAGCTGGCTGTCTGCCTATGAAGCGCTGAATGTGGATGTCGGGCTCGAATGTGGGCTGTCGGGCGTGGCGCAGATCGGCAAGGGCATGTGGGCCATGCCCGATATGATGGCGGCGATGCTTGAGCAGAAGATCGACCATCCGAAGTCGGGTGCAAATACCGCATGGGTGCCAAGCCCGACGGCGGCGACCCTGCACGCGCTGCATTATCACAAGGTGGATGTCTTTGCCGTGCAGGCCAGGCTGAAAGCCGGCGGGCGCCGGGCGCATGTGGATGCGATCCTGGACATCCCGCTGGCTTCCTACCGAAAATGGAGCGAGGCCGAGCGCATTCGCGAGGTCGAGAACAACGCCCAGGGTATCCTGGGCTATGTGGTGCGCTGGATCGATCAGGGCGTGGGCTGTTCGAAAGTGCCCGATATCAATGATGTGGGCCTGATGGAAGACCGTGCGACCTGCCGGATCTCTGCCCAGCACATCGCCAACTGGCTGCACCATGATGTGGTGTCCGAAGACGCAGTGATGGAGGCGATGCGGCGGATGGCGATCAAGGTCGATGCGCAGAACGCCGGCGATGCGGCCTATCGGGCCATGGCGCCGGCCTATGACAGCCTGGCTTTCCAGGCGGCCTGTGATCTGGTGTTTCGCGGTCGGGTCCAACCCTCCGGATATACCGAACCGGTTCTGCATTCACGGCGGCTTGAGTTGAAAGCCTCCGTAGCGTAAACTTGTGGATAACATTGCGGATATCCGGGTTTTGGTGGGGAGCGACCCGGACCCGCAGTGTGGCGGAAAGAGACCTCTGCCGGATGGTCGAGCATAAGCCGCAGGTGCCCGTTTCGAGGGGCCGTGGCTCCGGCAGATGGACAGTTTGGCGTCATGGCGCCGAATGACCGTTTTACATGCGCGACCAGCCCCGTCCCACCACGTCTGGTCGTTCAGAGCCAGAGGTCCGCGCGTGCAAGGGCGTGACCTCGGTGACGCCGGGGTGGGTCGGCCGTTACGGAGGAGGAACGGCCCGCTCCGGTCGTCATCTTGACCCAATGCTCGGAATTCCAATGCCCAATGTCAAAAAAGGCAGCGCATGGGGCGCTCTGCCGGGGTGAATCGGGCGTAATCTGCGGGTCTGGTCTGGCGCGGCTGTTGCCGCTCGCTCGGCCTGTCTGTAAGATCTGGTAGATTTTGTTGAGGCGGCATCAGAGTAGGATAGGCAAAATGGGGCGTCCGATTGTCGGAATTATTGGCAATGCGCATCTGATCAATGAGGAATACGAGGTCCATGCAGGCGGCGCCTTGAACTCTGCCGCCGTGGCCACGGTTGCCGATTGCATGCCGCTGCTGATCCCTGCCGATCCGCGCTACGTCTCGGTCGAGGAATTGCTGGAGACCTGTGACGGGTTTCTGCTGACCGGGGGGCGCCCGAACGTGCACCCGGAGGAATACGGCGAGGAACCGACGGCGGCACACGGCGCCTTCGACAGGGCGCGCGACGGTATTGCGCTGCCGCTGGTGCGGGCGCTGGTGGAGCGTGGCCAGCCGTTCCTGGGCATCTGCCGCGGATTTCAGGAGGTCAATGTCGCGATGGGCGGCACCCTCTACCCGGAAATCCGCGATCTCCCCGGGCGGATGAATCACCGGATGCCGCCGGACGGCACGATGCTGGAGAAGTTCGCTCTGCGCCACGAGGTTGCGTTGAGCGAAGGTGGCCCGTTTCACCGCCTGTTCGGAGCCCGTGCGGTGATGACCAACTCCCTTCATGGCCAGGGCATAAAGACCGCCGGAAAGCGAATCATGATTGATGGATATGCGCCCGACGGCACGCCCGAGGCCATATACATCAAAGGCGCGCCGGGCTTTTCGCTTTCGGTGCAATGGCACCCGGAATGGAACGCGGATATCGATCCCGTGTCGCGCCCGCTTTTTGAGGCTTTCGGCGACGCGGTGCGCGACTGGGCGGCTGGACGCCGACCGTATCTGCAGAAAACGGCCTGATCCCCAAGCGAAGCGGTCAGGACGGGACTGCGCGGCGTTTGCGTAGGTTGACGCCGTTGAATGAGCTTGCCAAATACAACCCATGGATGATCTGCGCGTCGAGTCTAAACGCGGCACCATTCTCCGCGCGGCCGCTGCGGCCTTTCGCGAGTTTGGTGTGCGAAAGACCTCAATGGAAGATATCGCGACACGGGCGGGCATGTCCAGGTCGGCCCTGTACATGCATTATCGCAACAAGACCGACATCCAGACTTCGCTGCGTCAGATGCAATCCGAAGCGCTTGTCTCCTCGGTCCGGTGCGCGCTGGAAAGCGAGGGATCCCTGGCCAAGCGTCTGAGCCGGGCTTTTTTGGCGCAAGCCGGGTTGAAGCCGGCCAGAACTGGTGTGGGGAAAACCGGCGCGTGGCGGGGTGGTCTTGATGATCCGGTCGCCGCGCCCGATCGGCAGGTTCTGAGTGCGGTTTATGCCGACTGGCTGGCGGCGGAGGCGTCCAAGGGGCGAGTGGCGCTGTCGAAATCGCCCGATCACATCGCCGAGACTGTGCTGGACGCACTTGACGGTTTGATACGCGGCGCGGCGGACCCGGTGGATCTGAAAGCGCGGCTGGAGACCTTGGCGCTGTTGATCGGCCACGGCGTGTCGGCTAGGGACGGGCCGGACTGATTTTCTTCGCAGAAGAAAATCGAACCGAAAATTCGTCGAATTTTCAGGTGACCGCCGCGCGGGTTTTGAAGTCGGGTTGATCCCAGCTGCCTGTGTCCAGAATATCCGCCAGAAGAGCGACCGCAGCGTCAATGTCCTGCGCGTCACTATAGAGCGGGGTTATCCCGAACCGCATGATATCGGGCGACCGGAAATCGCCGATGACACCACGGGCAATCAGGGCCTGCATCACCGCATAACCGTCGTCGAAATGAAAGGACACCTGGCTGCCGCGACGGGTCGGATCGCTCGGGCTGGCCAGGCGAAGGGCGGGGCAGGTGCGCGCGACCTCGGCAATGAAGCGTTCGGACAGCGCAATCGAGCGCGTGCGCAGGTCAGACAGATCAACCAAGTCCCAGATATCGAGCGCGGCCTCCAGCGCGGCCATTTGCAGCACCGGCGGGGTGCCCACACGCATACGGGCAATGCCCGCGCCGGGCCGGTAGCCTGGATCGAAGGCAAACGGGGCGGCATGTCCGAGCCACCCCGCCAGCGCCGGATCGATCCGGTCCGCATAACGTGGCGCCACATAGATAAAGGCGGGCGCGCCCGGTCCGGCGTTGATGAATTTATAGGTGCAGCCCACGGCAAAGTCTGCGCCTGCCTCCGCGACATCGACGGGCAGGGCCCCCGCCGAATGGGCCAGATCCCACACCGTCACCGCGCCCATCGCATGGGCCTTGCGTGTCACGGCCTCCATGTCATGAAGGCGCCCGGTCCTGTAATCCACTTCGGTCAGCAGCACGACGGCCACCTCTTCGGTGATGGACGCCGCAACCGCCTCGGGCGCCACGCAACGCAATTCGTATGTGTCACCGAGCAGCGAGAGCAGCCCCTGCGCCATGTAAAGATCGGACGGAAAATTCCCGGTGTCCGACAGCACCACCCTGCGGTCGGGCCGCAATTGCAGCGCGCCGGCCAGCGCCTGGTAGACCTTGAGCGACAAGGTGTCGCCCACGACGACGTGGCCAGGTTCTGCTCCGATCAGGCGGGCGATCCGGTCGCCAACGCGTGCGGGCTGATCCATCCAGCCGGCACGGTTCCAGGCGGTGATCAGCATCTCGCCCCATTCGTTTTCCACTGTCGACTGAACGCGCGCGGCCACGGATCGTGGCAGCGGCCCCAGCGAATTGCCATCGAGATAGATCACACCCTCGGGCAGCGCAAAGCGCGCCTTGGTTGCGGCAAAATCGGTTTTCATAGGCCTGTTCTCCTCGCCCCGCGGGGTGTGATGGTCCGCACCATGTCATCGTTACCGCTATCGTCGCCCGGGGCGCGCCAAATTGTCCGCAGATTGCCTGCAAAAACGTCACAGACCCCGTCGCGGAATGCGATAGTTTCGTATAGGACACTCCCGCGCTGTTGCGCAGCAACCGGCCACGGTCTACCAGACAGAGTCGCGCGCCAAGCACATTTGAGCGGAACGCTGGCTCGTGAGCGGATCGCATGCAAGGGGGAAATAGAGTGAAAATCGGCACACCCAAGGAAGTGTTCGACGGCGAGGCCCGCGTGGCCATGACGCCCGACAGTGCCCAGCAATTGCAGAAACTGGGCCATGAGTGCCTGATCGAAAGCGGCGCGGGCGTGGCGGCCGGCTTCTCGGACGCAGCCTACGAAAAGGCGGGCGTCGAGATCGTCAAGACCGCTGCGCAATTGTTCAAATCGGCCGATATCATTGCCAAGGTCCGGCCTCCCACAGAGACCGAAGCCAAGCGTCTGAGCCCGTCCAAGACGTTGATTTCGTTCTTTTACCCGGCAAGCAACGAAGAGCTGATGAAGCTGACCGCCGACAAGGGCGCCTCGGTCATCGCGATGGACATGGTGCCACGGATCAGTCGCGCCCAGAAGATGGATGCGCTAAGCTCGATGGCCAATATCGCGGGCTACCGCGCGGTGATCGAAGCCGGCAACAACTTTGGCCGCTTCTTCACGGGCCAGGTGACGGCGGCCGGCAAGGTGCCGCCTGCGAAGGTCCTCGTGGTGGGGGCCGGTGTTGCTGGTCTGGCCGCGATCGGCACCTCGACCTCACTGGGCGCCATTACGCTTGCTTTCGACGTGCGCCCGGAAGTGGCCGAGCAGATCGAATCCATGGGCGCCGAGTTCGTCTTTCTCGAATTCAATGAGGAACAGACCGACGGGGCCGCGACCGGCGGCTACGCCGCACCCTCATCGCCTGAATTCCGCGACGCCCAATTGGCGAAGTTCCGGGAACTGGCGCCGGACATCGACATTGTCATCACGACGGCCCTGATCCCGAACCGCGATGCGCCGGTGCTCTGGACCAAGGATATGGTCGAGATGATGAAGCCCGGCTCGGTCATTATCGACCTCGCGGCCGAGCGGGGCGGCAATTGTGAACTGACGGTTCCGGACGAAAAGATCGTCACCGACAATGGCGTCACAATCGTCGGCTACACCGACTTTCCAAGCCGGATGGCCCAGCAGAGCTCCACGCTCTATGCCACCAACATTCGTCACATGATGACGGATCTGACGCCGAAGGTGAAAGACGAAGAGACCGGAGAAGAGACACGTCAGTACCATCACGACATGGACGACGACGTGATCCGGGGCGCAACGATTGCGCATAAGAAAGAGGTGACCTTCCCGCCGCCGCCGCCAAAGATTGCGGCGATCGCTGCCCAGCCGAAAGAAAAGCCCAAAGAGAAAACGCCCGAAGAGCTGCGCGCCGAAGAAGAGGCCGCGTTCAAGGAACAGACCAAGACGCAGGTCATCCTGCTGGCGGTCATGACGGTGCTGATCCTGTTGGTTGGGGCGGTGGCGCCTGCGAGCTTCATGTCGCATTTCATTGTCTTCGTGCTTTCGGTCTTTGTGGGTTTCCAGGTCATCTGGAACGTCAGCCACTCGCTGCATACGCCGCTCATGGCGGTCACCAACGCGATTTCCTCGATCATCATCCTGGGCGCGTTGATCCAGATCGGGTCATCCTCGGCGCTCATCACGATCTTGGCGGCCGTTGGTGTCTTTATGGCCGCGATCAATATCTTCGGCGGTTTCCTCGTCACACGGCGCATGCTCGCCATGTTCCAGAAATCTTAAGGAGCGGCGGGTTATGGACTTTAGTTTTACTCTGGCAGCCTATGCGGTTGCGGCAGTGCTCTTCATCCTTTCGCTTGGCGGGCTGAGCGGGCAGGAAAGCGCAAAACGCGCGGTGTGGTACGGGATTGTCGGTATGGCGATTGCCGTACTGGCGACGCTGATCGGACCCGGTGGCGGGTTGTGGTGGTTCTCTGTCGTGCTGATCGCGCTGGGTGCGATGGTCGGCTATCAGTTGGCCACACGCGTGCAGATGACCCAGATGCCCGAGCTTGTGGCCATCATGCACTCGCTCGTCGGTCTGGCCGCTGTCTTTGTCGGCTTCAATGCCGACATCATGATCAATCAGATGGGATCGCTCTTTGCCGAGAATGGCGCGACATTGGGCGCCGTGGCCTCGGACGGGCTGACCGCCGTGGGCCTGCCCAAGGAGATCCTGGCGGATCTGTCGTCCTTTGCCCAGTTGATTGCCAAGAAGACCGGCGTGGAGATCACCATCCTTCGGGTCGAACTCGTCCTGGGGATCTGGATCGGGGCCGTGACCTTCACCGGGTCCGTTATTGCCTATGGCAAACTGGCCGGACGGGTGGATTCGGCCGCCAAGAAACTGCCCGGCGGGCACATGCTGAACGCCGGTGCTGCCGCGCTGTCACTCATTCTGATGCTGGCCTACCTGGGCGGTGCGGGCAGCTGGACGCTGGTGTTGCTCACGCTTGCGGCGCTCTTCATCGGCTATCACCTGATCATGGGCATTGGCGGCGCCGATATGCCGGTGGTGGTGTCGATGCTGAACTCCTATTCAGGCTGGGCTGCGGCGGCCATCGGCTTCTCGCTGGGCAATGACCTACTGATCGTGGTCGGTGCGCTGGTGGGATCCTCGGGTGCGATCCTGTCCTACATCATGTGCAAGGCGATGAACCGCTCCTTTGTGTCGGTGATCCTGGGCGGCTTTGGCGAGACCAGCGGGCCGCAGATGGAGGTCGAGGGCGAGATGGTCGAGATCCCCGTTGATGGGGTGGCCGGTGCGCTCAACGATGCTGACAGCGTGATCATCATTCCGGGCTACGGCATGGCGGTGGCGCAGGCGCAGCAGGCGGTGAGCGAACTGACCCGCAAGCTGCGGGCCAAGGGCAAGGCCGTCCGGTTTGCCATCCATCCCGTGGCCGGACGTCTGCCGGGTCATATGAACGTGCTTCTGGCCGAGGCCAAGGTGCCTTACGACATCGTGCTGGAGATGGACGAGATCAACGACGACTTCCCGGAGACCGATGTCGCCATCGTCATTGGCTCCAATGACATCGTGAACCCGGCGGCGCAGGATGATCCGAA